>JAFGIS010000111.1 GCA_016929495.1 Polyangiaceae bacterium | reverse complement strand
TGCAGGAGCAACTGCGTAAGGCTCAGAGTGAGCTCGAAGACGGCGCGCAGCTCCAAGACTCGCACGAAGCGGAGATCGCGCGTCTGCGCAGGGAACTGGACGAGGCCAGAACCCGCGGGGCGCCTGCGGCGAGCCGCGCCGGCGGTACTGCCAGGGAGTTCCTCGACCTCAGGGAGCAACTCAACCGGAAGGACAAGGAGATACTCGAGACGCGAGACGAGCTCAACCGTCGAGAACGCGAGATCATCAACCTGCGTGAGACTTCTCTCGCCGTCGAGCGCGAGCGGGCCGACCTGACCGACCGAGTCGAGGATCTCGAGCGCAGACTCGGCGAGGCAGAGCGATTGAGCGAGACGCTCCGCGGTGACAAGGAGCAGGCGAGCAAGCGCGCCGACGACTTCAAACGCAAGACCGAGAAACTGAAGAGCGAGATCGACGACCGAGTCATGGAGTACGACGCCGCACAGAAGCGATTCGCGAGCGAGCTCCAGGAACGCGATGCTCGAGAGGCCAATCTGCGCGCCGAACACGCCGAGGCACTGAAGGCAGCGGAACGGTACGCACGCGAAGCCGCGCTTTCGGAGGCGAACGCCCGAGCCGAAGCAGAGCGTCAGGAGGCACTGAACGCCCAGGCCGCGAGTCTGCAGCGGCACTTCGAGGAGAAGGTCGGCGGGATCAACCGTGCCCACGAGGAGATTCTCAACCGGCTCCATGCCGAACACGACCAGCTGTTCGAGGAGATCTCCCAAGAGCGCGCGACGACTGGCGCCGCACTATCGGAACGCGAAGCTCGCATACAGCTTCTGGAAGCCCAGCTCGAAAAGGCCCGATTCAAGTGGGAGCAGGACCGTCGCGCATTGGAGTCAGCCAAGCAGGGCCTGGCGTCCGCTCTGGCCAGCGTTGGCGAGATCGAACGACGACCGCTCGAGTAGCCTCGGGGCCGCGCGCCCCACAAGCGTCATCTCCCAGCGATCTGACCCGCGGCACCCCTGGTTGTTGGCCATCGTTTCAATTGAAACGATGCACTAGCCCGGGCTATGTCCCGAGAGCACTTCGCGGACTTTCGCGCCCGGGACGTCTCTTGGTTTTCCAGACACGGCAACACGGCGTCGGGCTGGGCTCGCCGATTCCCGGATCACTGTTGGGGCACCGGTTCATCCTCGGAAATGAAGCCCTGCCATTGCCCGCCGACAAGGCGCTCGTGGGGTCTGAAATTCCCCTTGTACCGCATTCTGGCGCTCTCTTTGACATACAGCCCGAGGTAGAGGTAGCGAAGGCCCCACTCCCTGCACAGGCTGAGTTGGACGAGAATCGAATAGGTCCCCAGGCTCAGTTTGGCGTAGTCCGGGTCGTAGTAGCAGTAGACGGCCGAAAGGGCGTCGGCGCCGCGGTCCACGATGGCGACCCCCACCGTTTGACCGGCGACCAAGTACCTGAGCTCGAAGGTCTCGCAGCACGTGCTTCCCAGAAACTCGGCGTAGCCGACGACGTCCAGGGGATCGTGCCCGTCGCCGAGACCGCGCTCGTTCTTGTGCCGGTTGTAGAGCGCCACGCGCTGCGGGTCGACGACGGGCTTCCCGCGCTCCACCTGTACGACCCGCCCGGTCGTCCGCCAGACACGGCGCTGCGCGCGACTGAGCACGGTTCGGTCCGCGACGAGGCGGATCGGCTCGCAGGCATGGCAGGCCGGACACATCGTGCGATAGAGGACAATGCCCTGGCGCCGGTCTCCGCCCCGCAAGCGCTGGTCGAACTCTCCGCGAGTCAGCACGCGAGCCGGAAGGCGAAGCGGCATGCGTGCGATGCGGCCGTGCAGGTATGGACAGCGGCTCAGCTTGTCGTACACGACAAGCTCAGAGGGAACGCACGGCTGGCGTTGCTTTGTGCTCACGTGCCCCTCAAGGTAGAGCCGGCTGCGCCGGTGCGCCACCGGAGCCGGGGGCGTGTTTCCTCGCCCCAGACAGGCCCGCGCTACTCGCCGTGGCGCAATACGAAGGGGTCGGGCAGAAGGGCCCCCAGAGAAGTCTCTCGGCACTGGTTCGGTCCGGCCAGAAGGACTCGGCCTTCGGTCGCAAACTCGACCAACACCTGAAGACAGATACCGCACGGGGTCGCCGGGGGGTCGGCGTCGCTCGCGATGGCGATCTCCGTCCACGCACGATCCCCGGCAGCGACCATGGCCGCAATGGCGACGCGTTCGGCGCAGAGGGTCGCGCCGTAGCTCGCGTTCTCGATGTTGCACCCCAAGTAAACGGCACCGGAGCTGCTGCGCACGGCAGCTCCGACACGAAAATGCGAATGCGGCGCATAGGCGCGCCTCATCACGTCACGCGCTGCGTCGAGCAAAGATGGGTTCATGGTCATGCCGGGGTGCTCCCCGGTCTTGCGACAGGTTCGTCGGCGGCGACGCCAATCCAGCCGCACAGCAGCCGGGTGAGCTTGTCGCGCACGAGGTCGGCGACGCGCTGCACATGGGCATGGTCTAGAATCGCACCGTCTCGGCCTGCAGCGGCGTTGGTGATAGCGCAGACGGCGCCCACCGCAACGCCGGCCTGGCGCAGAGCAATGGCCTCGAGCACGGTGCTCATGCCCACTGCGTGCACTCCGAGGGACGCGAGCATTTGCACCTCGGCAGCCGTCTCGTAGGAGGGACCCAGCATGCCGGCGTAGACCCCCTCCTTGAGCGCGATCCCCGCATCACGTGCCGCGCGATGCGCGGACTCACGTAGGCGGGGGTCGTACGCGTCGGTCATGTCGATGAAGGGCGGCCCCGGCAGACCGACGAGAGGATTCTGACCCGTCAGGTTCACGTGGTCGACGACCAGCATCAGGTCGCCCGGCACCAGGTCGACGCCGACGCCGCCCGCTGCATTGGTGAGCAGCACGATGCGGCAACCGAGGCTCGCCAGCAAGCGCACACCAAAGACGACGGTATCCGGCGTGTGGCCCTCGTAGAGGTGGCTTCGCCCCTGCAAACACGCCACCGGCACACTCGAGACCGTCCCGAGCGCGAGCTGGCCTGCATGGCCGCGGACGCCGGGCTGCGGCATGTGCGGGATCTCTCGGTAGGGAAGCATCACGGGCCCCGCGAGCTCGTCGACGAACGCGCCCAGTCCTGATCCGAGAACGACGCCGACGACCGGCGCCGTCGTCGTGAGCCGCCGCACGGCCCACGAGGCTTCATCCAAGCACTGGCTCGGCTCGTCGTGAACACGGTCCACGGCCCAGTCGATCCCTATTCTTCGCGCCGCAGGACGACCGAGCGCCCGTCGGCGAGAACCCATCGCATCATGTGGTCGCTGTCGAGCTTGAAATGCACATTGTCGCGAGTTCCATCGCGACGTTCGACGCTGATGTAGAGATCTCGATCGTGCGCGCGTTCGATGCGGTAGCGGCCCGAACGAGGCTCCTCGGCGGGCACGGCGACGGTCATGTTGGACCCGGAGAACTCCATGCTGGTTCCTTTGGCCCAGCCAGTGGCCGCGGCGACGAGCTCGCTGTCGAAGTTCTCGACCGAATCGCCCGCCCAGCGTCCCTCCAGCTTGCGCTGCATGGGGTGGGCACAACCCGCCGCGCCCGCGATCGTCGCAAGAACCGCCGTAGCGGCAACGGCACGCGTCCTCGAGCTCACTTTCATGGCACAAGTGTACCGAGGACACCTACCCTGGCCTACATTTCGTGCGTAATGGCTTGCGCCACGAATTCGCTTCAGGTCAGCTGGCCGCCCGCAGGACTGCGCAAGCCCACCGCGGCGGCTCAACGCGATGGCCACGGTGTGGGGTCAGAACGAAACGGCCGAGAGCGTAGAAATCGGATCGCCGGTGTCCGGGTTCAGACCGCCTAGCAACAACAGCTGCTGGTTGGGCAGCTCGAGCACGGTCGCGCGCATGCGCCGCTGCGCCTTGGGAAAGGCCACGCCCGAGAGCGATTGTCCATCGTACCGGAACGCGACCGTCACACCGTCCGAGTCTTCGCCGACGACGATGGTGACTCCCGTATCGGCGTCATAGTAGCCCTGTGCGCGTCGGGCGGCTACGGCCAGTTCCGGCATGGCCTCGAACTCACAGTCCTTCTCGCACTCCAGGTCGATACGCACGGTGGGAGCCGGTTCACCCGCGGCGGTGACTCCACCCATTCGAAGCAGGCGATGTTCGTCCTGAACAGCCAGCGCAGAGCCGACCACGCCGTCAGCGGGGTAGTCGAGGGAAACGAACTTGTCTTTCTTGGGCCGGAGCACCTCCACGCCCGCGCCCTTGGCGCTGCCACCTGCGACGACGACACCGAAATCAGGCTCGAAAAGAACCGAAGCACCGGCGCGAGGGGTGTTCAGCCGGTAAACCGTGGTCTGCGCCGCATCTTCGAACTCGACCAGATAGTCCGTGGGGTCCTCGAGGCGCGTAGCGCCAACCAGGAGCGCCGTCTCGTCCTCCCCGGGAAGGACTCGCCCCCCCGCGACGTTGCCCCAGGATGCCAGATCGTCGGGGGCTTCGACTTCGTCACCGCGATAGGTGGCCGTGTTCATCGCGAACGCCCACTGTGTCGCGATCGCGACCGCGTAGATCCGGCCCGAAACGACGAGGTTCGTGAGCTCACACGGGCTCGTCGGACACTCGATGCTCTTGAACGCATCGGGCGGCGTATACTGCTGCCACAGGGCGAAGCTGTAGGAGTCGGTCGTCATCGAATCCGACCCGCCGCGCATCACCCAGACTAGATCACCGTCGAGCACGGCTGCCGGAGGATAGGAGCCGGGCGCGAGTTCGAGCTCTTCCGAGGGCCGTGAGGCTCGATCCGTCCGAGCCATGAACAGCGGAATCAATCCGCCCTTCAGATTGGCGAGATCCAGGGTCAAGGTGCGCCCCGCCGCCACACGAACGCCGCTCTCGTCGAAGCCGCGCGCCCTGAACCGATACTCGCCCTCGGCGCCGAGATCTACGGTCTCGGGCAGCTCGGTGGCGCGCAGAACGCGGTCGGCGTCGTCCGAAGAGTCGATTCTCTCGATCTCGAATCGCTTGACTCCGTCGTACGTCACCGCCTCCTTCTCTTCGCCCGTCGTGAAGTACAACAGTGGATTCGAAAGATCTTCTTGACCGCAGCCCGCGGCAATCGTTGGTAGCGCAAGGACGAGCAGTGAGCGGGTTCGCATGACCTCGGGGTCTAGTACCGCGTGTCGATCGAAGCGATGGTTTTCTGTCGCGCTCCGGAACGGTTCGATGGCGCAGGCGGAACCATCGGACGTCGAGGCACCGGGCGCCGGAGCGCACGGTTGGCCCGGGAGACGATGGGCAAATGCGGAGGAGGACTTGGAACGGGCCGGCCTCGACGACACACGATGGCTTTCTTCTTCCGTTTCTTGAGAACAGAGCCCGCAACGAACCATCGGGCATAGCTGTCTGGATTGACCTCCTGGTTTGGGTTGAACAGAAGCAGCGGGTGGAAGGTGGCGCGGGCTTTGTTGTACGGTTGGCCACCAGCCGAGACCCGCGTCGGCCTTGTTCGGCAGTGGATGCAACTACCGGGCCAGCGTCGTGCCTGCGAGGGTCATGGCAGAAACGGCGTGGACCCGGTCGCGGCCGCCGACAGATCGTCTCGCCCAAGGAAACGAATCGTGCGTCGATCTGCCGGGCAGCAGCCGAAAGGGCACACGGACAGTCCCGACTTTGTGGCGCGCCCATGCGGACCCTCCGGCCTTTTTGACAGCGGGAACAGCGGCCGCAGGCCACCGGGCCGCCGTCGTTCCACCATCGACTGGCCACGCAATCACTTCTGGAGCAGCGCCCCGAGCGATCGGTGGTCCGTCTTGCCCGTCCCCAGAACCGGGATCCGGTCGACGCGTTCGATGCGGCGGATGTTGTGCAGAGGCGATAGGCCGGCCTCGCGCAGGGTCCGGTTGACCTCGTCACGTTCGACGTCGAAGGTCGCGAACAGCACGAGCTCCGGATGCTCGCCAGGAGTCGGCTCCACCGCAAGCTCCGGACCCTCTTCGCCCGAGTTCGGCAAGGCGCGCTCGAGCACCGTCTCGACCGCGGGCAGCGAGATCATCGCCCCGCCCAGCCTGATGAACCGCTTCAGCCTCCCCGCGAACGTGAGGATGCCGTCCTCGTCGGCACTGACCCAATCGCCGGTGCGATACCAGTGCTTGCCCGCATGCTCCACGAACGGATTCCGTTGGATTGCCGTGGAACACCGCAGGCACGGCAAGATGGCCCGCTCGGGCAGCAGCCCCGTGGAGGTTCGAAGGCTTGCCCAATAGTTACGCGCCCCTGCAGGTAATGTGGCGGCGCCAAGTCGCTCGCGGCGACCACGCTCGCCCGCTCGAACCGTACCCCCGCGCCTTTCTGCGGGTTTCTGTGCGACGATGCTCGCGAGGCCCATCTATCCTATGTGGCCCCCAACAGGGAGCTCGAGAGAGCAATAGCTCGATACGGCTGTGACCAGCCCTTTGTGAGAAGGAGTCTGTGCACCCAACACTCGGAAGTGCATGGCTTGAGACGACGAACCCATCGACCCGTGGCCGCAGCAGCCATGACCCAGCGCCCATGACCCAGCGCCCATGACCCAGCAGCCATGACCCAGCAGCCATGACCCAGTGGAGAGAAATCGGTTGCGAAGGACGAGCTGGCTACTGTAGATTGCCTGCCACCCAAGGGGTGTGACAGATGACACACGATGGAAGGAGAGTTGGCATGTGGGCAAACCGGTGGATGGTCGTCGCGTTGACGGCGGGCCTAAGCGTCTGTGGCTGCAAGAAGTTGGCTCAGCTCGGCGGACAGGCCGCCGAAAAGGCCGCGGAGGCGAGCGGTGAGCAGAGCGCGGTAAGCGCTGGACCCGCCTTGATCCAGGGCGCCGCACCCGGGCCTGCTGGGTTCCAGTGGCAACGGACCGACGCCAGCGGAGCGGGCTCGGTCGAGATGCCAACGGGCGAAGGCTGGACCAAAGAGGGCTCGGAGGCGCACAACGAGAAGCTCGACATCACCGCCATGGTGCAAGTGCAGCCTGCGGTCCCGCCGGAGGCGCGAAGCCAGTATCTCTCGAGTCTGATCGACGTCAACAAGCGTGACGCGCCGAAGTACGAAGTAACTGGCAAGGCCGAGGGCGCGGTGGCCAAGACCGTGGCCGGACGCGTGGATGGCAAGTTCGACAATGGCACCGCGTATGCGACGCGTGACTACGTGCTCTTCGCGAAAGGGTCGGCGGTCGCTCTCATGGTCCGTGGCCCGGTCGCCAAAGCTGCCGACGTGCAGGCCGTCGCCGACCATATGGCCGTATCCTTTCAATAGACGTTTCGCGGCCCATCGTTCGATCGAGAGACGCTCTGCGCCGCGGGCGCTCGCGCGGCGGAAAGCCTCGGCGCACGGTCGTGGTGCAAGGCACTCGTGCATCGCTTCAATGGCAACGAAGCATGAGCCGGCTCAGACGTCGTCGTCGCGCGAACGAGTCATTCCGGAAACCCGCGTGAGCAGCGGGTCGAGCATATCGCGGCCGCGCAGCGCCCTGAGCCAGCGCTCGGGAATGCCTGCCTTGCCGAATCGGATCCCGGCGATGCCGCCGGCCAGGCATGCGATGGTGCCCGCAGCGCGTCCGAAGGAGACGGCTCTGCGTACCACCCGTTCGTACGTTCGTTCCCGCGATGCGTCGACGACCGAATACAGGCAATCGACGACGTTCGTCGAGCCGCGGACCTGCACGCTGCGCTCCGAGCCATAGGCGGCAGCGAGCTCCCTGGCGAACTCTGGGTGTCGTCGATAGGCCGCGCCATGCTGGTAGAGCTGCTGAAGCCGTCGACCTGCGCCGGCAAACGCGTCTTCCCGCCCCTGGAGTTCGTAGTACGCCCACAGGCAGAAGAGAGCAGCGCTCACGAGCGATCGCGGGTGCGGGTGGGTCACCCGAGACTGCAGATGTGCGTTGGCGACGAGTGCGGTTTCGGACCCGACGTGAAGCAGGGCCAGAGGCAAGGCGCGGGAAAGCGCGCCTGCACCGTTCATGTTGGAGGTGCGTAGCGAAGCCTCGAACATGTCCGCGCCGTCACGAATCGCGCGTAGCGCCGCCAGGGTCTGCCCGCAGACGTCGAACACACGACCTTCGACGGCCATTTGACCCTCGCTCACCCACCCGACCAAGCGCTTCACGAAGTCTTCGAGGTCGAACTGTCCCCTGTCGAGCAGGCTCGCCACCAGACACAGGGCCTGTGCGCCGTCATCGGACCAGGTACCCGGTGCCACCCCGTGTGCGCGCCGGAAGCCCGCAGGCGGTTCCATGTCGATACGCTCCAGCGGAGGGAGTTCATCGGGCGCCCGAAACTCGTAGGGGACGCCCAGGGCATCCCCTACCAGCAGGCCGAGCAGGCCTCCCTGTATCTGCTCCGCACGGGAAATGGGAGGTCGAGAGGAACGAGCGTACTGCACCGGCGGAAGACTCGACACGTTCAGTCGCAGGCTCACGCCCGACGGCCGCTCTGCGCCCGGGCTGGCCGGCGTGCTGCCGGACCCTCGCATGCTGTGACGGAGACTCACCGACGGCTCGCTCGTGTGCCGGATTGGAACGGCGGGAGAGCTGCTTGCAGAGGGCCGAACCGAGACGCGGCTGCTCGGTTGCGAAACGGATGCTCTGCCGCTCGGCCTCCGTTCGTGCAGCGGGGCCTGCGAATGCGTCGACTGAACGCCGTCTTCGGCTCGTTCTTTGTCGTCGGTTGCCATGCCTTTTCGGCCCGCGCGCACAAGGCACATGAGCACAAGCTACTCAGCATAGCATCATTGTCGAAGGGTTCGATTGCCGTGGGCGCGCCGTTGGTCAAACCCCGAGCGTCCCGCAGCGCGCCAGCCCTCCGATCCGCGAAGACGTAGGCAGCTGTAGGACAGGAACTCCGGTTTCTTGAGTTCGCAGCGGCGGTCTATCGCGGCCCCGTGCCTGCCGCGCCTCCTTCATTCTCGGGCAGGTCGCGACAGCAACGAAAGCCGAGGTGGTAGCTGCGGTGGCTGTTCGGATCGCCGACGCGCGTCGCGTGCCACATCGGTGCGCGCCAGCGGCAGTCGTCGGGATGGGCTCGGTAGCTCGAGAAGATGAACCAGGCCCCCTTCATCTCGGTTTCGCCCAGTCCGTGCCGGCTCGCGAGTTCGTCGGGCTCGAGGGGTAGGTTCATGTGTTCGGCGACGTTTCCGTGCTGGTCGAAAACCCCGAACGCACTGCGACATTGCGGGAATGCGCCGGCAGGATAGGTGTTGGAGCCGCACGACGCCCAGCCGGGAATATCGCACCGAGCGCTCTTCTTGCTCATGGTGGGGCAACGTGCCTGATCCGGTGTTGCGCCGTAGGCCCAGACGATCTCGCGTTCCTTGTTGTGAAGGTACTCCATCATCATCCGGCGCTGGCCGAACGGATACTCCTCTTCGACCTTCCTCAGCGCGCCGGCGCAGGCGCCTTCCCATTCGTGCGCATCGCAGATGCGCTTGCCTACCGCTCGGCAGAGCTGCGCCGCCTCACTCGCTCGCACCCAGACGACGGGGTACTCGCAGGGGATGTTCGGAAACTCGAACTGATCGATGCAGACTCGCGCGTCGGCTGCCGTCTCGCCTCGGGTCGGGTCGTAGATCGAGACCATGCTCGGAGCACGGCAGCGGAGATCCCCGGCTGGGAGAGGCGCTGACTTCGCGCGAACTGCCCGGCACTCGGCGCGACTCATCGGGTGCTGGGTGACGATCGGGTTGCCCTGACCGAGCCATCTCGAGCCCCGGAAGATCTTCCCGACGCGCGCCCGCTGGTCCTGGTCGAGGCCGAGCACATCCGCCATTTCACCCAGCAGCGCCTCGTTCCGCTCCGAAAGCAACGGACTGACGAGGCCCGGGTAGACCAGCTCGGGTATGGCTGGCTCCGGCGGAGGGGGCTCGGGCTCAACCGACGGAGCGCGGCCTGTCGTGTCCGGCTCCAACCGTTGAGTTCCACCAGAAAGCCGAGAGCCGTTTCGGTTTCGCTGTGCGTGGTCACGGTCGAGGTGCAACGCGTTCGACCAGGGACGTGGAGCCCACCATCCAGCCCAGACGCCGACGAGAGAGCCCGCCAGCACAGCGCCGAGCTTCTTCAGCAGCGACGTCGGCCGGGTACCCATGCGCTTCCTGCGGACACGCTCTGTCGCATCGTGCTCCAACCGGTACGAACGCACACCACTGTAGTGCCGCGTTTCGATCGAGGCGATGGGTTTTTCGCCGCCCCCGACCGGGCGAAGGCGGCAAATGCCCGCGGTCTGAGCCAGGACGCGGGTTTCTAGCCTCCATGGGGCACGAAAGTCGTTCCATCTGAGTCAACTTTCGGAACTGATGCCTCTGGTCAAGAGTCGACAGCCGTGAGTCGAGAGCGCCGGAGGGGATCCCCAACTCTCGACTCAAGGC
>JAFGIS010000110.1 GCA_016929495.1 Polyangiaceae bacterium | reverse complement strand
GTGCTCGGTTCCCTGCCCGAGATCCGGGCATTGCGGCCCGAGATGGTCGAAACCCTGCCGAAGCTCGACTTCGCCCAATTCGACAAGCTCGAACAGTACACGCTGGCAGTCAGCCACGCCCACGCCGTGCACCGTGCAGCTCACTGGCCGAAGCTGTCCCTCACCACGATAGCCCGCGAGCTCGCCAGGCTCAGGGACGTGCTGCTCTCGGACGCTCGTTCGCTGGCCGCCCACCAGCTCATCAAGGCCGAACGGTTCGCCCGATGCAAAGCCAGGCCGGGCTATCGGGCGCTGGCCTACGACGTGCTGACGCTGGTCCAGGTGCTGAGGGAGGCATGGAACAACGTGCACGACCAAACGCCGGTGACGCTGGCCCAGCTCGACAGGGCGGGCGCCACAGCCGAGAGCCTGCTGAGGGCGGTCGGCCTGAAAGAACAGGCCGCGCCGACGGTCGCCGAGGCCACAGTGCTGCGGCGCAAGGCGTTTGCTCTGTTCATGAGGGTGTACGCCAGAGCGCGGGCCGCGGTGCAGTACCTGCGCGCCGAGATCGGCGATGCGGACGACATCGCGCCGTCGCTGTACGCGGGCCGGGCGAAGCGCAGAAAGGCCAATGGCGAAGCGCCCGAGGGGACCCCTGCGTCGTCGGAGCCCGGCAACGACCCTGGCGCCATCTCGCCGCCGTCGGAGCCGCCCAGCGACAGCCGCGCGGCGCGCGCTCCTGAACCACCAGAAGCTGGGGAGGCACAACGAGCTGCCCCCGGGGCTTCGTGTGCCGCGAGCATGAACACTCCGGCCGAAGTCATCCAACGGTTCGGCATGCTGCTCGGCGGTCGTGGCCCGCCGGTGGCCAAGGCTTGAGGGCGGGGATCTCACTTTCCAGATCCCGAACCACGCACGCCCCGACGGGTCCCGGTCGCCTCGTTCGCTGGCGTGCTCCTGCAACTACTCGATGAAGGAGGATAGAGGCTGGGTCACCCGTAACCCCGTATTTCATTTCCTGGTGCCAGATGCCGGGACGGTCGGACGCGGGACGGTGTGCCTCAGCCCTCAGCGGCAACCGAACGCAACAGCCAAGGCCTGACACACGAGCGCGAGCTTGCCTGGGTCGAGCGTCGCCACGCGCCGATGGAGATCGTCCGTGCGCACGGTCTGAACGTGGTCGAGATTGACGGCGCAGGCGCCTTTCATTCCGTCCTCGACCCCGAGCACGACCTCACTCGGCAAATCGCGGATGGTGCTGGTGATGGGCGCAACGGTGGCAGTACGCAAGACGGCCAAGGCGTCGTCACGGCTCAGAACGAGAACCGGGCGCCGTTTGTCCGGCGGACGGAAACCGTAGAGCCAGATCTCTCCTCTGGCTATCCGTCGGGCCATTGCTGTCCTTCGAGCCATGGTCCGAACTCATCCGGCCCGGGCGGTGAGTCCCGATAGCCCCGGCAATAGGCCTCTCGGGTCTCTCGGGTGCGCTTTCGGGCCAGATAGTCCTGTACCGCCAACCGTAGGAAGGCCGAACGCCCCTGCTTCTTGACCTCGGGTAGGCGATCGATCCGGCGGAGCAGTGCTTCATCGATGGTGAACTGGATCGCCTTCATGTGGATGACTGTACAACATCGCTCATGTGGAGGCATCTCCGCTGTACGGCCAAGTGGCCGGCGCGTTCGATGCGCTAGCTCGAGCTCGTTGTGGCATGTTGCCGCCGACGTGTGTCGTTGCGCAGGGACGCCTGGCTGCAGATGCCGGGTCTTCCCTTCTGGTATGCTGCCCGCCAACGTGTTTGGTTGCCGGACCTTCGCAGCGCTGGCAGGGGCCTGGTTGCTCGCGTGCGCCGAGCACGAGGTGAACCCAGCGGCTGTCTCGCCGAGTGCGTTGCTCGACGGGGAGCCGGACAGCACTCACTCGTTCGTCGTGGGCCTCTACACGCTCGAGCAGGGCGAGCCTGCCCTGTGTACGGGCACGCTCGTCGCGCCGGGTCTGGTGCTCACTTCGCGCCACTGCGTGGCTCCGCGGCTCGACGAGGGCTCGGCGGTCGAGTGCGCGAGCTCACGCTTTGGACCAACGTTGGACCCGGAGCGGATCCAGGTCACGACGGCAGAGCACATGTACCCGGAGCAGCTGGCCGCGCCCGTGGCCGTCGCGAGGATCTGGGTGCACCAGACGGATGACCGCGTGTGCGGCAACGACATCGCGCTGCTCGGCGGGTCGTTTGCCGAGGATATCGAGCCGGTGGCGCCGCGGCTCGGTGAGCCGGCTCGGCCCGCGGAAGGGTATGCGGCCGTGGGCTATGGATCCACCGGAGAGACCTTCGGGGACCGACGGACAGTCCAGCAGCTCCGGGTCGGCTGCGTCGGCGCGCCATGCTCGCAGCGCATCGTGGACGGCGAGTTCTTCGGCGCAGGGGCGCTGTGCCACGGCGATTCGGGCAGCCCGGCGCTGGACGAGCAGGGGCGCCTGTTCGGCGTGGCCTCGCGGGGCGACGCAGCGTGCACTGAGTCGGTGTATTCGGAGGTGGCGGCGCACGGAGATTGGCTCGTCAGCGCGGCGCGCGAGGCTCGGGCCGAGCTCGGGCACGCGCTGCCTGCCTGGGCCGACGACGGCGCGAGCGGAGCGGGCGGGGCTCCGGAGGCAGCAGCCGGTTCGGGCGGAGCGTCGGGCAACGGCGGCGGCCTCGGGCGCCCGAGCGAACTCGAAGCGGGCGCAGCGCCCGTCGAGGATCACCGCATCCGCGGCGTGCGCGTGGGCGGTGGATGCGCGCTGGTGGACGGGCGCCCGAGCGGACCGGGTCGCGTGGCGGGCTCGGTGCTGGCGCTGCTGGCAGCGGGCGTTCTCGTACGTTCGGGCTTGCGCTCGGGCACGAGCAGAGACAAATCGAGGTGATGCTGATGCGACTTGTACCGAGCGGTGTCGTCTGGGCCTTGGCTATGGTGTTCGCCGTCGGGTCGTGCAAGATCAAGGATGGCGTGGACGGGTCGTCCTGCACGGTCAAGACCAGCAAGAGCGGCACCAAGACGCTCTCGTGCACCGATGGAACCCAGGTCGTCATCGAAGACGGCCAGGACGGAGTCGACGGAGAAAGCTGCACCGTCGCACGGGACGACGCAGGGCGGGCCGTCATCAGCTGTGAGGACGGCACCCGGGCCAAGGTGAGCGACGGCAAGGACGGATCGTGCAGCGTTTCCGAAGGAGACGCCGGGATCGCGATCCTGTCCTGTGACGACGGCACGAGCGTCACCATCGCGACCTGTGCGCTCGGCTCCTTTCGCTGCACCGACGACACGCTGGAGCAGTGCACGGAGGATGGCTGGGTCGAACAAGAGCAGTGCGAGCCTGACGAATGCCAGGCGGACGAGCGGCGCTGCGGCCCGGCCGACGGCGCAGTGCGCCTGGTCGGAGGCGTGGACGAATCGCAGGGGCGCGTGGAGATCTACCACAACGGCCAATGGGGAACGATTTGCGACGATGTCTTTGCCGACGACGACAAGGCCGCGAAGGTCGTGTGCCGGCAGCTCGGCTACGCCCGAGGCAAGGCTGAATGCTGCGGCTACCTGGGCGTCGGCACCGGCGTCATCTTGATGGACGAGGTGCGCTGCGACGGCAGCGAATCGAGCCTCTTGGAGTGCGTATTCCCCGGTTGGGGCGTTGCGTACGACTGCACCCACGGCGAGGACGTGGGCGTGCTTTGCTCGGGGTAGCGGGGCCGGTGCGGGGCTCGAGGTGGGCGGGCTGGGAGTCGACTCTGTCGGCCAGGAGGCCTGGCCTCGTGGTGACTGGCAAACAAGGCGTCTTGGTAGTACACACTTAGTTGTACACACCAGCTGGAACGGCAAACCATGGCCCATGTGCTCAGCAGAGTCTTCATGAACGGCAACAGCCAGGCCGTGCGGATCCCACAGGAGTTCCGCCTCGAGACCAATCAAGTCGAGGTGAGCCGAAACGAACGGGGCGAGCTCATCATTCGCCCTATCCCACCGAACCGCGGGGAGGCCGTTCTGCAAGCGTTGTCCGCGTTCGACGATGAGTTCGTGACGCAGCTGGAGGAGGCGCGCGCCGCGGAGCCTGCGCCCCAGGAGCGTGACGAGCTGTGAAGTACATGCTCGACACGAACACCCTCATCTACTGGATCAAGCACAAGCCGGCTTCGGTCGTGCAGCGCATCGACGCGCTCGACGACGATGCGACCTTGTGCATGTCGTTCTTCACCTACGCGGAGCTGCTCAAGGGAGCCGAGCGCAGCAGCCAGCGCGTGCGGGTGCTCCGGCAGCTCGACACGCTCGTCGCGCAGATCCCGGTGCTTTACGATACCGGTCGGAGTCTGTGCGAGCACTACGCCAAGCAGTCCTTGTGGCTCAAGACACGCGGCACACCCATCGGAGCGAACGACCTGTGGATTGCGTGCCACGCCCTTTCGCAACAGGCGACGCTCGTCAGCCACAACGTGCGGGAGTTCGAGCGCATCGAGGGGCTCCGCCTCGAGGATTGGGCGAGCTGAAGGGCGCGCTGCAGCGCATGTTTCCCGGTGGGGGCGTTGTCGCCGACTGCGCCCACGGCGAGGACGCGGGCGTGCTTGGCTCGGAGTAGCGAGGTGGCGGCGGCGCCCGGGCTGGGCCGGGCTGGGGCGGCCTTTCTGGCAGTTTCGGGCCATTGTACTATCATGCCTTCTCGGAGCTCATTGATGGCCACGAGCGAACGAGACGCAGAGCAGCTTCACGCGCTGGTGGCGGCGCTGGTCGACGCGCTTCGACCCGAGCGCATCATCCTGTTCGGCTCGCGGGCAAGGGGCGATGCCCGGATGGACAGCGATGTGGACCTGCTGGTGGTTGCGGAGACGGATCTGCCACCGGCCCAGCGCGCTTTTCTTGCCAACCGGGCGGTCCGCGACGTCGGTCTGCCCACGGACATCGTCGTGGTCACGCCCGCAGAGCTCCAACGGTTGAGCACCTGGATGAGCAGCATCGTCGCGGTCGCCTTGCGCGAAGGGAAGGTGCTGCATGAGGCCGCCTGAGGACCCAGAGGTCTCGGCGTGGGTCGCCAAAGCGGCTGAAGATCTCCGGGCGTCAAACGTGTTGGCGCAGCACGCGCCCCATCTCGAGAACATCATCGCCTTCCACTGCCAGCAAGCCGCGGAGAAGCTTCTGAAGGCCCTGCTCGTGGCGGTCGATCGCTAGGTCTTCCTCGACCCGGGCCTTCCTGCTGGCGACCTCTCGAACCGTGCCCGGCAGGCGGCCGCGTTGATCGAGCAATCGGTCGCAGCGATTCTCGCGTCGGAAACCCGCTAGTAGACCCGGACCCCAACCTGGGCGGGTGGGCCTGGTTCTGGCGGTGGCTCACGCTGCTGAGAAGCGCGTGCTATGATGGGGTCACCCATGGTCGCCCGAGCCCTGGCCGACTACGATGGTGCATCGCCCTACGACCACCTCGTGCGCCTGCACGATGTGACGTGGGCCGACTACGAACGGCTCCTCGAGATCCGGGGCGACCACAGCGCGCCTCGCTACACGTACCTGCAGGGGGAGCTCGAGATCATGAGCCCATCGAAGACCCACGAATCCATCAAGTCGACGATCGGCCGCCTCGTCGAGGCCTGGTGCCTGGACAAGGGCATCGAGTTTTCGGCCGTCGGTTCGTGGACGCTCAAGGATCAGGCTCTCAAACTGGGGGTCGAGCCGGACGAATGCTACCTCTTCGGTGAGGTCTCGGAACCCTCGGCGCCGCACCTGGCCATCGAGGTCGCGTGGACCCGGGGCGCGCTCGACAAGCGCCGAGCGTACGAGAAGCTCGGCGTGGGCGAGCTGTGGATCTGGTCGCGCGGGCGGATCCAGATCTACGAGCTCTGCGACGGGACCTACGTTCCCCTCGAACAGAGCCAGGCGCTGCCTGGCATCGATCTGCGCCTGATCGAGCGCTGCATCGAGCTTCCGACCACCAGCCGCGCGATCCTCGAGTTCCGGGCGGCGCTCGGCGGGTGAGCCGCGCTCAGAAGCACTCGTCCCGGCAGCCTGGCTTCTGCTCATCGCCCTCTTCGGGCAACAGGCATTGGATGAGGGCTGTCTGGGCCTTGGCATCGGCCACGTCGCACTCTTCGCGGCAGGCTGCGTCGTCCTCGGCGGCGAGGCTGTGTCGATCCTGCAGGCAAGGCACGTAGCACTCGATTTGCATCGAGCACTCGTCGAGGCAGGCCCA
Organism: Polyangiaceae bacterium; assembly: GCA_016929495.1. GTDB lineage: Bacteria > Myxococcota_A > Polyangia > Polyangiales > Polyangiaceae > JAFGIS01. Next base: position 8,652 of record JAFGIS010000110.1, on the reverse strand, counting down.
CCACTCGGCGCAGCACTCGTTCTTGACGCAGCTGCTGCAGATGTCGTCGTCGGCCGTCACCGAGCAGTCGTTCTCGGCCGTGCCGGCCGTGCCGGCCGTACCAGCCGTACCGCCCTCGGCCGATGAGCTCGAGCCCGCGGCACCGCTCTGCTCGCGTCCGTTGCCCTCCCCTGACTGCCCGGCTGCGCCGGTGTCGGGGTCATCGGCGTTCTTGACGATACAGCCCAGGCCCATGAGGCCCAAGGCGCAGAGGCTGGCGGTCCTACGCATGATCGTTCTTTCAGGCTACCGCAGGTTCGTCGCGAAATGAAGGGTCAGCACCCCGATCCTCGCGCCTCGGCTATTCGGGCGTGCACGCCGAAACGGCCTGGGTCGTGCCGTCGGCAAGCATCATCGTCACTTGACCGCAAGCGGGCACGCGCGAGTCGCCCGGGCAGTCGTCCTCGCTCCTGCAAGCGCCGGTACAGACATGGGAGGGATGGTCTTGGGGGCCGAAGGTCAAACACAAGCCACTGCCGCAGCCCGACGTGGCCGTGCAGTCGCCGCCTGCGGGGTTTTCGCCGATGGACCGCCCGCCGGTGCTCGTCGCGCAGACCCATGCATATTCTTGCGGCTCGCGACCCAGAGCGAGGTAGCAGTATTGATGCTCCTCGCAGTCCCCATCGGACCCGCACGGCTCCTGGCAAAAACCCTCGTCGCCGAGCTCGACGCAGATGAATTTCTCGCCGCCGTCGCAATCGCGGTCGTCCTCGCAGAGGCGTGTGCACTGGTCGCTGAAGCCGAGACAGATCTGGTCCCGGCACTGCTGTCCCGATGTGCAGCTCTCGCCGAGCAGGCTGCCCGAGGTCGAGGCCTCCCTGCAGTAGAACCGCTCATCCGCTCCGTACTCGGAGCAGGCTTGTCCCTGGGCGCAGTCGCCGTTCGAGTGGCACGCGGCGTTGCCCGGTGCACCCCCTGCGCCGAACCGGCCAGCCTCCCCCGTCGCGCCGCCTGGCTCTGGATGGCCCGCTGGCGAACCCGCGCCGCCCTGCCCGAGACCGCCCGCAGGACCGCTCCGCTCGCCGGCAGAGCCTGCCTGGACAGCGCCGGCATGGCCGTTCGGGCCTCCAGCCTCGGGTCCCAGCGAGCGACCGGCTTCGTTCGAGGCTCCGCCCGGCCCGCCTCCGGCCCCAGCCTGGTCGTGGTCATCCGGTGCTGCGCCGCTCGCCCCGCCGAGCGACGCGCCAAGGCCGAGCGAGTCCCCGCTGCCACACGCAGGACCGGCCAGCGCCGTCAACAGCCCGAGCAGTGCCCACCCGAATCTTCGTATGCTGGTCTCCAAGGGAACGCATCCTAGCACTACTGCCTGACGAGCATGAAGTCGTCGACGTTTCCGCTGCCCGAGGAGATGCCGATGTGACAGGCGCCATTGCTCACCGCGATGTCGGCGAGGGAGACCTGGGTCCACATGCGGCACTAGTCAGACGTCCCGCGACGTGCCCACCGGTTGACCGATACATGCACTCCTGCCCCGAGTCTATTTCCTCGCCGCCTCGCCAATCTGCTGATCTTCTCGCACGATCCGACGCGGACCCCCGTCGAGCGACCTCGACCAGTCCTGAGGCGGGACGAACGCCTCCAGCCGTCCGAGGGTGCCCAGGGCCCGGCTGCGCTCGTAGATGATCTGCCAGGCGCACTCGAGGTCGGGACTGAGCTCGCAGCGACCGTTTCGCGATCCTCCGCACGGCCCGTTGAGCTGGCGCTTGGCGCAGCGGGTGATCGGGCAGATGCCGGCGAACTCGGCCAGGCGGCACGAGCCGCAGCCGGCGCATTTCTCGGTCCACACCCCCTGGCTCTCGAGCACGCCGATGAACTGTGTGTTGAGCCCGGGGTAGACCGGAGTGCTGGGAAAACGCTCGGCCAGGAACTGCACGCCGGCACCGCAGCCGAAACTACAGACCGCATCGTAGTGGGCGATGCGCGGCGCCACGAGGTCGACGAACGCCTCTTCGCACTGACGTTCGATCGTGCACTCGTCGATGACGACCTCCCCGCGGCCGATGAGGCGAAGAGCCATACGCACGGACGAGCCGAGAATGCCGATCTCGCGCTCGCCACCGGCCAGGCACACGGTCACACACGTGCCGCAGCCGAGAAAGAGAACCTTCCGGTGGTCCTGGATCTGGTCACGGATCTCCGGGACTGGCTTGCGATCAGCAACGATCATGGTGCTCCTTGGTGAGCGGGTTCGCTCCTTGACCACGTGGGGCTCGGGTCCGCGGACGCGTCGGGGACGGCGCTCCGTCGCAGCGGGCTGGGGCCGAGCCGCTCGAGGCGCTCGCTCATTTGCGTGACGATCTCGGCGAAGCGCGTACCTTCGGCCGACGAGAGATTGAACATCTCCAGTCGATCCGGCTCCAGGCCGGCCTCGGCCATCAGCTGTTGGACACGCTCGACCCGGCGGCGTGCCCGCAGGTTGCCTTCCTGGAAATGGCAGCCGCCTTCCAGACACCCGGCCACGATGACACCGTCCACGCCGAGCTCGAACGCGCTCAGGATGGTGTTGGGCTCTACCTTTCCCGTGCAGGGGAAGCGCAGCACGCGCACGTTCGGCGGATACACCAGACGCATGGCCCCGGCGAGATCGGCGGCCGCGTACGCGCAGTAGTGGCAGCACAGGGCGAGAAGGACGGGCTTGGTTTCCATGGTGACCCTCTTGCGGCTCAATGCCATTGTGGGCGCGCGATGCCCGCGGTTTCCGGGAACACCCCGTTCGGGGCCGGCGTCGGCGTCCGGCCTCGGAGCAGGCCCTCGATGGCGGCGATCACTTGGTCCTCGGCGTAGTGTCTCAGGGTGATGGCGCGGGCCGGGCATTCGGAGGTGCAGCTGCCACAACCCATACAGACGGCCGTGCTGACTTCGGCTCGGTTGTTCTTGCCCACGTGGGGAGCGAGGTAGGGACAGACGTGCACGCACGTCATGCAGCCGACACACAGTTCGGGGTCGACCCACGCCGTCTGGGCGCTGACCGGCATGCGCGGTCGGGACAGAATCGACGCAGCCCGGCTCGCGACCGCATTGGCTTGGGAGATGCTCTCCGTGATGAACTTCGGCGCGTGCGCTGTCCCGCACAAGAACAAGCCCTCGCTGGCGAAGTCGACCGGTCGAAGCTTCATGTGCGCTTCGAGGAAGTAGCCGTCCGCGTTGAGCGGCACGCGCAAGAGGTCGGAGACGACCTGACGATCCGCACGTGGCATCACGGGCACGGCCAGGACGAGCAGGTCGGCGCGCACACGAAGGCTCTGCCCCAGCGACAGATCCTTGAACTGTAGTGACAGATCCTTCCCGGACTCCAGCACCGGCGGCTCGGCGGCATCATAGCGTACGAACAGGACGCCCTGTTCGCGCGCGCGCCGATACGCGAGCTCTCGGAAACCGTAGGTGCGCATGTCGCGGTAGAGCACGAGGACACGCGCCTGGGGGAAGCGTGCGCGGAGCGCCAGGGCGTTCTTCACCGCCGTGGTGCAGCACACCCGGCTGCAGCTCGGCCGCTCGGCGTTGCGCTGCTCGACGCACTGGATCATGGCGACCGTTGCGTCCTTCCGAAGCTCGAGCGAACCGTTGTCGAGGCGTTCGGACAGCTCGAGCTGCGTGAGGACGCGCGGGTCCTGGCCGTAGCGATAGCTCTGGGGCTTGTGTTCCGTGGCGCCCGTCGCGACCACGACGACGCCATGCTCGATCTCGGTCGAGCTTTCGCCGCCCGCAACGGTCGACTTGAATGCTCCCAGGTGGCCCTTCACGCTCGACACACGCGAGCCCAGATGTACGCTGACCCGGGGGCTCGCGTGGACGCGCTCGATCGCGTTGCGGAGGAACTCCCCGACGCGATCGCCATCGAGCGTGGTCGGAATGCGCAGGGCCGTACCCCCGAGCATCGGCTCCTGTTCCACCAGATGCACCGGGAACCCCTGGTCGGACAGGGCCAGCGCCGCCGTGATGCCCGCGATGCCTCCGCCGATGACCAGGGCCGCGCCCTTCACCGGAACCGTTTCACCCACGAGCGGCCGAAGACGCGCGGCACGCGACACGGCCATCCGGATCAGGTCGTGGGCTTTGTCCGTCGCTTCGACCGGGTGGGCGGCGTGTACCCACGAGCACTGGTCACGGATGTTGACCATCTCCAGAAGGTACGGATTGAGCCCCGCTTCGCGCAGCGTGTCGCGGAAGATGGGCTCGTGCGTCCGCGGCGTACACGAGGCCACCACCACGCGGTTGAGCCGGTGCTCCTCGATGGCACTCTTGAGCGAGGCTTGGCTGTCGTCGGCGCACGCGTAGATCTTCTGCTCGGCCAATGCAACGTGAGGGAGCTCTTTCGCGCGAGCGGTCACCTCTTGTACGTCGACCACCGAAGCGATGTTGCTGCCGCAGTGGCACACGAACACACCCACCCGCGCTGGCTCATCGGAGATATCGCGCTCGGGAGGATAGGCCTTGACGACGCGCTGGCGTCCGCGCGCCGGGGCGAGCAAGGCCATGGCTCTGGCCGCTGCACCGCTGGCCTGCATTACCGTGTCGGGTATGTCCTTGGGCTCCTGGAACGCGCCAGCCACGAACACGCCCGGTCTGGAAGCAGAGAGCGGGTCGAGCTCCCGGGTACGGGCGAAGCCGAACGCGTTCAGCTCGACACCGATGCGCGCCGCCTGCTCGCGAACGGCGTGGTTGGGCACCAGGCCCACACTGAGCACGACGAGGTCGAAATCCTCTTCGACTCGGCGCTGGCCTTCGTCGACGTAGACCAGCCGCAGGCTCCGCGTGTCCGGCAGCTCGTAGGTTCGCGATATGAAGGAGCGGACGTATCGGATGCCGAGTCGTGTGGCGCGCTCGACGTACCGATCGAAGTCCTTGCCGAAGGCGCGAAGGTCTAGCAAGAACACGGTCACTTCGAGCCCGGGCTCGTGCTCCTTGGCCAGGATGGCTTCCTTGGTCGCGGCCATGCAGCAAATCGACGAGCAGTAGTCATTGCCGCAGCCGCGGTCGCGTGATCCGACGCACTGAATGAAGGCCAGCCGCTTGGGGTGTTTTCCGTCCGACGGTCTCTGGATCTTGCCTTGAGTCGGTCCGGATGCGGAGAGCATGCGTTCGAACTGGACGTTGCTCAGGACGTTCTGAGCGTGGCCAAAGCCGAATTCACCGCGCAGCTTCGCGTCGAAGGCATCGAAACCGGGCGTCATGATCACGGCGCCCACGCGACGCTCGAGCATGCGGTCGCGGTCGTCGTGTTGGACCGCGAGCGCCTTGCAGGCCTCGACGCACTGCATACACTCCGCGCAGACCGCGCAATTGAGGCAGCGCAGCGCTTCGGCACGTGCCTGCTCTGCGGTGTAGCCGCCGAGCACTTCCCGATCGTCGCGTGTGCGCTCGGTCGGATCCGCGGCGCGGGCGACCACGCGCCCCGTGCGGGGCTTGCGCCTGCCCAGCTCCTTGAGCTCCTCGGAGGATAGCGGGTTCGGCCGGGCTGCATGCTCCTGGATCCCCTCGCCGAGCGGGCGGTCCGCGAGGTAGTTGTCCATGGCTTGAGCGGCGCGCTTGCCGTGGGCGATGGCTTCGATCACGCTCGCTGGCCCGAGCACCGCGTCGCCGCCCGCGAAGATGCCCGCGCGCGACGTGGCCATCGTGAGCTGGTCCGACTCGATCCTTCCCCAGCGGGACGTCTTCAAACCGAGGGCGTTGGCAAGCTCACGCTCTGCCGCCTGGCTGACAGCAGGAATGATCGTGTCCGCAGGGACGACGAACTCGGAGCCGGCGATCGGCACCGGGCGCCGGCGCCCGCTCGAGTCCGGCTCTCCGAGCTGCATGCGCGTGCACTCGAGACCGGTGACGCGGCCGGCCTGGGCGAGCACACGGACGGGAGCAACGAGTAGCTCGAGCCGGACGCCTTCGCGGAGCGCGTCTTGTACCTCTTCGGCATCGGCAGGCATCTCCTGACGCGACCGCCGATACAGGAGCGTGACTTTTTGAGCTCCTTGCCGCAACGCCGTGCGCGCCGCGTCGATGGCCGTGTTGCCGCCGCCCACGACGACGACGCGCTGGCCCAGCCCGGCCGGTTCACCGAGGGCCACACGCCGCAGGAAATCGACCCCGTGCACGACGCCTTCGCTCTCTTCTCCAGGCACATCGAGCTTGAGGCTCATGTGAGCGCCGGTTGCCAGAAATACCGCGTCGAAGTCGCGGACGAGCCGATCGGGCGACAAGCCGCTGCCGATGGCGGTCTCGGTCTTCAACGTCACGCCCAGCGCGCGAATGCGATCGAGCTCGGCCGTCAACACGTCCGAGGGCAGCCGGTAGCGCGGAATGCCCACGGCCAGCATCCCGCCGAGCACCGGCAGCCGCTCGAACACGGTGACCCGGTGCCCGCGACGCGCCAGAACGTGAGCCGCAGCAAGGCCGCCGGGACCCGAGCCGACGATGGCCACGGACTTGCCCGTCTGCGCGTGCGCGCCCGAGGGGACGATGTCCGGGTATTGATCGAGCGCGAAGCGCTTGAGGCCCCGGATGTCGATCGGAGCATCGAGCTCGCCGCGGTTACACGCCTTCTCGCAAGGGTGGAAACAGACGCGGCCGCACACGTCCGCGAGCGGATTCTCGCTGCGAATGAGCTCGGCGGCTTCACGCACTTTGCCCGCCGCGATGAGTGCGACGTAGCCCTGCACGCTCGTGTCGATGGGGCAGGCGGAGCTGCAGGGCGCCCGTCCCTTCTTGGTGATGAGGCACGCGTTCGGCGCAGCCTGCGCGTACATCTTGTCGATCGCCTTGCGCGTCCCGAGACCTGCATCGAAGCTGCTCGAGACCTCGACCGGGCAGACCTTGGTGCACTCTCCGCAGCCGGTGCACTTGTGCACGTCCACGTAGCGAGCCCGTTGCTCGAGCTGGGCCGTGAAGTCACCCGCCTCGCCCTCGAGGCCGACCAGCTCGGAGGAGGTGAGCACCTCGATGTTCTGATCGCGCATGCACTCGACGAGCTTGGGCGAGATGATGCACGTGGCGCAGTCGCCGGTCGGGAACGTCTTGTCGAGCCGAGCCATGCGGCCGCCCACGGCAGGGGACTGCTCGACCAAGTGCACCCGAAACCCTGCCTGCGACAGGTCCAGCGCGGCCTGGATCCCAGCTACGCCGCCGCCGCACACGAGCACGGCCCCGCTCATTTCGCGCTGTGCGGCGCGCGACGAGCTGCCATCGCTCCAGCCGGGGCCCGGCGGGAAACTCGTGGGGGGACGCCGTGCGATCGGGCTAGACGCCATGTTGTACTCCTGCAGACAGTTGCGGGACGTTCTGCTGCAAGAGGGGCAGCGGACTCGTGCCGAGCGCGCCCAGTCCCAGCTTGCGCGGAGCGATCCCGAGCGCGATACCCAGGAGCTGAGTCAAATACGCCACAGGCATCGGCGTGCTGCTGCCCCCAACCTTGGCGGCGTCCCCCTGCCGCATCTCGAGGTTGGTCTGGCACATCGGGCAGGCCACGGCGATGAGGTCGGCCCCCGCGCTCCTTGCCATGCCGACCAGCCGCTGAGCGAGCCGGCCGACGACGTCGGTGTGCGTGACCGAGAGGCCTGCGCCGCAGCACTCGGTCCTGAATGGCCAGCTCAGCGTGGTCGCCCCGGCTGCCTCGAGCACGCTTTCCATGCAGGACGGGTTCTCCGGGTCGTCGAAAGCCACGACGTCCGGCGGCCGCGACAGCAAGCATCCGTAGTAGCACGCCACCTTGAGCCCGCTGAGGGGATGCTGGATCTGCTTGCGCAGCTTCTTGAGGCCGTACTCGTTCACCAGAACGTCGAGCACGTGCTGGATGCGGACGCGTCCGTCGTAGGGCGCGCCCGTGACCCGCTCGGCGCGAGCGTTCTCGTCCGGGTCGGTCGAGACCTTGTGGTTCGCGTGGCGCAGACGGGCGTAGCACGAGGCGCAAGCCGCCATCACCGGAGCGCCCGTCTGGCTGGCTTTCTGCAGGTTCAGCACGGGCAGCGCCAGGGCCAGGGTCGCATTGTTGGCATGAGCCGGCGTCGAGCCGCAGCAGGTCCAGCCTTCGATTTCCTCGAGCTCGATACCGAGGGCGGCGCAGACGGCTCGTGTCGAATGCGCAAAGTCCCAGGCGGTCGATTCCAGGCTGCAGCCCGGATAGAAGGCGTACTTCATCGGCCTTTCTCCTCGCGCAGGGCGCGCTCGAAGATCCCCCGGACTTCTGCCACGCTGCTGCTTCGGTTCGGCAGCAGTCGAAGCTTGCCCCGCAGGAGCATCCCGGCGCCCTTGTCCAGATCGGAGAAAACGGTGCCGGTGCGAAGCTTGTAGGACATCAGCATCCCGAGCTCGAACACACGACCATGACGGCGCACGCTGCCCAGGAAGCTCTCCCCGAACTTCGTGTCGCGTCGGGTGGCGAGCTTCGCATCGCGCCGAACGGCCATCATCCGAAGCGTATCCATGACGGCGGCGACGTCGATGCCCATCGGGCAGCGCGTGGTGCACGCTTCACAGGAAGCACACAGCCAAATCGCCTTGGACTCGAGTACTTCACGATCGGCGCCGAGCTGAACCAGCCGCATGATCTGGCTGCTTCGCCAGTCGGTGTCCACGGCGATGGGGCAGCCGCTCGAACACTTGTGACACTGGTAGCAGGCGCTCACC
>JAFGIS010000109.1 GCA_016929495.1 Polyangiaceae bacterium | reverse complement strand
CGGCTTCCACCCCGCCACCGGCCGCCCGTCGGCGCCGACGACGAGCCCGCCGGACACCAGATCGAGCACGCCGTCGCCGTTCAGGTCGACAATCGGCACGCTCGACCATGACGACGCGCCCCTGAAGCCGTCCGGCCGGACGATCTTCCGGCCATCCCCGGAGATGATGAAGGTCGGACCCGGGGGCGGGCCGACGATGACCACCTCGTCCTTCCCGTCACCGTCGATGTCCGCGACCGACGGTGCCGAGGCCCAGTCCTCCGAGAAGTCGGGGCGCGCCTTCCGCTGCGCCTCGCGCGTCTCCTCGTCGACCAGCAGCACCGGCCATCCCTTCACGAGGGTGCCGTCGTGGTGGAGCGCGAAGAGCTGGCCGGCGAGCGTGGGCGACGGATGCGCGTGGCCGCCCTTCGGCGCGGGGTTCGTCTTCATGACCGGCACGATGACCTCGAGGTAACTACTCAGGTAGGCATCCGCTCCCATCGGCGATGCGGGCGCATCCCGAGGGTGGGGGGTTGGTTCGGCTGTGGACTGCGAAGCGGCGGCTACGAGGTATCGGCCGTCGGCAGGAACGGGTTGCCCGTGAAGACGCGGCGCAGGGCCTCGAGGGCGTTGAGGCCATTCTTGCGTGCGGTGGCCACGTAGCCACGAATGCGGCAGAAATTCACGAGGGCTGCAAAGCTGCGGAAGGTGCCGGAGATCTTCTGGCGCAGCTTCATCATCCGCAGGTCGCGTTCCGAGAGGTTGTTGTCGAAGGGCACCGAGAAGTCGTACATGAAGGCCAGGATGCCGTCGGGGTGGTTGTGGAAGCGATCGAGCAGGTTGCGCGCCTTGCTCTGCTTGCGCCGGCCACGTCGGGGCGGTCCGCCGGAGGATTCGGCGGCGGGGTTCTGAGCGTAGCCGGCGTCCACGTTTTGCAGGTAGCGCCGGCGGAAGCGGTCGAGTTCCTCGGTCGGCAGGGCGGCACGGCCCGCCGCGCGGGCGGTATCGACAGCCTCTTTGATCGCCAGCAGATGGTCGAGCATGTCCTTGGCCCACGTCTGCTGCTGCTCCTCCCACAGGAAGATGAGTTCGCGCAGCAGGTGGGCGTTGCAGAAGGCGTGGTCGCAGTCGTAGTCCAGGTAGGATCCCCAGAAGTCGTGGACCGCTCGGCCCCGGAAGTCGGGCAGGACGCCGGCGGCATCCATGGCCTTCCGGCCGCGTCGCTTGTGCGCGAAGTACCAGGTGAGCCAGCTCGTGGAGACGGTGTGCAGCCAGTGCAGGGAACCGATGGCGCGCACTCCGGTCTCGTCGAAGCCGGCCACGTCGGCCTGTGTCGCCAGATCGCGGATGGCGGCATCGACCGGCTCCAGCCGCTGGGAGCAGGCGGCAACGAGATTCGCCAGTGTGCCCTCGCTGACGGTCTGGCAGCCGAAGATGTCGCGCAGGATCTCGGTGAGTCGGTCGAAAGGCAGCAGTTGGTACTCCTTCAGATAGACGGCGACGCTCTTGATACGCGTGCCGTATTGTACCGGGGCCGTGGCTTCGGGTGGAAATGCGGCGCGGTTGACGCAGCCGCAGGCGCAGGTCTTGATTTCGGCCTGGTGCTCGGTGACCTCCAGCTTCGGCTCCGGCAGATCGAAGACCTGGCGGTGTTCGACGCGGTCCGGAGCCTGATCTGCGAGGGAGCGGCCGCAGTCTGAGCAACGGGTTACCGGATGGCGCAGCGTGTGATCCGGCTTCTCCACCGCCTGCAGGGTCTGTCCCGGGTGCCCGGGTTGGCCGCCGCTCGGCCGCCGGCTGCGCGGCCTCAGGCTCTTGGGTTTGGGCTTCCCGAGCCCGTCGGAGGACGGCGGCTTGCTACTATTGTGGGAGTCTTTGGCCCTCTGCTCCTCCAACTGCCGGACCCGCTGTTCGCTGGCCTCGAGGCGCACGGTCAACTCCTGAACCTGACGTTCCAGCGCATGGATGCGCGCGTCCATCTCCAGCAGAACGCGCACGACGGTTTCCTCGCCCGCGCGATAGATGGCGTGCGCTTGCTCCCGCGTCATCATGCGCACAGCTCCCGCCGAAAGTCCGTGACGAGCGGATAGAGGTACACGTCTTTGACCGCAGTCCGGATGCTGTGCTCCCGGTCATTGCGGGTCCGCCCCCGCGTCGATCCGATCCGCAGCCAATTGGCGGCCCGGTAGCAGGTTCCCCGGAAGCGGTCCCGATCCACGAAGGTCTCCAGTGCCTCGACGGGATGCCCGTACTTGGCCTGCCAATCGGCCCGGATGCGGCGGGCGAGGCGCCCCAGCACATGGCTCGCCAGATGCGGGACCGACACCCAGGGGAGCACAAGGAAGCGGGTGTTGTTGGTCAGTCGCTGCAGGTTGCGCTCCCGCTCGCCGCGCTCCCAGCCGATGAAGGCATCGCGGTCCGCGCACTTCCACGCCGCCGAGCCGAACAGCGCGCACGCCACGGGCCGACCTTGCCGGTCGCGCACGAGGTAGCGGAGATTCTCGCCCACCGTATTGCGGTGCCCGAGATAGTGGTGTCGGGCGAGCAAACCGTTGAACAGCCGCAGATCCGCCGATCCGGGCGCGACGACGCTCAGCGCCAGCGGTTGCAGGTCGCAGAGCGCGCTGCGGATCGGGTCGCTCGCCACGTCCGCCACCGGAATGCACCGGTTCCGCAACCCGTTGGGCGAGACACTGCGCCGCGCGGGCAGGCGAATGTGACCGGCCCGCTCCAGCTTCAGCAGTAGCGTGCGCGCCGCCATGTCCTTGATCCGGCCCCGCGCGTTGCGCCAATCCCAGCGCTCGCACAACTCCACGCTCAGCCGCGAGCGACACCACTGCGGATGCTCACCCAGCAGCCCCCGAATCAGCTCCAGATCAGCGCCGCTCAGCCTACGTCCTTGCATGACCATGACATCGCTCATGGCCGCCAGAGTACACATTGCACCACGGTGAGTCCAGCAAAAAGTGCGGAATATTCTCAGTTGCGTTCAGGGGGG
>JAFGIS010000108.1 GCA_016929495.1 Polyangiaceae bacterium | reverse complement strand
GTGCACGACACCGCTCTGGTGAGTTGTGTTCCGAGTGACGCCGGAGGAGCGCTTTGCAGGTGCGCCACGAACTTCTTCGGAAGCGCCACGATCGAGGTGGACGAGGATCCCACCGATAGCGCGACTTGCCAGGTCGGATTCGATCGATGTGCGGCCAGCATCGAACTGGTCCCGGGTGGCGACGAGAGCTGCGAGCTCATTTCGATGGCGACCTACCCCGAGAACTGCACCGCAGGCCTGAGCTGCTCCCGACCGGCCATTGCGGCGGGAGAAGACGTGCTCGTCCACGCATCCCACTTCGCTCAATGCCAGCTCGACGGCGATGTGTACGCCTGCCACTGCAAGGGCATGGCAGATGGTGAGTTCTTTCATGTAGAGACTTTGGACTCGGAGGCCGCGTGCACGGAAGCCATCGTGCAATGCCCAGATCACGGCTCGGTGTCCTATAGCCCGGGGATATATCAGGACTGAGTAGAGTCAGCCGGCGAAGTCCCTGCTGAGCCGCTCAGCCCCCGGCGACCGTGACCGTGCGCGCGCCCTCTGGGTGACGGCCGCCGAGGACGCTGAGCGACTCGCCCTGCCCGAGGCAGCGGAGTTGCGCAAGCTCCTGTCGGAGAAGTTCCCGGTCCGAGCGAAGATCTCCGTCTCACTGGGGTTCGCCTCGGCCCGACCGTGCAGCTTGCCACGATAGGCGCCGATCCGCTCCGCTCACCCGCGCGATGGCGAACGAGCGCGAGACCGTCTGCCAGGTGAACGCGCCGGCGCCGCAGCCGTCCGCGCGTTCTTCGGGCGACGCGCCGCCGGTGCAGCCTTGCGCAGCGGGCGCGGCTCGAGGATCAGGATCTCCGCGGGAATGCCCAGGCGCTCGTGCACTCTTCGGATCATGGGCAACGTCAGGGCCCGCTTTCGCGAAAGCACCTCCGATACGCGCGCTCGAGACCCGATCAGGGGCTCCAGGTCGCGACGCGTCAGCCCGAGTGCCTCAAGCCGCATACTGATCGCTTCCACCGGGTCCGGAGGCACGATGGGGGACGTTCGACGCTCGTAGGCGTCCACCAGAGTCGCCAGCGCGTCGAGCTCTCGCTCTGCCGATGAACCTGGCGCCGCGTCCCAGAGCTGCTCGATCCGACGCAACGCTTTGCGGTGAGATACTTCGTCGACGACAGGCTCAATCACTGAGAAACCTCACACCTGCTCGGCATCGATGGCATCGTATTCTGCGTGTGTCCCGATGAAGCGGATGAAGACGAGGAAAAGCGGCGCGTACTTGATCTGCGTGACGATACGGTATCGATTGCCTCTGATGTCGAAGACCACACGGTTGTTGGCCAGGAAGTCAGCTGTTCCGAACGAGGCGCGCACGGCCTGGGGTCCGGACCAGGCGGCTCGTTCGACGATCGAGAACCACAGCCTGAGAGGTCCTTCGGCGTCCCTGTGCTTGGTCCAGAACGCGACGAGAGTGGCCCGGTTGAAAACACGCAACGGACTTCGTCTAGCATGATCCCACCGTGGGAGCAAGCACGAGGCGCGCGCCTGCTGCGACGGAAACCCCCTGCCGTGGTCCAAGTAGCGGGGGAGGCGGCCTGCAACGCCAGCCATGGAACCATCGCATCGTGCGGAGTTGCGCAAGCTCCTGTCGGAGAAGTTCCCGGTGTGAGCGAAGATCTCCGATACTTGGGCTTCGCATGCAGTGCCTGGGCTTCTGGCCCGAGAGGCTCGCGCGGCGGTCGGGCCAAGTAGCCTACTTCGAACCCAAGAGCTCCGCCGCCTCGATCAGAAGCCGCCGTTGTCCCTCATCGGCCTGGTTCGCATCGCCCAGGCGGCGCTCGAAGTTCCGTGCCGCAATCGCGAGGTTCTGTGAGAAGGCCATGGGGATCGCGCGTGCCAGCCGAACGTCGTCCTTTTCGCGAGCGCCCGCAGCGTTGAGCGCCACCCAGTCTGCAGCACCGGAGTCGATGTTCTCCCCGAGCGGGACCAGAAGACTCTGGGCGAGCGCGGCCGGGCTCATCGGTGCGTCTCCGGGCGGGTCGGGCTTCAGAATCTTTGCGGACGGCACGGGTCGCCCGGCAACCCTAGCCACGCGGGCGCGGAGCCAGTCCAGGGCCTGATCCACGAGCCACCGGTCATTGCAGTACACGAGGATGAGATGGAATCCCTCGCTCAACGCGAGCGCCTGGGCCAGGCGCTCGGCCTCCGCGCTGGCCGCGAACTGACCGCAGAGAGCGACCCAAGGCTGCGTCACGGCTGCTTCGCCTGCACACGCCGGGCTGCGAGCACGGCCTGCACGACCGGAACCTCGTGCACGGCGGGGTGCAGATCGAACCAGTCTTCGCCGTTCAGATAGCGGAGCACCGCATTGCTCGACAGCATTCGATCGGCGATCTTCTGCTCTTCGTCGTTGACCGTGGCCACGTAGTGCTGCTCGGCCACACGCGCGAGCCAGTCGGCATCCTCGCCACGCACGATCTTGCGATAACTGTCCGTCACCTCCGAACAGATGCGGCCGAGGTCCGACTCGGAGAGCGCACGCTCGTGCGTCCACACGGTCTGGAGCAGCCGGACGAGCTCCCTCGGATACCCGCCCGACCACCGGATGAGCCGTCGCACGCGCTGTTCGAAGTCCGCTCCCAGGTGCGCCTCCTCCGGAGAGTCCGCATTGGCATCGTGAGTTGGTGCGTGCCGAACTGGCCGCGCACGAGGCCGATCCGACTGCCGTCGAGGACTGGGAAGCTGTGCGCATGGAAATCCAACAACGCCTTCGAGCGCGCAAGCCTTGATGGTAATGCGCGTCGCTCGGCAGACACGGAGGCAGTCGGCTCATGGAGACACCTATCCGGTGGAACGGCGTTCACGCGGAAGGCTGAAGGGAGCCCACTCCTGTTCACTACATGTTGCATGTCGCGTGTGCCGTGCCGGTAGGCTGCGGGATCGGCCGGCTAACGGTATTCGTACACCTTGATCCAGTCCATTTCCGCGCTGGTGGGCGCCGTGGCGGCGTCGACCGCGCCAGCCCAGCTCGGCGAATCCGAGGCCCAGATCGTGAACAAGATATTCTGCGGCAGCTTCATGCGCGCGATCTCTTCGCTCCACGTCCTGACGACCCGCCCATCGACGATGAACTTCACGTCCTCAGGCGTCCATTCTGCCGAGTACACGTGAAAATCATCCTCGGCGTTGAAGCCCAGGTCCGCGATTTGCTCGAAGGTCGTGGGCGTCACCGACGTCGTGACAGGCTGCTGGGTCGCCGGCCCGGTGTAGACCTGACAGTTGGTCTGGATCGACGTGGTCGACTTGCCGAGGTGCTCGAAGTCGATCTCGTTCCAGTCGTCTGCAGGCCATGGCGTGTAGATCGTGACCAGGCCCGAGACCACACCGGAACCCTTGGCGAAGCGGATCCGCGCTTCGACCTTGCCGTAGGTGATGGTCTTGGTCGACCGCATCTCGACGCCGCGGTACGGCTTGTCCGAGTCGGTTGGCTCTGCCGTCAGGTGAATGGTGACCAGCCCATTGGCGACCGTCGCATTGGCGGTCGAGAACTGCGCCAGATTTCCGTCCCAGCTGAAGGTCTGAAGCTCCCACAGGCTGGTGTCCAGCGTGTCGAAGTCATCTTGCCAGGCCAGAACGAAGCCCCCGTTCTGGCTCGGGGAAGTCGCTTCGCCAGCGGCGCCCGCGCTCGAAGACGACCCCCCCGTGCTGCTGGCGCCGTCCGAAAAGCCTCCACCGTCCCCCGTGCCCTGCTCGGACGTGCCCCCGGTCGCTGCGTCCACGCCGCCGGTCGCGATCACTTCGCCGAGACCGCCCGTCGTGTGTGAGCCTGCTGCGGCCGTGCCCGTGCCCCCCGTGCCCATGGCATCCGTACCGCCCGCAACGCCGCCTGCGCCGATGGCGGCCGTCGCGCCCGAGCCACCCGACGTATTGCCCGAAGCGGCCTCCGTCGGTGGGCTACCGCCCGCCGCGTCGGCACCGCCGGTGGCAGTGGTCCGGTCTAGGGCGCCCGTGTCGTTGGCACCGCCCGTCGCACCCTGAATCCCGGCGCCTCCGCTCACGGTCACGGCTCCACCCGTCGCGGCGACGCTCCCAACCGCGCCTTGGGAGCCTGTGCCTCCGCTGCCCGCGTGACCTGTGCTCTCGGAGCTGCAGGCCAACGCTGCGCCGAAGAGCAGCAGCAGCACGAGTCCCGAACGCGAGGAGCGGACGTCGGTGGGGTTCATGGCCCGAAGGATGGGCCAGTGCCACGGGAAGATCTGCGCACATTGTGCGCTGTGTCATCCATCGGTCGCGCGGGTGCCAAGGGCTCCGTCGAGCGTTGGTCGACCCGTCTGTAGATACGACCGCGGGCTACAACCGACGACTTGGCGAAACGCACGCAGACACTGCGAGTAGCTGCCGAATCCGGCCTCGTGGGCCGCCCTGAGGCAGCTCTCCTGACCCTGGCCGAGGCGGTCTATGAACTCCATGACGCGAGTGCGGTGGCGGTAGTGCTGGAACGGTACACCGAGCTGGGCATGGAATCGGCGACTGAGCTCCGCCTCGCTGACGCGCAGGACGCGCGCGAGCGAACGGCGGCTGGAGACAGGCGCTGTTGCCAGGCAGCGCAAAGCCCGCGCCACCAACGGATCCCAACGTGTCGGCTCCGGCTGTGTGGCGCCGGCCGACGCTGCGGAGCGCAGAATCGAAGCGGCGATCTGCTCACTGCTGCGCGTGCCGTCGACAACCGTAGACGTGCAGCGGTCGAGCAGCTCCGCCGCCAGGCTTGGCGTCAAGCGCTGGTGGAAGGAGCGGCCGATCGTGCAGGAGTGGGGTGTGCAGCCGATCGCATCCGCGAGCGGCGGTGTCGCTCCGACCACCCAGAGCTCGAGGTCGGGCGACCCATCGAGTAGCTCGTGACTCTGCCCCGGAAGGAACCAGACGATCGATCCAGCGGTGACATCCACGGTCCGGCGCCCCACAGCGATGTGTGCCCAGCCGCGGCTCACGAAGTTGATCTCCACTTCCGGGTGGAAGTGCGCGGGGCGCCAGTACGCCGGCTGGTGCCGCCACACCTGGCCACGAGCCCCCGCGAGCATGGGGAAGTTCTGAAGGAGCGCGGCAGGCCTCACGGTAGGTCAGTCTGACCCGATGCATCCCTGTGTGCAAAGGCGACGTCGGGGTGGCGCTTCGCGGCTGATCGCTCCCGATTCTTGACTGGATACCAGTCCGTACCGAACGGGCTACGGCTGGTAGTCGTACACCTTGAGCCAATCCATCTCTGCGCTGGTGGGCGCCGTGGCGGCGTCGACCG
Organism: Polyangiaceae bacterium; assembly: GCA_016929495.1. Classification (GTDB taxonomy): domain Bacteria; phylum Myxococcota_A; class Polyangia; order Polyangiales; family Polyangiaceae; genus JAFGIS01. The sequence goes on along the minus strand of JAFGIS010000108.1, from coordinate 4,180 downwards.
CACCAGCCCAGCTCGCCGAGGCCGAGGCCCAAATCGTGAACAAGATGTTCTGCGGCAGCTTCATGCGCGCGATCTCGTCGCTCCACGTCCTGATGATCTGTCCGTCCACGAGGAACTTCACGTCAGCCGGCGTCCACTCTGCTGCGTACACGTGAAAGTCGTCCTCCGCATTGAACCCGAGCTCTACGATCTGCTCGAAGCGTTTCGGCGTGACGGAGGTAGTGACCGGCGTCTCGGGCGCGGGCCCGGTGTAGACCTGGCAGCTGGTCTGAATCGAACTGCTCGACTTGCCAAGGTGCTCGAAATCGATCTCGTTCCAGTCGTCTGCAGGCCATGGCGTATAGATCGTGACCAGGCTCGAGACCACGCCGGACCCCTTGGCGAAGCGGATGCGCGCTTCGACCTTGCCGTAGGTGATGGTCTTGGTCGACCGCATCTCGACGCCGCGGTACGGCTTGTCCGAGTCGCTGGGTTCCGCCGTCAGCTGGATGGTGACCAGCCCATTGGCGACCGTCGCGTTGGCAGTCGAGAACTGCGCCAAGTTTCCGTCCCAGCTGAAGGTCTGAAGCTCCCACAGGCTGGTGTCCAGCGTGTCGAAGTCATCTTGCCAGGCCAGAACGAAGCTCCCGCTCTGACTCGGGGACATCGCGCCGCCAGCGCCTGCGCTCGTCTCGGGCACATCCGCGGGCGTGCCAACGCCGCCGGTCGCATCCTGGGCTGGAACGCCTCCGCTGGCCCCACCGCTGGCACCTTGTGGGCTTGCACCTCCGCTGGCTGCAGCGGCCCCGCCCCCTGGGTCACAGGCGACGAGGCCGCAGAGCAAGGCGACCGCAGAGAGGGATTCGGCCTTCGTCCACCGGACAACAAGCATGCCGACCATGCTGCTCCGCTGGCGCCCGACGATCTGCGCACATTGTGAGCTATGTGGCAAGGTCCCGAGGTTCGAGGTGCATTCGCACTGAGCACACCCCATCGACGTCCGTTGCGACCAGGCAAGCCAGAGCGGTAGCGCTTACTGCTGATTCATTGTAACTGCAAGAGTTGACCTACTCACCGTCGACAGCGCACAGGACGAACGAACGGCCCCTACTGTCGGTGTCGGCGGCAGGTCACCGAGCCAGCCCGCCTCAGCGCTCGAGGCGCTCGGAGCCGCCGTGGGACCCGCCCAGCACCCCACCAGCACCCGCCGCTGCGACCGGCAGCCACACCCAGAAGCCTCCACTGCCGCCCTCACCAGCCGTCTTCCCCTGCTACCCGCACATCCCCGTGCCCTGGTCGCACGTCAGCGTCGTCCCGCAGCTCCACCCTTGCCGACAGTCCGGCAAGCACACCGCCAGTGTGCCCGAGCAAACATACCCCGGGCGACATGTATCCGCCGTGCACGATGCGCTGCAGTACGCCGTCCCGTCCGCGAACGTCACGCACATCGAGCCCGCCGGGCAGCTCGCTCCGCCCGAGCACGATTGGGTGCAATACCCGCCCGTCCAGCCCGTGCTGCCTGAAGCGTCCATATCCGGCGTGCACACGCCCGAGGCGCACTGGGCGTTGAGCGTGCACGCCGCGCCGATCGGGCCGGGCGCCGGGGCCGTGGCCACGCACGCTCCGCTGTTCGAGTCGCACTGTAGCCTCGCGCCGCAGGACCAGCCGAGCCGGCAGTCGGGGAGGCACAGGCCCGTCGCGCACACGTAGCCCATCCGACAGTCGGTCCGTGTCGAACAGGAGGCGACGCACAGTGCGCTCGCGTCCTCGAAGGTCAGACACGAAGAACCCACGGGACATCCGCGGGTCGGGCCGCACGACTGGCTGCAATAGCCGCCGAGCCACGTTTGCGCGCTGGCGCTGAGCGCCTGGCGGAGGCACAGGCCCGTCTGGCACGCTGCATCGGTGACGCACTTCCCTCCGACAGCGGCGGTGTCGCTGAAGAAGCACGCTGCGAAGCCGAAGGCCGCGACGGAAGCGACCCACCGTACCGGCTGCAGCGTCGACTCCGAGGCGGGTGACACGGGCAACCTACTTCTTTTTGAGACTCGCGCGGGCGTTGGGATTGTCGGGCGATACGGCCAAGACAGCCTCGAACACGCCCCGGGCCTCCTTCATCCGTCCCATCTTCGCCAGGGCCCACCCGAGTCCGGTCTGGTGGTCCAGCTCGCCAGGGTAGTCTGCCATGAGCCCGCGATAGGTGGTCGCCGCGTCCGGGTAGTTGCCGCGCGAATACAGGGCCAGGCCGAGCCGAGCCCGAGCCGCGTTGTTCTTCGGGTCCAACGCCAGTACGGCCCGAGACGCGGCCTCGAGCTCCGTCCACTTCTTCCCGGCCATCAGCGGGAGCGTGAGCCCCAGCTTGGCTTCGATGGCCTTGGGCTGCGCTTTGGCGGCGCGCCGGTAGGCCTGTTCGGACTCGGCGAAACGTCCTGCCAGATAGGCGACCCAACCCGTCCGCACGTTCACGAAGTACGAATCCTTGTCGCGCGAAAGGATCGTCTTCATCGCCTCGAGGGCCTCGATAGGCCGGTTCTGGGCTTCGGCGCGATACGACTTGCGGTACAGGTCCGCGACGCCCTGCGGCGCCGCGGAGAGAGCCATGCCGCCCGCGAGCGCGCAGGCGATCAGGACCTTGGCTCCAACGCTCAATCGAAGTGTCTTCACGGCTGTTCTCCTTTTCCGTCTAGAGCGCCGGTCCTACCGGTGGAACGGTCTCCGCCGCGACGAGACCCCGACCCGGTGAGGTCTCGTCGCGGCGGAGACCTTCGTCCTGGTGCGACCGGCGCTCTGTGTTGCTGTTTGGCAGCGTTCCGTGGTCGGAACGCTGCACAGGCGGTGACCACGAAAGGCCCAAGGCCGCGCTCAGGGCCCCGCCCCGGAAGCCCTCGACATCCAACCCTGCGAGCTCCGCTTGGACGCCGACGGCCCACTGCGGCGACAGCGACACGATGGCCGTCAGCCTTCCGCTGTAGACGATGTCTTCTGCGTAGGTGAGCACCTCCGGCACGCTGGGCACCACGGGCCAGCGCTCGAGGCCGGCCGAGCCCGACAAGTCGAGCCACAGGCGCGGGGTGGCGTACGTGGCGCTCGCGAGCGCGCTCGCCGCACGACCCTGGTCATCCCAGGTGAGACGCGCGCCTGCCGACACAGCCAACTCTGCCCAGGGCCAGACGAACGCGCGCGGTGCCAGTTGCAGGCTCGTGCCCCGCTCGCGCTGGAGCAGCGCTTGATCGAACCAGCACCCGTAGCGCCTGCCGACGCGCAGTGTCGTGGATTGGCCGAGCACCGCCTGTTCCGAGCTCGGCAGCACGGCCAGGCCGAGTACGTCCGCCGAGAACGGCCCCGCTGCGTACCCGGCACCGGCGTACGCGTCGTGCTGGACGTAGCGCAGCGGATCTCCGGGAAAGCGCAGCGGCGAGCCCTCTCGAACCCACAGTCGTTCGTGCCGGTAGGCGACACGAAAGCGCCACCGACCCAGGACCAGGGGCACGTGCGCAAAGACCACGCCGCCGAAGCTCTTGAAGCTCCCAGTACTCTCGGCGAGGTAGGCGATCCATAGCTCCGGTATCAGGTAGTCCTCGGGGATCGTGGCGAGACCTCGACGGGCCGGTTCGTTGTTCGGGTCGAGCTCGAGCGTGCGGCGCCACGCAGCGCGGGCTCCCTCGATGTCCTTGTCCGCGATACGGTGGTCGCCGACGGCGAGCAGCGCCGCGACCAGGCCCTCGGTTGCGTCCGGGCCGGCACCCTGGAGATGTCGCGCTCGCTCGTAGAGCACCACCGCGCGCGAAGCGTCTCCGAGCCGTAGCGTCAACCAGGCCACGCGCAGCGAAGCGTCGTAGCTGTCGGGCTGCTCGCCCCAGGCATCGACCAGAGCTCGGCGCGCTTCGCTCAGACGACCTCGTTTCTCGTGGGCGATCGAGCGATCCCAGGCCGGGGTTCGAAGCGACGCCTGCGCTCCAGAGAGCGCCACGACCTGCGCTGACGCTGCCGCGCCGGTCTGAAGCGCCAGGCCGAGGCCGGATATCACGCCATGCTCTCCTGCTCGCGCACGACGGGCAGCCGCGTCGGTCGCGAGTGGGTATCCTCGGTGCGCCGCAGAACGAGCTCGCGGGTGGCCTGCTCGGTCCTGAGGCGGAAGCGGTGGACTCGCCCGACCAGCGACAGCTCGGCTTCGGTGCTCCAGCGCTCGGCGCTCGACTGC
>JAFGIS010000107.1 GCA_016929495.1 Polyangiaceae bacterium | reverse complement strand
GGCGGACACGGCGTAGATCGGCACCCCCTGGTCTTTCGCGTTCTGCACCCAGGTGACCAGAGCGCTCGCAAAGCCCTCCAGGTCCGTGAGCACGGGCATGCTGCCATTGCAGCCGTTGGGGTTGTTCTGGGTGGTGGTGTAAGGGCCGCCTGGAGAACCGTTGTTACCGGTCCCCCAAGGCGCCATCCAAACCGTGACGCCGGCCTGGGCGGCCGCTTTGGCGATGGCCAGCCCGTCCCCGTACCGGATGCGGAGCAACGTCAAGCCAGCCCCCTTGGTGGTGGACCAGAGATAATCGGGATCCGACGCGTTGGCGTAGCTCCCCGCCCAGGCGGAGGACACGCCGAAGCCGGAGATCCTCTGCTGAACACCCGATAGATCCACCGTTACGTCGCCGCTCTGCGCTGTGCCGGTGCTGCAGGCCGTGGGGGGGATGTCCACGACTCCTCCTCCGGTGCCCACCACCGTTGTTCCGCCTGTCCCACCCTCGCCCGCGCCGCCGCCGTCGGATCTGCCGCCCGTGCCGGGGCTCCGCCCGCCGGAGCCGCTGCGACCGCCCGATGTGGCTCCCCCGCCTGAGCCGCTGTCTCCTCCCGACCCGACGCGACCGCCCGAGGTCGAGGCCCCGCCCGAGCCAAGTTGCCCACCCGAGCCAGCCTGCCCGCCCGAGCCGCTGTCTCCTCCCGACCCGACGCGACCGCCCGAGGTCGAGGCCCCGCCCGAGGTCGAGGCCCCGCCGGTCCCGGACGTTCCAGTCGTTCCGTCCGAGGCGCTGTTCCCTCCCGATCCGATGCGACCACCCGGGCTCGAGGCCCCGCCCGAGCCAAGCTGACCGCCTGTCCCGGGCTGCCCGCCCGCGGCGTTTGTGCCAGCGGCGCTCGCGCCGCCGCTTCCGCCATCGTTCGTGGGATCCGAGGTCGAGCAGGACGCGAAGGGAAGGCAGACGGCGCCTAGAAGAACCAGTGAAGTCCGAGTCGAGCGCTGCATCGGATATCTCCTTGCGAGCGGGCTGCTGTCTCTAGACAGTGTGCACCACGAGCCAGAATCAGCTCCGTCCTTGTTGGTTCTAATCGTCCTAAGTTGGATCTGTCTGTGCCGGACGGGTCCGTCAGCGACTGCGGTTGCGTCGCCGGACCCGCGCTGTCAGGGGAGCTTGCCGTCACTGAACCACTCGGGTGCGGCAGACTCGTCGTCCGAACGAGCGGAACGCTAGCAGAACGAGCGCGCCCAAGCCGCCCAGTGAGCTCGAGCTGGAGCGTCCACCACCCACCCGGCAACCGCAGCCTTCGTCTGACGAAGCGTCGGTGCTCGTTGTGGTTGTTCCGCCTCCGGTACCCACGACGCTCCCTGACGTCGCTCCGCTGCCGGCAGCAGTGCTGCCTCCCCCGCCACTCAGGCCGCCACCCGCGCTGCTGCCGCCGCTGCTCGTCGAACCTCCGGTGGGCGGCATGCCTCCGGTTGCGCAGCACACGCCGCCCGACGACACGCCGCCGGTGAGCGGAGCCGTACCGCCCATGGCCGTGACGCCGCCAGAGGACACTTCTCCACCCGTCGCTGCGCTGGTGCCGGCGGCCTCGGAACCACCCGTGCTGGTAGTGCCGCCGCTCGTCGTTTCACCGCCTGTCGCGGCCCCGCCCCGACCGCCAACACCACCGATACCTCTTCCGCCTGCGCCGCCGGTCGCCGCGCCGCCCACACCACCGCTCGGCGCACCGCCTCCTCCTCCGGTTGGCAGCGCGCCGCCCGTCCCCGCGTCACCGCCGGTTCCGGAGCTGCCGCCGGTTGAGCCGCTGCACTGCGCGATCTCTGGATCGACGTCGCCGGTCTTGTCGAGACCCAGGAAGGGGATCACGTACTCAGCCTTGAACAGGGCGTCGGATGGACCGTGATCGCCGCCTTTCGACGTGAAGGCGTCAAGAACCACATAACCGCACGAATTCTCCCATTGCTGCCGTGTCGCCTGGTGGTTCCCCAGGGTCACTGTGGTTTCCGAGTCCGGGGTCGTGTCCAGGCCCAGAACGCCGATCCATTCCTCGATAGCTTCGGTGTGGTTCTTGTACCGGATGGTCGTGTCGGCGTCGCCGTGGAACAGCTGCACGCGTCCGCGATGCCCGGAGTATCCAGGGTACATCTGGTCCACGATGTCTGCCCATTCCTGAGCGGTGTGGTCTACCGAACCGCCTGCGCACGCGCCGCTGTACCCGGTGCTGTTGCCTGACTCGCCCGAGCCCCGGCAGCCAGCCGGCATGCCTGCCATGGTGGAGCCTCCTTTGAAGACATCGGGATACAGGGCGATCAACAGTTCGGTCATCATGGCGCCGGACGAATCTCCTGTCGCGTAGGCACGATCTGCGTTGCCCTTGTACTGTTCGACGGCGTATTGGACCATCTGCCTGATGGCATGACTGTCGCCGCCGCCCTCGCGCTTCCAGGTCTTGTCCGACATGACGTCCCAACATCTCCCGCAGCTGGGGACGACCATGATGAACCCATACTGGTCGGCTTTGCTGACGATGCCGCCTCCCTGCGCCTGGCCAAAAACGGCGGACGCCGTCCCGCCGCAATAGTGTATGAGAGTCAGAATCGGAGGATTGTCTGCCACCTTGTCCGGGACGTAGATGTACATGCTCACGTCCGATGGCATGCCACTGGAGCCCCAGTCATCGACCTGCTGCAACGAAGCCGCCCGGGCCGGCGACGCCAAGAGAAGTCCAGCGGCCACGGCGAGCAGAGCGTGGCCCAATGTGAGTCGAGGCTGCATGCGAGAGCTCCTTCGTTCCGGTTCGTACCTAGGGTATTGGCCCAAGAGGTGAGATGTTGTCACTCAGCACCGTCGGGCCGCGTCCGGCGACCGACCGTACGCGCGGCCGAGGCATGCGCCCAGACCGTGGTCCTTGGCCATAGCCCAGCCGCGGGCGAGGCCAGCGTCGACCCATTGCCGTGTCGATGACTCACCACCGGGGTTCCGTGCTACCAGAGAGATTGGGATGCTCAGGCTCCTGAAAGGAAGCGCGGCGCACGACGCGAAGGACCTGCCGGATCGCTCGGCTGGACCGAGCGACGAGCTTCTTCCGCTGACGCGAGCCGTGCTGTCCGGGAACCCGGTCGCGACGGGAACCTTTCTTGCGAACGTTCTCCCAGCGATGTTGAAGGTGGTTCGGCGGGTGCTCGGCAACCAGCACCCGGATGTGGAGGATGTCCTGCAGGAAGCAGCCGTCGGTCTGCTCCGGGCTCTTCCAAGCTTCCGCCAGGGTTGCACGGTCCTTCACTTCGCGTGCCGGATCGCCGTGCTCACTTCGCTCGCAGCACGGCGGCGCAAACGCTTCGAAGCGTCGCTGTACGGGGCCGTGGACCAGGAGGCTGCGCACAGCGTCGGGCCCGCACAGGCCCTTGCTTCATCGCGGCGGCGCGCATTGCTGCGCGAGCTGCTCGATTCCTTGTCCTACGTTCAAGCCGAGGCGCTCGTGCTCCACTGTGTGCTCGGCCACAGCATCAACGAGATCGCTCGAATGACGGAAGTACCTGCCAACACCGCTCGCAGCCGGGTCCGTCTTGCCAAGGAGGCGCTTCGAACGCGCGTGCTGGGCGACCCGCTCTTCGGCGAGTTGTTGGGGGAGGATGGCGATGCCTAGCACGATTGGCTGTCCGGACGACCTGCTCGCCAGAGCCCAGCGCAGCGCGCTGTCCCCGGAGGAACAGGAGCGGCTGACGCTGCACGTACGCACCTGCCCTGCCTGCCGGGTCTCCAAGCGGCTGTCAGCCGATTTCGACCAGGTCTCGGCGGTCTTGCCGGGCGATGAGCAACTGATGGCGCGCGTCACCAGACGCCTTGTCCCAGGTCCGGCGCTTTCGCGTCCGCGCGCGTGGTGGTTCGCCCCGGTCGTTGCGACCCTTCTGGGGGTCGGTGTGGCTGCTGCAGCGTGGACCGCCCAACATGCCCGATCCCACGGCGCACCGGCGCATGATGGCGGACAGGGGCAGGTTGGCACGCTGGCCGCGCCGGTCGGTGCTTCGGGCCACCCTCTGCCCCACCGCCGTCAGTCGGTGCCACAACGCGGGCCCGCGCCGCTCGCCAGCGAGGCCGCGGGTCGCGAAGGCGACTCGGGCTTGCGGGACGCTCCCGAGCGCAAGCCGGACCAGCGTGCACCTTCGGAGATGACCTCGAAATCACTCTTCGCCGAGGCAAACCGCCTGCGCACGGCCGGACGCGTGGCTCAGGCCATCCGCGGCTACCGACTGCTTCAGGAGCAGTTCCCTCGCTCCCGGGAAGCGATACTCTCCCGCGTTTCGCTGGGCAACTTGCTGATGGGCCGACATGAGGCAGAGCCCGCGCTGGAGCAGTTCGCCGCGTATTTGGCTGCGACTCCGGGGGGGGTGCTTGGCGAGGAGGCGCTGTTCGGAAAAGCCCGTGCTCTGCGAGCTCTGGGCCGATCCGCGGAGGAGAGGGAGGCATGCGCTCTTCTCGTGGCGGCGTACCCGCGATCGGTCTACGAGCCGTTTGCGCGTGCGAGGTTGGGGCAGCTCAGGTAGCTCGAGCAAGCATGGGTCGTCGAAGCGCGTCCGCCGGTGCGATCCGCGTGGTCGCATTCGCGGTGACGAGTCTGCTCGGCTCCGTCGCGACCCACGCCGCCTCGGCCCCACGAGACAGCCGTCCAGTCGAGATCGTGTTCGCTGGGAAAGAGCCCGACGTTCTGGCCGTGCGCAGGATCGTGCGCGAGCTGTTGGAACGAGACGGTGTCGTCGTTCACACGAGCCGCACGGACAGCATCGAGGCGACGACCGTTCTGTCCGACCACGGCGGGTCGGCCGCAGTCTACATCTGGATCGACCTCCGTCGGCGCCGTGAGGCTCGCTTGTTCCTGACGAGCTCCGACGGCGAAAGGATCGTGATCCGCCGCGTCCGCCTTGCCGACGGCCTGGACGAGCTCGGGCGGGAGGCGATCGGCCAGATCGTCGAATCGTCCGTCCTTGCTCTGGCGAGCGGGGTTCAGGTCGGGATGTCACGCGACGAGGCGCAGAGGGTCATGAACACGGAGGAGCCGGACCCGCCCAAGCCGGCAGTCAGCGCCGCCGATCGACACGCAGCAGGAAGCGCCGCTCCCAGTGCTGCCGGCGGATCTCAGCCCGCCTCCGCAGCGGGCGGTTCCGGCCAGCCGAGGACCGCGCCCGTGACGTATCGGGTCGGGCTGGGCTACGGCGCCGCCGCTTTTCTACCGGGCGCCGTGGTCGAACACGGGCCGCTGTTGGGAGCCGCCGTAGGCTCGAAACGAGGTAGCCCCCGGTTGGCGCTGGAGGTGACTGGCCAGTATCGCGTGCCTGTTTCGGCAAGCACGGGCGAAGTGACGCTGACCTTCAACGGCGCGAGTTTCCGCTTGGAGGCGGGCTCCGAGTTCTGGATCGGAGAGCAAGCTTGGTTCGGAGCCCTTGCTGGCGCGGGTCTGGACGTGATTCGCGTTGTGCCGGAACGCGCAGCAGAGCCTGCCCTGGCGCTCGCGCCGGCCGCGGTCTTCGTCAACGGCGCGGCCAGAGCGACGGTCCTTGCGGGCAGACGCGTCTGGCCATCGCTCGCCGTCTCGGTCTCGGCATTCGCCGACATCTCGCTCACGCGCACGCACTATGACGTTCACCTTCGCGGCGTGACGTTCCCGACCCTGACGCCGTGGCCGGTTCGACCAGGGCTGAGTCTTGCCTTGTGGCTGCTGCCAGAACCGACCCGAAACGCCCTGCCCGCCATGACGAGCCCTGAGCGTTGACTCAATCCGCGCCGCTCGCGCAACTGGAAGGGGTGTCGGCCAAGTTGCGCGCAGGCGTCAGTGCCCTTGTGGTGGCATCGTGCGTGGACTCGGGGCACCTAGTGGCCACCGACGGAACGCCGGACCATCTGTCGACGGCGCCGACCGACCAGGGTGGCGCGGCAG
>JAFGIS010000106.1 GCA_016929495.1 Polyangiaceae bacterium | reverse complement strand
TGTCGTCGGGTCGTCCAAGAGCTGGCTGTCCTATGCCGCCGTGGACCGCACGGCGGCGATCCTGCCCTGGGGCGTCACCGATCCCGGCGGTTCCAACGATAGCCGACCTACTCGGTCCGTGCATGCTGCGGAGCTCGGAGTGCCTCACATCGATCGATGGGACCGGCCGGCAGAGCGGGTACGACTTCGTGAGTCGGGTGCCCCGAGCGTGTGAGGCGGGTGCTGGAGGCGCGGGCGTCGTAGGCGGCGGCGACCAAAGGTGCTCGGAAAAGAGATGGTTGCTCCAAGCGTGGCGCTCTCCCGGCGTCGGTTCGTCCAATCAACCGTCGCTACGCGACTGCCTTCTTGATGGCCCTGACTGGCCGAGCCTTCACCGCCTTGCTGGCGGGCTTCGCTGCGAACACAGTGGGCTCCTTGGTGAACGGGTTGATGCCTTCGCGGGCTGGTCTTGCGGGCTTCTTCACCACGATGAATCTGGCGAACCCAGGAAGCACAAACTCCCCTCGCTTCTTGAGCTCCTTGTGTCCAATGTCGGTCAGAGCGTCGAGTACCTTCTTCACGTCCTTGCGTGCCCAGCCTTCACCCATGCGATCGAGGATGGCCTGCGTGAGCGCGCTCTTGGTCAGCTTCTTGGTCGAGTTCGTCTTTACTTTTGCCATATCGGGGTCTCCCGCGGGAACAGTCACCGACAAGAACCACCATTTGCGATCGAACGCCAGCAGAAAAGCGCGCGGGTGCTCGCCGTGCCGTCGCGACAGGACGCCGGGGTAGAACTGGGCTCGCCGCAGACGCAGACACCTGAACTCCTCCGCCTCGGCACGGGCCGTCACGTCCGCCATGCACGCCACCCATCTCGCCTCGCCGGCGTCGGAGCAGATCTCGCAGTAGCCCATGTTCGCGAGCTCGACGCCGACCTCGTCGAGGCCGCAGAGCCGCGCCTTCTTGTCGACCATCACCGAACACGACCCGCTTGTCGTCGTGCCGCCCGTGCTCGGCGTGACAGTCGCGCCGCCCGTGTGGACGGGTCCGTGATGGCTCCGTGGACACAACGGGTGGTACGGCCGGTAGCCCCGGCACCGCCGGCACGCCAGGCGGTGCTCCCGGCGCGGCGGGTGGATCAGCAGAGTCTGTACCGTTGGCGTTGAACGGCTGCAATCAGCAGTCGGACTACCAGGACCTCACCGCTCCGTCGGCCGATCGCACCATCGACTGGACGTTCGGAGCGCAGGACTGCCTGAAGATCCGCGCCGGGCAGAGTGTGACCTGGAGCGGCAACTTCACGACCCATCCGCTCGAGCCGTGGCTGGGCGACACTCCCAATCCCATCGAGTCCCACACCGGCGACACCGGCGACCACGTCGTGGGGTTCGACGCCAGCGGCACTTTCGGGTATCGGTGCGCGGTCCACACGACGACCATGTTCGGCGCGATCTGGGTCGTGCCCTGACCGATGCTCCAAGCCGAGTAGCGCCCCGTCTGCAGCCGGATCGGCGCGTCGATATGCGCCGGGGCGTCGTCGAGCGCCGCGGGAGACAGGAACGAGACTGAGCCACAGGAGGGACACGATCCGATGCGGCGCGGCGGGGTCGTCGCGCCGCGCGCCAGCGCCCTTGTGACGGACCGCTTGACGTCCCCAAGATGCGCGCTAGAAAGACCGGCGTGACGGATCTGCTCGTCCAACACCGTTCCGCAACGAGCCGCCGCCCGAGCGCGGTCGCCATATGTTGCGTCTGTCGGTGGCCGGCGGCCTGAACCGGGATTCGGCGACATCCAACCGATCCGGACCGAGTGATTCGACGAACACGCCGCAACCAGCAGTAGAACTCCGACGGTTGGCATTGGCGTGTCGAAGAGCCTCATTCGTCCCCGTCGTTTCCGGTCAGGCATGGTGATGGATAGGCCCATAGGGCCACCGCTTCCAGTGGCAATGGGCCGCCGGCCTTCTCGAGATCCGCGCCCTGCCGCATTACGTTCCGCGCGTCCAACGCACGCCCGGGCGAATGGCGCCTGATCGTTGTCTTCGCCGGGTGACGCCGGACGCTGCCGTGCGCCCGAGCATCACGGCCGCCGCACTCTGCCGAGGTCCACCATGATTCATTCATCCAAAGCGATCCAGCTCACCGAGCGCCTTCTGCGTAGCTATCAGGGCTCTCCCGACGCCGTCCTTCAGTCGGGGAGACGCCCGATCCCGTCCCTGCTCGAAGTACGCGACATGGTCGAAGACCTGCGCGAGCTCCTGTTCCCGGGTTTGACGGACGGACGGGAGTCCGCCCCCGCGGACGTGAGCGCGCGCGTCAACGTCCAGATCAGTCATCTCGCTGTGCGCCTCGCCAGACAGATCAGTCTCGCCCGCCGGTGCTCCTGCGAAGGCAGCGATGCGAGCCGCAGCGACGCGGCCGCCTGGTCTGAGCGAGCCGCGTGGGCCTTGCTCGACGCCCTCCCGACCGTTCGAGGTGCGCTGCTCGAGGACGCGGGCGCCGCGCTGGCCGGGGATCCCGCTGCGCACAGCGTGGCCGAAGTCGTCCTCTGCTACCCGGGTTACTACGCGATCACGGTCCATCGACTGGCCCACGTACTCCTGCGGTTCGGGGTCCCGCTGCTGCCTCGCATGATGGCCGAGCACGCGCATCGTGCGACGGGCGTCGACATCCACCCCCCTCTGGGCGTGGTCGATTACTCGATTCGCCTCCGTGGAAATCCAGGCTAGTCGGACTCTTGTGAGCTAGCGGTACCTGATGCGAATGAGGGGATGGAACGTCCAGTGTATTGGGTGGCTGACCGGACCCCAAGGCGGTCGCGTCTTCTTCACGAAGAGACGGCTTGTGTCTCGGATTGGGTCAACGCTACCCTGCGGCGCGGCGAGACAAGGACGGGAGTCTCGAGACGGTGGCAGTATTGCAGCGCGAAGACCAGACTGGTCGCCACGGGTCCTGGCTAGGACAGGGTTGCGAGGATGCGGACGGCACGGCGGACACCCGCGGGCGCACCGTCGGGACTGGCGACGAGCGCGATTCCCAGCAGAGGCCCCCAGCCATCTCCGTTCCGAAGAATGGCGGATCCATCCGCGGTATCGGCGAGAAATTCGCTGAGACCCCGGTGATGGGCAGTGGATCCAAGAGCGTGCCGCTAGCGCTCAGCCCAGGGCGAACTGGTTCGGACCGGCAACTCTCGCCGTCCAACGACTCGGGGAATGGGAACGGTCCCTTTGGGTTCAATTGATCGATTTCTGCACCCAGGATCATCCGAAATTGGGGCCTAGCCTGGCCCGAAACCATGCGAATCATGGAGGATACGATGGCACTCACCTCGCTACAGTCACCTGGCATGTCTAGAACTAAGACGCACTCGCAACGCTCGATGTTCATTTCTCGGAGCTCCCGCGAACTGATTCTCGGCCTCCTGCTGTTTCTCACTCCGAGCTGTAGCTGGTTCACCAAACCCGAGAATCCAACAGGCGATATCGATAGATGGGTGGGTCAGGTGTCCACAATGGTCGACAAGGCGCTCCTCGACTTCACGTTGGAGTCACAGAACTGGCAACGTACCCTTCGCGTCCTGGAGACGAACCTCCAGGGGATGGTGGCTGAGTCCACTGGCAACCTTAGGGCGACGGCAAACGAGCTGCTCGGGAAAGTGAAGAGCATTTTTGACGACTCTCAAGCGCTCGCCCGTGAGAACGTCAACTGCGGTGCCGACATCATTGCCAGCTCGGCAAACGTAGCGCTAAGAAATGCGCTAATCGATCTTCAGAACACACTCGATTTTCTCGGACAAGACAACCGCCCACACGTGAGTCCCACACCCATCGTCTGCAGCGTTATTCCGTCATATGTTAGTGTCAGCAAATGGCCTGGAGGACAGCTTGTTCTCTCGGGGGCCAACTTCAACGTCTTTGGATCAGAGAAGCCAACTGTTCGCATCGAGAGGGAGGGTACTGGTGACGAGGTCGTTGCGCCAAATCTGGTGAGCCTGACCAACGACTATCGGCTTCAGATAAACGTCCCTGCGCTAATCCAGGCAGGAAAGTTTGACGAGAGCGCCCGGCAGTTGGTGGTTGTTTGGAACGAGGAAAGAGTCAATCCGAACGAGATCCCGATCGACCATAGTCCCCCAGAGGCTCCACTTCTTGCAGACTTCTCCGCTGATCGCCGCGCCGGACTCGCCCCACTGACGGTGAAGTTCCAAGATATCTCCGCCGGTGGCCCGGAACATCGGAGTTGGGATTTCGGCAACGGTGTTACATCAACGGCTGACACGCCTACCACGACCTACACGATACCTGGTCTCTATGATGTGCAGCTCAAGGTATTCAAGGGCGGCTTCCAAAACACCAAGACGCAGCCAGGCTATATTCAGGTGAAGGATCGCCTCACCATCCTCGGCTGCCCCTTTTCTCGCGAGCAGGAGCAACCTGGGGACCGAAGCTATCCGAAACTCGATGGCCAGGGCATCACCTCAATTAGGGCTGCCGGGAATGTCAACCTTCAGCACATTGAAGACCAGCACGCAGCAACCATTTGCGCGACGGGAGCGGTGTATATCAATGGGGACATCAACGACCAAGCCAAAGTCAGTATCTATGCGCTTGGAGGTATTACAGTCGAGTACTACATCCAAGGCCAGGCGCAAGTTAGCCTCAACTCTGGGGCGGGAATATGGATCAAGCACGAGATCAAGAACAACGCCAGTGTTGCCATGTGCGCCGTGCAGGGCATTGGTGTCTCAAACGGCGTGCACGATCGGGCCCAGGTACTTGTCGGCTCCAAGCTGGGCCCGGTATCGGTGAGCCCCCAGGCTGGTGGCGCTAGCGTGCAACCAGCCTCATGTTCGAATGTCGCGCTACTGTAACCTTTCCAGTTGAGCTGTCGCTACGTCGCTACCAGCAGGATCTTCGTTTCCAATGAGGAGTTGGTCAAGGCGGGACGGAACACCCCTCACACCGTCACTTGCACGCCCCTCCATCGCACACCGCCGAATCGCAGTCCCGGTTCGAGTCGCACGAAACGCCTGCCGGCTCCCCGACCTCGACCCAGCCGGCGCGCACGACGGTCCCCGTGATGCTCGGCGCCACCGGCACTTCCTCGAGATACGCGAACAGCGCCTTGCGTTCCCCACCCTCGAGCGTGAACCACCCGGGCTCGAGCCGCACGTCCGCGTCGAGCGCAATCGTCCCCGCCTGCTCCTTCGCGTACCGCTCGGAGAACCACCGGCGCACCGACGGCGCGCCGTCGATGGCCTCGATGCCGAGCCACTTGCCGAGCACGCTCGTGTCCTTCTGCCGGACGCCCCAGCGGGCGTAGGAGGAATCGAAGTACGGCATGACACAGTCGGTCTGCGAGAGCAGGCTGCCATCCGCGCCCACCAGCGCGCAACGATGCGGGCCTCCGTACACGGTGCCGTGCGGAACGACGAACGCGGACTGCCCGGCGAAAGCGAAGAAGGACTCGTCATCCGGATCCGCCACCATGCTCGATAGGTCCGCAAACGGCTCGAAAGAGTCGGCATCGGCGAGGGCGAGCCCGGAAGAGAGCTCGACGGGGATCGCCCCGCCCACGGCGTCGCCCGTGACCTGCACCCCATCAGGCGCCGCGGACATGCTGAGCGCCGCTCCGTCGGGCTCTATCCGATTCGTCCGCCGCCCGGCGGTGAGCGCATTCGCCAGGGAGCTGTCGCGGTCGCTCAAGCGCCGGGCCAAGAGGATGCTCAGCCTGGGGAGCGTGGAGCAGGCGCTGACAGGCTCGGTGGCGGTCGTGCAGCGCACGGATTCAGCGGTCCGACTTAACGTGCACGTCCATCTGCTCGCTTTG
>JAFGIS010000105.1 GCA_016929495.1 Polyangiaceae bacterium | reverse complement strand
TGTCGTCGGGTCGTCCAAGAGCTGGCTGTCCTATGCCGCCGTGGACCGCACGGCGGCGATCCTGCCCTGGGGCGTCACCGATCCCGGGCTGGTACGGCTGTCCCCGGTCGACGCAGCCGCTCGGCTGCTCGGGCACGTGCGCACGACCTGGAACCGGACGTTTCCCGACGTCCCGCTCGAGAGGCAGTCGGTGGTGCTCACCGTACCGGCTTCGTTCGACCAGGCCGCGCGGCAGCTGACGCTCGAAGCGGCCGTCGCGGCGGGGCTCAGCGTACGTTTGCTCGAGGAACCACAAGCGGCCTTCTACGACACTCTGTGCCGCTTCGGAATCGAGAAGCTCGGTGCGCTAGTCGCTCACAGGCCCGAGGCGCTCGTGCTGGTGTGTGACGTCGGGGGCGGCACGACCGACCTCACGCTCGTCCGTGTGGCCCCCAGCGTCGGTGGCAAGGTCACGCTCACCCGAGTCGCCGTCGGCCGTCATCTGCTTCTGGGCGGGGACAACATCGATCTGACACTGGCTCACCTGTGCGAGAGCCGGCTCGTCGCGGACGGTCAGCACCTCGACCCGCTGCGTTTCGCCGAGCTGGTCGCGGCCTGCCGACGCGCCAAAGAGCGGCTGCTCGGCACGGGCGCGCCCGCGGAGCATCGCGTGACCGTGCTCGGTGCGGGATCGAACCTGGTGGGCAGGACCCTGTCGACGGTGCTCAGTCGACAAGAGGTCGAAAGCGTCGTCCTGGGCGGCTTCTTCCCCGAGGTGGGGCTCGACGCCGAGCCGCGCCGAGGCAGGAGCGCCCTGCTTGCCTTCGGGCTGCCCTACGAATCGGATCCGGCCGTCACTCGCCACGTGGCGGCCTTCGTGCGCCGCCACGCGCCTGGGACCTCGGGTCCGGATGCGCTGCTGCTCAACGGGGGCCTGTTCCATGCGCCGCGCATCGCCGAGCGCGTGGCGCGCGTGGTCTCGAGCTGGCTTGATCGGGAGGTCGTCGGCTTGCCGCTCCTGGACCCCGATCTGGCCGTGGCCAGGGGAGCCGTCGTGTTCGGCCTGGCCGTGGCGGCCTCGAACGGCAGCGGCGAACGTCTGCGCATCGGGGGAGGCTCCGCACACGGCTACTACGTCGGCGTCGACGCATCCGGAAAACCATGCGCCGGCCGAGCGCGCGCGCTCTGTGTGGTACCGCGCGGCAGCCAGGAGGGCGAGCGTCACGTAGCTCTCGGGCACGAGCTCGCGCTCAAGGTCGGCGAAACCGTGCGTTTCGAGCTGTACGCTTCGGACGGACCGGAGGTCCATGCGCCCGGACAGCTCGTTGACGTCCCTCCGGATTTCGAGCTGCTGCCGCCGGTGATGACTCGCTTCGAGCGCGAAGACGAGTGTGGGGAGGTGCGCGTGCTCATCGAGGGGGAGCTCTCGGCCATCGGAACGCTCGACATCGCCTGCGTGGAAGCCCATGCGCAAGGCTCGCCGCGGCGCTTCGAGCTGGCCTTCGAGCTTCGAGGACAGGAAGCGGAGCTCGGACGCGGACGTGTAGCCTCGGAGCGTCCGCGGAGCAGTCTGCGCGCACTGGGGCGACGCTTCGACGAGGCCACCGAGGCGCTGCAGCGCGTCTTCGGCAAAGGCCGGGACGATGTCTCGCCGCGCCAGGTGAAGGATCTCTTGCGCGAGCTCGAGCGGCTGTTGGGCGAACGCAAGACCTGGGATCTCGAGGTCACGCGTGCCCTGTTCGATGTCGTGGGACCCAAGCACCGCGCGCGGCGCCGCTCCGTGGACCACGAGCGACTGTACTGGATGCTGGCGGGATACTGCCTGCGTCCGGGATTCGGGCATCCGCTGGATCCGCAGCGCGTTGCCGTGGTCGCGCCGCTGTTCGACGAGGGCCTCGGCTTTGCTCAGGAGACACGCTCCTGGCAGCAGCTGTGGATCGCCTGGCGTCGCATCGCGGGCGGGCTCAGGGAGCAGCAGCAGGCATCGATCCGCGATCGACTCGACCCTTTTTTCGCACCCGCGGAGGCGAAGCTCAAGAAGCCGAAGGGCTTCAAGCCCGAGGCGCAACCGGAGATGCTCGAGCTGGTGAGCTGGCTCGAGCGCGTCCCTGTCGAGCGTCGGAGCGAGCTCGGTCGCTGGGTGCTCGAACGCACCTGGACCCGACGCGAGCCGGCGCTCTGGCGGGCGCTCGGCCGCATCGGGGCGCGCGTCCCGGCCTATGCCAGTGTGCACCACGTGGTCGGGCCGCGCACGGTCGAACGATGGCTCGATCACCTTCTGCGTGAGCGCTGGGAAGAGCTCCCTACAGCGCCCTTCGCTGCAGCGCAGCTGGCACGGGTCACCGGCGATCGGGCCCGCGATCTCGGCGAGCCTCTGCGCAACGAGGTCGCGCGCCGGCTCGAACAGGCGGGCGCACGGGCCGAGTGGATACGCTCGGTGCGTGAGCTGGTGCCCGTGGAAGAAGCCGATCAGGCGGAGGTGTTCGGCGAGGAGTTGCCCGTGGGGCTCCGGATCTTGGGGGTGTAGAGGGTGCCCAGCTATTCGAGCGCCGTCTGACACCAGGCCCGGTCATCGCAGTACGGCTGTATGTCGGCGCCACAAGGCGAGCCGTCAAACCTCTCGCCCGGCGGACCCATGGTGAGAATGGCCTGCGCGTCACGCCAGGTAGCCTCGGTCGTGTTCTGGGCCGAGTTGAGCACCAGGTTGACCCGGATGGTGCTGCCCGAGTGCGGGGGAGGGCCGATCCAGGGCACCTTGAGCTCGATGGTGTAGCCGCCGACAAACACGCGCCCCTTGAGCTCGGTCTCGGGAAGCAGCTGGCGCGAGGTTTCGCCGGCGTCCTGGACATGAACGACGAAGCCTCGCTCGTAGGACGCCTGGATCTGCTTGGCGTTGGCGTCGTCACCCGGATCCCCTGTTACGCTTTCGGTGTTGGCGACGAAGAGCTCGATGCTGTCCCCTTCGTAGACGTGGTCATCGCTGGTCCACGCGTGTACCGACGAGTCGGTGACCGTGACGAAAACGTGGAGCGCGAACGGGGACCAGGCCGCACGGACCAAAGCCGTCTCGCTGGGGCTGGCCGTCCTGTAGGTGTTGACTTTGGCGTTGTGGCTGCCGAAGTCGAGCAAGAAAGACGGGATGTTGCAGAACTCGTCATCGTAGCCGTCCACGTTCTGCGCCCCGGCGAAGTGAGGAATCGAGGTACACGGCGCGGCTCCGGTGGCGCAGCCTCCCGAGCCACCCTGCCCGCCGGCTCCGCCGGGCTCGTCGAACCCACCTGACCCTCCGCCGCCGAACCCCCCCGAGCCGCCGCTGCCGCCGGTGGGCGCGGTCCCTCCCTTACCGCCGGTGGGCTCCAAGCCGCCCGTGCCGGGGTTGCCTGCCTCGGGCTCTTCGCCACCGGTCCCGGCCGCGCCGCCCTGGCCCTCGCCGCCTGCGCCTCCTTGGCCCGGACCCGGCGTCGTACAGGTCGCATGGCTCAGCAGCGCAGTACATATCTGGCCGGGTCCGCAGGGCACCGAGGGTCCGAACGCGTTGCCCGCGTCATTGCACTCGGCGACCTCATTGCCGTCGCATCGGCTCTCACCCGGATCGCACAGGTCCGGTACACAGGCAGCGCTCCGACAATGCTCGCTGGCTGGACAGTCGCCGTCATGACGGCACTGGACGCAGTACCCTTCCATCCGATCGCATACCTGCCCCAGACTCGAGCATTCGTCGTCCGTTGCGCTGCACGCCGCACGGCAGGTCCCGTCAGAAGCGCACGCGGGTAGCGCCTCGTCCAGGCAATCGGCGTCGCTGTTGCAGTCGACACATCGCCCCGATGCGGGGTTGCAGACCTGGATCCCGGCGGCGCAGTCGCGCGAGTCCTCGCACGGAACATACGCCACACAGCGACGGTCGACACAGTCGTGGTTTTCGCTGCAGTCGGCCGCTTCGAGGCATTGCACGCACTCGCCGCGGCTGCCGTCACAAACGGCGAGGCCCCCGGGCGCGTCGACGCATTGTGCGTCGGTCGCGCACGGACTGCCGGACCGGCACGCGTGATCGACGCAGAGCTCGCCCTCATCGCACTGCTCTTTGGAGAGGCACTCCACACAGCGCTGATGCGCGAGATCGCAGAGCTGCCCGAGCGCCTGACACTGCTTGTCCGACGTGCAGCGCACTCCCGAATCGCCCGCCGCGCCCGCAGAACCTGCGAAGCCTGTGCTGCCGCTGGCCCCCACGTTCGGGGAACCAGCATCGCCCGTGCCCGAGCCACCGTTGTCGGTCAACACGCCACCAGTCGACGGCGCGGTCCCGCTGCCGCCCGTGTCGGAACCCGCGCTGCTGGCAACGTCCGCCACCCCACCGGTGCTGCTGCCGCCCGTGGCCTTGACGATCGTCACGTCCCTACCACCACCGTCGCAACCCAGGGCTGACCAAGCCACGACGCAAAGAACGGACGCACTCGGCCAGCTTGCGCAACGGCGGGTACGATGGAGCATGGTCGCTGTACCTTCTCACGGGCCCATCGGGCCCATCAGGCCGACCGACCCCGTTTGCTGCTCACAGTCCGAACACACGAGGATGAAACGCGCATCGGCTGCGGTCAAGCAGCGCACAGTCTACGGCGAGCTCCTCCCTGGGGCGCGGGTATCGGCGGGCAGCTTCAGATTCGGGGACTTATGCATGGACACTGCCCAAGACAGCACGACGATACGCCGACTCGCCGGTGAACGCCCCCGGACGGATCGGAGGCGGGGCGGCCACGACCGGACTCCGAATCGGCTCGCCCCGTCAAGCGTGCGCCTGCGGCGCCGGCGGAGGCCAGTACGTGGTCCGCTCAGCCCTCGAGCGCGGCAAACCAAGCTTCGCCGATGGTCTCGAGGTCCTCTTCACCCAGCTTGCCACCCTCCGGGACGCCATGCGCCGAGCCAAAGGAGTAGACGATGCGTCCGATAGGCACACCCTCCAGCAGTACGGCGAAGTTGTCGTCGCTCAGCTCCTGGACCTTGTAGGTCGTGCCACCATAGGTGACGGTCTTGTTCGAGGTATTGGCTACGGCCGTCTGGGCAGTCATGGGGGCGGACTGTAGTACCGCGCGTCTGTTGAAGCGAGGGCTCTTTCGACGCCCTCGTCCGGTCGGGACAGGCACCGAATCCTTTCTGCGGCCCCGTGGTGGGGAAGTCGAGCCACGTTCGGAGAGAAACGTGTCCTGGGGTCCTATGGGTCGCGCGGCGACGGGCCGGCGCACTCGACAGGCGGCTCGGGATCCGCGGCTCGGGGCCCGCGGCTGCGGGGACCGGAAGGACGTTCGCTCGGGCTGGCTCTCTGTCCCTCAGAACGGCTCACGTGCGATGCGAGCTGCATCCGGCCGTTCACACCGTTTGGGTTAAAGACACCGAGTCCCCCGAGCTGAGCAGGCTCGGCGCAGCTGATGGCCGCCAGCGCGACCACTAGCCCTGAGCGCGAGGGGAAAGGCGCCGTCACATGTCCTCGACTGAGTGCAGGATCTCCGGAACCAGCGTCGTACGTGGACGCAGGAGCATGGTGTGTATGGGAGTCGCGCGAACACGGAGCAGGTAGCCCGTTGCTCCGAAAGCCTGTCCGAACAGGTCTTGGTCGTCGAACGTGTACGCGTAGTCTCCGCTCGGCACGACCTTCACGGTTGCTTCAGGCTCTGCGAGCGCCTGCTCCGCCATAGCCAGTACGGCCGTCGTCACTACAATGCCCAGGAGTCGCGAGACCATGGTTGACCTTGTTCCTTTCTGGTCGGAATCCAACGGTTGCGCTTCACCAGGGTTCGACACGCGGTGACCGCGATCCATGGGCGCGTGCCTATCCAGGCTCCCCAAGCGCAAACAGCTGCATGTTCGCGATAACCACGTGTTCCACGGGCACGGATTCGGCCACGATGGTGCGAAGGTGGTTGAAGTAGTCGCGCTGAAGCTGTCGCAGACGTTCCAGGTCCTGACTGGACACGGCGAAGACGTTGAACGCGAAGCTGCCGGCCGAGCCCGATGCAACGCGCTCAGCGCCGATCCGGGCGCACCAGGCAGCGAATTTGGTCGTGGTTTCCGGGTCGCGCCGGGTGTCCACGGTCAGCACCTGGCACGGCTCCCAGCGCCCCTGGTTCATGCGGATCTGTCCTGCACCCGAGAGCAGCTCGAGGCAGCGTTCCTCTTCGGCTCGGTCGATCCCCAGCCGACGGGAGATCCAACCCGGCTCGTGTCCGGGCAGTGCACGGTACTGCTCGAGCTCGAGCGCCCGGAGGACTACGTGCGACCAGGGTGCGTCGCCGGCCGCGCGCCGCGACGACTCCATCATGCGCCACGCATCGGCGACCTCGGGCAACCGGTCAGGATCGACGAACGCGGCGATGAAGTCCAGCAGCCTGAGCGAGCACGCCTGCACGAGTCGCAAGAAGTCCGGCAGCCGCGGCTCGCTCGCTCCCTTGAGCCAGCGGGAAACGCGGAACCGGTCCCGACCGGTCGCGGCGGCCAGCGCTTGAATGGACCGACGCGCGCGCAGCCCCCCCAGGAACGCGACAACCCCCTCGGGGCTTGCCATGTCGGCGCTCCCAAGCCAGGCAGGGGCCTGGCGGTAGAAGCGCGTGACCACCTCGGCCGGCTCGATACCAACGCGGCGCGCCAGCCAGAACGTCCGGGCGGCGGTCGGGTATCCGCCGCCCGATTCCCACGTGTACAGAACGTTGCTGTGATAGCCGAGGCGCCGACTCAGCGCTGTCTGTGAACGGCTGCCACGCAGCGCTCTGATCAACTGCGATGCCAGAACCTCGTAGTCCATCTATAGGAGAATTGCACATTCGGGAGCAGTTGGAAGGGACGAAATGTGCATTTCGGAGCTAGATTCGGTTCAAGCGCCAGCGCATACTGCAGACGGCTACCAGGTGCAGTGTCGGGGCGAAGCTCGTCACACGCAACAAGGAGGCCTCGACATGCAGCGGTCGACTCTCGTTCTTCTCTGTGCAGCGGTTCTGGCAGGGTGCGGCGGGGGTCAGACCGGGGGAGAAACCGGCCTGGAGGCCAGCGGCGGACATGGACACCCCAGTGGAGGCAAGACGGGCACCTCGGCAGGCATGGGGCCTGTCGGGACGGGCGGCGAGACACACACGGGCGGCTCCGGCAGCTCCGAGCCGGGCGCGAGAGAGTGCGAGAAGACGTCCGATTGCGTGCCTGGAGTGGAGGCACGCCTGGCGGCGCTGTCGGGGCCGGTACAGAACGCGCGCAGGGTCGCCAGCGGAGAGTGCACGCCGGCTAGCGTCGCTGCCGACACGAAGTCGGTGTCGGGCTACGCATGCGACTGTTCGCTCGAAGGATCCGGCTCGCTCATGATCGGTCCGGTCGGCCTCGGCTGCTACGTGCGTGGCCGAGCCGGTGACTGCCTTTTCGATGACTCCGACTTCTCTGGGTGCACCCTGGCCGAGTCGGACCGTTGCCAGGACGTTTGCGCCGAGCTCGAGGTCAGACTGGAGGCAGACGCTGCTCGAACCTTCGAGACAGAGGTCGTCTACACGACGTGCGAGCAGTATAGCTGTCACAGCGTGGTCAAGGTCGACGGCCGCTGCTACGCTGACTTCTCGTTCGAGCAAGGGGGCCTGTCCTACGACTGTTCGCTCGGCGGCAAGGCGATCCTCGACGAGCACGAGAAGGCGAGTTCAGAGCGTCAGACCGACACCGTGCCCAATGAGTCGCCGACCGAGGAGGGCACCAGCGGGTTCATCGATATCTCCGTCGTCACTTCAGCGTTCCCGGGCGAGCCCACGCTGAGCTTCAGCGCCTACGCCCAGTTCTTCGATGAGGTGGGCAGCAGCGCAAAGTTTGCCACCGTGCTCGACCCGCTCGAGGGCGTCGACGACTGCGGCGTTGTCGTTTCGACGGGAATGGGCGTCGCAGATGCCATGACATGGGTCGATATCGGGAAGCTCACGCTGATCGATGGCAGCCACGAGTACGGCATCGAAGAGACTCCGGCGAGCCACGAGGGCTACTACTCCTACGGAGTGGATCTGACCGAACTCGGCGTCGAGCCGCGCTACGGCGGCAAGTACGGCCTCAGGGGCAGCGGCGGCGGGTTCGGTGAAACGTTCAGCATCGACGGAGTGCGCCTGCCAGAGGCTTTGAGCGTCAGCGAGCTCGAGAGCAAGAGCCAGTTCGAGCCAGGAGCGCTCAAGCTCACTTGGTCAGGGGAAGGGGACGTGCCGCTTCGGGTCCGGCTTTGGATCAACCCGCTACCCATGGACGTCGCGGACCCCTACGAGATCGAATGCCTCATGGCCGACGATGGCGAGTTCACGATCCCTGAGAAGGTCCTGAAGGCGGCGCCCGAAGGCTTCGTCATGGCCTCCTTCCGGCGGCAGAATCGGACCGTCGCCGAGGCGGGCGAGAAGACGCTCACCATCAACGCCGTCGTGGAGGCCTCCTACGAGTTCTTGCTCGGACAGACGTGTGACTACCCCGAGGTTGCAGAAGCCTGCACGCGCTACGCGGAGCAGTACCTTGCCGCCCTCGAACGATGCGACGTCACGGACCTGCCCACGGCCGAGTCGCTCTGCCCGGACAACGAGACGCAGGCGTGCCACGTGTGCTCCGAGTACTACGACTGTGCGGCCGCCAACACGATGTGCCGCGACGACGGGCTCTACACCTACAGCGCCGGCTGCACCTGCCCATGATGGTCCGAACGGAGGCGCGCGTAGCCTAGGTACAGGCCCATCCAGAGCGGCCCGAGCAGCCCGGCCGTGCGCGCGTTGTCCTGACCGAACCCGGGGATCCACGCCAGCAGGACGGCGACGGCGGCGCTCAGGGCGCACGCAGCAAGCAGCGACCGAACGACCCGGCTCGAGCCCGTTCGGCCCAACGCCGTCGTGATGCCGAATGCCGCCAGGGGCAGAGCCCAGGGCGGACAGACCAGGATGTTCTCGTTGGCGGAGGCGGCCCAGTGCTTGGTGAACAGCCAGAAGTAGACGAAGACGCTGCCCGCCAAGCCGAGAAGAAGGCCGAGGACGGACGTGAGCACGCCGAAGGCAACGCGCGCCGCCGTTCGACGGATGGCCAGATGCCCGAGCGCGGCGAGGCCGAGCCCGAGGGCAAGGCCCGCGGCAGTGAAACCGAGGGTTCGCGAGGGCGGATCCCGGGGCACGAGGGGACGTGCGGCAGTGAGCAGGACCTGTTCGCGTTCGACGAGTCTGGTTTTCTCGGGGTCGTCGAGGGTGACCCCTGCGAGCGCGTCGTGAAGCTCGCTCGGAATGAAGACCTCTTCCCAGCGCCGAATCGGCCTGTCGACGAACGGGCCGAGGGACAGGTCCAGGGCGAAATACAGCCATCCGATGGCCGCGGTGGATCGCTCCGTGTGCTCTCTGAACGTGAGCCGGCCCGGCCTCCCTTTGAGCTGACGGCTGAGCGCCCCCTCGGTCACGCGATCGAGGACGTCGCGGACCCGGGTCGAGCAGTTGTCGTAGTAGTAGTCGTAGTCGTAGTAGCGGCGGTCGGGCCGAGCATTGCGGGCGAGCGCCCGCGCCAGGCTGAGCTTTTGCTCCGGCGTGAGCCGAAGCTGCTGGACGACCATGCTCCGATTCTGGTCTGCGTAGTTCTTCAGGGTGGTTGGCAAGGTGGAGACGCTGAGCCAGTAGCGCAGACGGCCCGCCACAAAGGCGCGCACACCCTCCAGCCCCGGAAACGCGAAGGTGCCGAAGTTGTAGACGAGCGCCACGTCTCTCTCCGGCCACTCGAGCAGGATGGCGTTGTGGCCGAACCGT
Source organism: Polyangiaceae bacterium (assembly GCA_016929495.1). Taxonomy (GTDB): domain Bacteria; phylum Myxococcota_A; class Polyangia; order Polyangiales; family Polyangiaceae; genus JAFGIS01. The sequence goes on along the minus strand of JAFGIS010000105.1, from coordinate 13,981 downwards.
GTGAACGCGGCGTCGCCCGGCCCCATGGTGAGCACCGAAACCCGGGTCGGCGGTTGGGGCCACGCGCTCGCAACGCCGGGATCCAACAGCAGAAAGAGGCCGAGAACGAGAGCAAGCAGGCGGTTCATGGCGCGCGCGTCGAAACGAGCCGGTCGGGCCGCGGCACTGTGGCGCAGCCGGGCCAGGCTGTCCACTCGGCGTGGCCGGACTCCGAATCGGGCTGGCCGAGCTGAAGCCTCACCGTAGAGGACGTGCCGCCTGACGTGCAGCCCGTCCGCCTCTTTCTAACGTGATGCGCTGATGCGCTTGAGCCGCGTGGGGCCCAGCGGCAGGAGCGTACCGGATGCGCGGCGGCCAAAAACGAGGGGCGGCGACCAGCCGCCACCTTCAGGCGACGGGGACGCAGGCGCTGGTTGGCCTGCGGACCTCATCGAGGTCAGCCGGTCTTCCTCAGGACCTCTACGTCGCGAGCGAGCTTCGAACCAAGTCGGTCGGCCTCCACCTCTAGGTCGTAGGCGCTCTGAAGATTCAACCAGAAGCGCGGTGAGTTCCGAAAGAACCGCCCCAGCCGCAGCGCGGTGTCAGCGGTGATCGCCCGCTTCCCGTGCACGATTTCGTTGATGCGCCGGGCGGGAACACGCAAGCCCTTGGCAAGGCGGTACTCTGTCAGCGCGAACGGCTTGAGGAACTCCTCAGCCAGAACTTCGCCGGGGTGAACGGGAGCGAGTCTCTTGGTTGGCATCGGAGTTTCTCTCTAGTGATAGTCGACGATTTCAACTTCATGCGCGTCTCCGCCTGCCCAGCGGAAACAGATGCGCCATGGGTCGTTGATGCGAACACTGTGCTGTCCGGCCCGATCGCCGCCCAACTTCTCGAGTCGGTTGGCTGGTGGAACCCGGAGGTCAAGGAGACTGGTAGCGACGTCAAGCACGACGAGCTTCCGGAGTGCGACTCGTTGGAGGTCAGGAGGCAGCCCAGGGATCCGCTGTCTCTTGAAGAGGCGCTCGGCGTCACCGTCTCGGAAGCTGCGGATCATACCCAATAGTAACGCGTGGCGTTACTATTGGCAGTGGTGCCGTCGTGGCCGTTCACCACGGAGAACTCGCTGCGTCGTTGTCCGTTTCCGCCCAGGGGCCTACGGATGCTGACACGGCGCCGGCTTCCGGCCCCACGTCGGATCCAGGCGCTTGTTATGCAGCCTTTCTCGGCTTTGCTTGCCGTTTCGGCTTGCCCTTTCTCAGTTCCTCCTTGACGACGCGGCGAACGACGACTTCAAGCGGTTCCTCTTGGCCTGCCACGTAGGCCCGGAGAGCTTCGTTGATCATTGTCTGGTAGTTGCCGCCGCCGGCCGCGTCTACCTGCTGACGGAACCACTCCAGCAGGTCATCATCGATTCGGATCGTGATCCTGGTCTTTCCGGTGGTGGCGGGAACGATCGGGCCGCGCCGCCCCACCGAGAAGTCGTACTCCTTGCGCATCTTCAGCGGTTCCTTTCGTAGTTGAGCCGCTCCCTTCGGGCGGCCTGCCTGGCAGAGATCAGTCGAATCTGACTGCCACGTGGTGTCCAACAGACAACCAACACCCGGCCGAGCAAGTCCAGCCCAATGGTGACGTACCGTTCCTCTTTCGGATGTGGATCGTCGATAGTAATGGCCCGCCGATCCTCGAACACACCCACCGCATCCGCGAAAGCGACGCGGTGCTTGCTGCGGTTTGCTCGGGCCTTGCTGGGATCCCACTGGAAGGACACGCTGCATTGTATGCACAAGTGTACGTACTGTCAAACCGGACCGGCCGTGTGTGACCTCAACCTCAGCTGGCGACCCCCCTCCTGGTCTCGGCCATCCCTCCCCGCCTCCGACCGAGCCTCGCAGGGGCTTCAGGCGGGGCCTGCATAACGCGGTGCGCTTGAGCCGCGTGGGGCCCAGCGGGACGAGCGTACCGGAAGCGAGGCGGCCAGAGAAGAGGGGCGGCGACCAGCCGCCACGTGCAGGCGACGGGTGACCCGAAGCGGGGCGTCACTGGCACCACGTCGGATCCAGGCGCCGGTTAGGCAGCCCTCCCTGGGCGCCACCCCTGGTCCCGCGTTTTTGGCGCGACCCCGCAATTCGTGCCCGCTCATTTGGTCTGCATTCTCACATCGACAAAGTAGCTGTAGATGACGTTGTCCCCGATCTTGGTGACCTCAGTCAGTCCTTTCCCAACGTCCCGCTTGCGTCCGTCGAATACGACGAGGATTCCGGCATGAACACCCTTGTTCTCGAGATAGTGCACGATCTGTTCGCGTCCCGAAAAAGCGTACGTTGTGCTGTAGCCGCCTCCTAGCATCTTCAGTTCGACAACGCACCGGAACCCGCCCCGTCCCACGACGTACAAGTCCATCCTTCCAGCGCCCACCTCGATTTCTCGTAGCTGCTCGACCCTCCCGTCAAGCCTGGCGGCCAGAAATGTCTCCAGCAGAGTTCTTGCGTGCTGTTCGGGAGAAGGTCTCCACTTTCGCTTCGACCAGAAAGTCCGACGCTGTTCGCTCTGCACATAGCGCGCAAACGCCTGGAGCTCCAAACGGAGCTCTCTGAGTGAGAGGGGCGGTTCGGGCGCGAGCACCGCCCCAGCATAGGCATCCGGCTTACCTCCGGCGGCATAGGACTGCGCCTCGAAATCGTCCGCCGTCTTGTGCTCCTGGCTGTCCGGCGGCGTCATACGTCTGACCTTTGCGAAGAGTGGGATCGCCTTGCCGAAGTCGCCAACTTCAAAATGCGCTCGACCGAGCGCGCACAGGATTCCCGGAAGCTCGCCGAAGATCCTCTGCTGTTCCTCAAGAAACGCGATCGCGTCCTTCCACCTGCCTAGCTTGAAGAGCGTTGCCCCAACCTTCTGACGCGTGGCACGGTCCAGCGGATCAAGCCCCAACGCCTCGCGAAAATACGTCAGGGCTCGCTCATGCTGCCCTTGGTGGGCGAGTTCGTTCCCCATGGCTGAGAGAGCGATACGAAGATCCTCGCGGGACGCTTCACATCGGCGCGAGATCGCCAACGCCTCATCCAGCCACGCGATCTTCTCTGACGGGGTGCCTTCGTGCTGTGCGCGCAATATCAGAGTGCTCGAGTATACGGACGTGTCTCCCGAGGCCAACGCCTCAGCTGCGATTTCACGAGCTTCTGTAGACGAGTAGGATTCGAGAAGCCGAGCGGCCGCCCGGCGACGCCTCCAGTCCGGCGAGGTCTGATGGGAGATCAGAGACTCGCATTGCGCCTTCAGCTTCGCTGCATCTTCGCTTCGTCCCAGGTTTGCGGCCAAGATGTGCGCGTGGCCGAGGGAAGCGATCCTAAGCCCGGTTGTCCCGTGCAGAGGGCGCATCAGCTCTTCTACCGCCAAGTGAAGAGCCATGGCGGCCTCCAACTGCCCCAGACGCTGGAAGGCGCACGCCTTCGAGTGCATCAGCTGGGCACGAGCATGGCGTTCTTCTGGTCGGTCGCCGGAGAACCAAGTCAGGGCCTCGTCAAGCATTTCTACACAGCGTCCTGGATCTTCTGCCAGTCCGAACTGGGTGAGATAGATGTATTCTTTCGCTGCGTCCTGAAGGCGCCCGGCCTCCAGAAAGGCATCAGCCGCGAACTCAGCGTGCCTTGCCGACTCCGGGCTGTCTGCCGGGTGTGCACGCGAGATGTTGTGGTGTGCCCAGGCGCGTTCGGATGCGCCCTCGGCATCAACGATCACGCCTCGCCACAGAATGTAAGCTGTTTCGCGCCGATGCTCGGTAGCGGCAATATTCGCCTCAAGCATGCGTAGGCTGACCTCTTGCTGAGCCGAAAGCTGGTCCCCGAATTCTGCGCGGAGGGCGGATATGTCGCCAGTGAGCTGAGGAGTGTAGCTCGAGGTCATGCCCGCGAGGACGGACCTTAGCAGCAGCAACTCCTTGCGAGAGTCCACGTCCAGCTCGGCTGGGTTGACTAGCAGCGTTGCAGCGTGCGCGTCAGTTGCGCCCCCTCCCAAGACCAACCCCCCAGACTCTTGCCAGTTGACAAGAGCCTTCCAAGCGCTCGAGTGGTCGTTCCTTTTCACGGCCTGGCGCACCTCGTTCAGCGCTCTCGCCGCAAGGTTCGGACCGATCCTCGAAATGGCACGGAAGACGCTGTTCGCGACACTGGCAGTCGCGTCCAACAGCTCACCGGACGCTGCTCCGGTCTCGCCGACACTCTCGCCAGTCAGCGCATCGATGCTCACCGACGTCGTCAGCACTTGAGGCTGGATTTCGCGAAGCGCGAACCCGCGCTGTGCAAATACATTCTCAATGGCTGCCCAGTTGTCCGTGACTGGTGGTGTATCTGTCGTCTCGCCACAGGCTGCTCGGAGCGCCGACGTTGCCCCGCCCATCAACTCAGGCGATCCGTCCCGCGGAGCCAGGTCAAGCCTGAATCCCGTATCCGTCCAGCGAGCCCGCAGATGACCGACCTCGACGCCATCGTGAGCGCTGACAACCGCATAGAGCTTCATTGAACCGGAGTTGGCCATGCGTGTCCATGGTACGACGAAAAGCTTGTCAAAGTGGCGCGAGCAGCAACAGCCGTAGACGGAGCCATTTTTGCCCGGCGCGAGGTCTCCCTAACGTACTGCGCTTGAGCCGCGTGGGGCCCAGCGCGGGAAGCCTACAGGATGCGAGGCGCTCAGGAAAGAGTGGCGGCGACCAGCCGCCACCTGCAGGCGACGGTCATCCGGAGCCAGGCGCTCCTGGCACCACGTCGGATCCAGGCGCCTGTTAGCCAGCTTCATCGAACAGGCACGTTCGAGCGTACAACGGCGGCGGTGCACGAGTGAGAGGCAAGGAGCGCTCGACCAGCTTCTACAGTGAAACTGCACGAATGTCCGAGTATGACTTCTCTCAGCAAGGCAGTGCCATTGAGCCGTCGCTCCTCATAGGGGATCAGTCGCTCACCCTGTCGGCGATACTTGAACGTCGTATCATCCTGAATGCGTCCGTCTTGTGCGATTGCCTGAACGCTCAGCCGCCACTCGTGCTCTTCCGAGAAGGAGGGGTGCTTGAAGCGAATGGCAAGCCACGACATGTACATGGACGTTAGGTGTGCACCATCACGAACGTGACTGGGCGGTGGACTAGCGCCCAGCGCTTCGCGTCCGGCGTGTAGCAGCTCCGCGATTCGAGTGCGCTGTGACCCGGGGTCGTAGTCGACGCACGAGAGATTCATCTTGGCCTCGATCGCGATGGAGCTGTCGAACCCCAGGGCCACCCCGCGGCCGCCGCGACCATAGTGAAGCCACATGCCGCTCTTGTCCGCACGTCCACAGAGCGAGATGACAAGCGGGAACAGTTCGAACCGATTCGGTCTTGGCGCGCTGGACGGGTCGACAAGAAACTCAAGAGCCGCAACGTCAAAATCGGTGGCTGCCGACGCAATGCGCTCGCGCAAGACCTCCTCGGCCAAGTCGAGTCCGTACCGGACCTCTGACGCGTCGTTCAGTTCGGTCGCAAGAGAGGCCCAGAGGATATTCGTCGAAAGAATACCCGCGAGGCCATCCAAGTCAGTGAAGTGAAAGAGGGTACTTGGAGAACTGGCGGCGTCCGCCTCGTCCCGCTTGGCGATAGATGCCGTGCAGGCGTCGATGACAGCCGCCACATGCTTGGATGCCATGGTCACAGTCTGCCCAACGCGGTGCGCTTGAGCCGCGTGGGGCCCAGCGGAACGAGCGTACAGGATGCGGGGCGGCCGGAGAAGAGCGGCGGCGACCAGCCGCCACCTGCAGGCGACGGTCACCCGGAGCGAGGCGTGTCTGGCACCACGTCGGATCCAGGCGCTTGTTGGGCGGCCTAGCGCTTTTCGGCGCGTGGGTAGTCTTCCATCATTCTGCTGAACTTCGACCACGAGATTCGGTGGCCGTACGAGCGGTCCTTCGGGAACCACACAAGCGCCCCCTTTGAAATCTGGAGCGTTCCGATCTTGTCGCTATCGCCCCAAACCTGGAACTCCACGTCGGCGTTGCCGAGTTCCCGCCATGGAATCGTAAACTTGACGCTGTGCTTCACTTGGTACCTCGGTCCGTTAGTCGCGGATCTCCATCCGGAAGTCGTGGTCTCGCAGAAGTGCGGGGATTTCGCGCCGTAGGTCAGCCTGGATTGCGCGAAGCCCCGCGCGCGTGAACGACCGCTGCCGCATCGTGTCGAAGAGCAGGACCTCGAACGCTGCAGAGGGAAGCCACCCAATCGCTTTTCGGTAGCCAGTTACCGCGGTCGCGTTTGTCAACTTGAGGAAGCGCTGAATGTTGCGCCGATCGATCCGAAGAGTGTCGCAGGAGCCGAAGTGGATCAGACGTCCGGACAGACGATCGCCAAGAAGCGCGGCAAGGCGGTCGAGCGTAACTTGCCCGTTGGCACGGCGTTGGTCGCCCACGCAGATGCCTCCTCGGATCCCGTGGAACGCCAAGTACAGGATCGGGAAGCGACGCAGCCCTGTTTGGGCCCACTTCCGGAGATAGTGCTCAAGCTCCTCGAGCGTCCCACAGCCTCGGTGAACGTATGGCACGGCTCCACCGCCCCCTTGGGACAGCAGTTCCAGTATCGGCTTGACGGTCGACGAATGAGCAAGGTCGTTGGACCAATCACCTTCGAGGCAGAAGATGCCGCAAGCTGACCGACGAGTCATGCCGTCGTCTACACTGTTCCGTTGGCTCGGGTCAAATGGCGCCCGCCTCGGTGCGGTGTGTTTCGGTCCGCCTAACGTAGATTCCCTCGCCGAACCGGCGAGGGTCGGGGCTGCGGTTGTCGGAGTGTGTGGCGTTGCGGGTGAAGGATGTCTGCTTCGAGCGGTGGGAGCTGGTGGTCCGAGGCGGCAAGGGGGACAAGGACCGGGTGACGATGTTGCCGCACACCGTCGAGCCACGGCTTCAGGAACACTTGCACAGGGTCAGGCTGCTTCATGAACGGGACCTGGCTGCGGGAGCTGGCTGGGTGGAGTTGCCGAGGGCACTCGGGGGCAAGTACGCGAATGCGGGACGGGAGTGGCCGTGGCAGTGGGTGTTTCCAGCAACGCGGCAGTACCGAGACGCGCGCACCGGGGAAACCCGTCGACACCATTTCCACGAGACGGCTCTGCAGCGTGCGGTGCGCGCGGCGGTGCTGGCGGCTCGGTTGAATCAGCGGGCGAGCAGCCATTCGCTGCGCCACTCGTTCGCGACGCGGCTGCTGGAGATGGGGTATGATATTCGGACGATTCAGGAGCTGCTCGGGCACCGCTCGGTGGCGACGACGATGATCTATGCGCACATTCTGAACCGCGGCGGGTTCGGCGTGCGCAGTCCGCTGGACGCGTCCCGTTGAAGAGCTGAGGGCGCGCGACGGGCTGTGCCGCCCGCGAGCAGCCTGTCCGCACGTTCGCGGCCGCACCGTGCTGGCCAGAGAGCAGCCTGTCCGCACGTTCGCGGCCGCACCGTGCCTAGTTGGGCTAGCCAGCAAGCGGCTTGTCCGCGCACTCGCGGCCGCGCTTCGGTAGCCAGCGACGCTCCTCGCCGCGCACTCACGGCCGCACCTCGGAACCTAGCGCCGCCCCATCACCGGCGGCTTTGAGCGCGCTGCAGTGTGGCCCACAGGACCCGCGTGATTGGGCGCTGCTAGTCCGCGGCCACCGCGAGGTAGATGGCGATGTCTCCGGCGTCGACGGGTTGTGCCATGTAGTCTGGCATGGGGCCGCTGTCGATGACAGGCGGGCTGGCGTCGGGGGCCATGTACGCGGGGGCGACGCCGCTGTCGACGGGCGGGCTGGCGTCCTCGGTTCCGCTGTCGACCGGCTGCGCCATGTACTTCGGCGTGGGGCCGGCGTCGATCGGCGTGCCGGCGTCCTCGGTTGCGCTGTCGACCGGCTGCGCCATGTACTCGGGCATGGGCCCGGCGTCGATGGGTGTGCTGGCGTCCTGGGTTCCGCTGTCGACGGGCTGGACCATGTAGGGCGGGATGGGGCCGGAATCGAGGCTGGCGTCGGGCGCCATGTACGCCGGAGCAACGCCGCCGTCGGCGGGCGCGCTGGCGTCCTCGGTTCCACTGTCGATGGGCTGAGCCATGTACGCAGGCATGGGACCGGTATCGGCGGCTGCGTCCGGCTCGGGCGTGACGCCGGAATCCAGAGTGCCGTTTCCGCTGTCCTTGTCGGTACCGGGGCCAGCGTCGGGCTGGGTGCCGCCGTCGACGGTCGTGTCGGGATCCAGTCCGGGATCGTCGCTGCAGCTGGGTGTGACGAGCAGGGAAGCGCCCAACACGGCCGAGGCAGCCGAACGCCGAGCTCGGGCGTCGAGCTCCCTGCACACGTGAGTCAGGATGCTCCGGATCTCCGTTTCACGCATGAAGGGAATACTAGCACGTTGGACCGGGCGGCACTCGCCTGGGTCGGCGAGGTTCGAGGCGCTGGTCGGCTACTGGCTCTCGCCGGTCTCTGCCACTCGCCCCTACTGCGGATACGGCTGTCTCCGAGTCTTGCGTTCCCTGTGGAACAGCGCTGCAGTGCGCGCGCCCGGGAAGGGGGTGGACCTGTCGGCGTCTGGTCTAGCTGGTCGCCTCCACCGCCATGTAGATAGGAACCCCGCCGGCATCGCCCGGCTGCACCGTACCGCTGTCGACCTCGACCGCCATGTACAGTGCCACCGCGCCGCCGTCCCGCGGCTGTACCGTACCGCTGTCGGTCGGAGCACCGCTGTCCACATCGGGAGCCCCGTACTTGACCACGGCGCCGGAATCCAGGTCGCCCGCGGCGCCCCCGGTGCTGGCGTCGTCGGCGGGCGCCATGTACTCGGCTACCGCACCGCCATCGATCGGCCCTCCGTCGACGGCCGCGTCGCGATCGGGTAGTCCGGGGTCATCAGTGCAGCCGGTTGGGACGAGCAGGGACGCGCCGAGCATGGCCGAAGCGGCCGAGCGCCGAGCCCGGGCGTCGAGCTCCCTACAGACGTGAGTCAGGATGCTTCGGATTTCCATTTCGCGCATGCCGGGAGGATAGCACGACGGGCTTCGAGCCACTCGCCGCGTCGGGGCTCCCACGCCCCGGGCGCTCTGGACAGTATGGCTCGTGGGACTACGGGGTCGGGTGTGCGCCGGACTCCGCTCGAGGAAGCTCGATGACGAAGCGGGCTCCGCTCGTAACGCGGCTGTCCAGTGTGATGGTGCCGCCGGCCGCTTCGACCAGGCCGCGGCAGACGGCCAAGCCCAGACCGGTGCCTTTGCCCACCTCTTTGGTCGTGACGAAGGGCTCGAAGAGGCGTTCGCGGATCTGGGGGGCCACGCCAGGACCGTTGTCTTCAACGGCGATCGAGACGCCACGGGCTTCGGCGGGTCCGAACCGTTGTGCCGCTATGCGAATGCGACCGCCGGGGCCGCACGCGTCGGTCGCGTTCAGAACGAGGTTGAGCAGAACCTGGACGAGCTGTTCGCGGCTCAGGCCGACGGCAGGCAGGTTGGGTTCGACTTCGGTCACGAGCTCTATGTCGTGCATGCCTTTCTGCGGCAAGACCAGAGCGCTCGTGTCGTCCACGGCAGTGGCCACGTCGCCGGGCTCCGAGTCCGTGCTGTGCGCGTATCCGGCGGCAGGCCGCGCGAACTGCAGCAGATCGCGCAGGATGCGATGGATGCGTTCGGTCTCGCGCCGCATGCGTTGCAGAAAATCGCGCTGCTCCTCGTCGCTCAGGCCGCCCCCGAGCAGGAGATCTTCGAGGCCGATCAGGGCGGAGATGGGATTGCCGATTTCGTGAGCGAGGCCGGCGGCGAGCCGACCCACGGAGGCGAGTCGTTCGGAGCGGATGAGCCGAGCTTGGGCCTGGGCGAGCCGCTCGGTGGCGCGCTCGACTTCGTCGATCTTGTGGCGCAGGCTGGCTTCTTCGCTCATCAGCTTCTCGGTCATCGTACGCAGGCTGGTGCCGAGGACATCGAGCTCGGCGGCACCCCCTGAGGGGACCTCCAGACGCCGTGCCCCATGCGCTACGCGCTCTGCCGCGGCAGAAAGCTCGCCGAGCGGGCGCACGATGAGTCGGGTGAGGGCGAAGTAGGCGGCAAGCAGCAACGCGGCGGCCATGACCGCGGTGTACAGGCCCATGATGCGCACCAGGGCTGCGGCGCGGGCGCTCCGGGGCGCCATGCGCATGGCCACGACCACCGACCCCTGGTCGTCGTCGGCGCGCACGGCAAGCGCCCAGTGTCGGGTGGGCCCCTGGCCGACCGCCAGCTTGGCGCCCGAGCTGTGCCGTCGCTCGAGCGCGTCCACGCTAGCCACCTCGCCCGACCTCGCCAGCACGCGACCCTGCGCGTCGTAGACGCCGATGGCCAGGACACCCTGTGTCTTGGTCTCCGCGGAGAGAAGGCCCAAGAGTTCGGAGCTCGAGCGGCGGCTGCGTTCCACGAGGACATGTCGCGCCGCGGTTCGCCCGAGCGCTGCGGCGTGGCTGAGTCCAAGCTCGAACAGGGCGATGTTCGTGTACGTAGCGACGGCCCAGAACAACGGCACGAACGCCAGAACCAAGAGCAGCCCCAGGAGCAGCAGGATCCGAACACGCAGGCCTAGCTTCACCGTGATCGTTGATGTCTCATATCAGGGGCCGGGTGGAAAGGGGGCCCTCGGGCCGCCGGCCAGGCCACGCGTGTCCCGAAACTGGGCCGAGACGCCACGAGTCTGATACCGGGGCATGGTCCGGATGGATCCTCTGGTTCGCACCTCGGTCGTCGTGCAGCAGGTCCTCGCTCGGACGTACGGCACGACACTGAGCGTCGTCTTTGCGGCCGGACTCGCGTACTCCGTAGCCCGACCTGTTCCGAGCGTGTGGCTACTGACCGGGACGGGGCTGCTCGCGGCATCGATCGTCTACCGGCTGGTGCGCCGTTTGGGCCAGCTCGACGCGCGCGAGCTCGTTCGGTTGGACATCGAGCTGTTCGCGCACGTTCTGGTGGCCGCGTACTGGGTCGTCCTCAGCGCGCCGGGTGGGCTCGGCGGTCCGTACTACCCCGTGGTGTACGCGTTGATGATGTTGGTGGCGGGGTTCACACGACCGGCGGCCGCGACGGTGTTGCTCCTGTTCGCACTCGGGCTCGAAGGAACTCTGTGGGCGCTGGGTGGCACGGGCTTCTGGGGCGACGGGTTGTGGCCCCATGCGCTCTTGCTCGTCCTGTTCATGGGGTTCAACTTCGTCGTGTTCCGCGTGGAGATCGCGCGCGTGCGGCAGCTATCGCGGAGCAAGGTCAACGCCGAGATACAGCGGCTCAAGGACGCGGCGCGTTCGTATCGGCTCAGCTCGGCTCTCGGCGTGGTCTGTGAGCAGTCGCTGACCCCCGCGCCCAAAGACGCGGAGGATCGGGCACTTCACTCCAGCGTACACGAGATCCACGAGGCGCTCGAGTTCGCGCTCGAGCTGCTCAGAAGAACCCTCGCCCTCAAGACGGCCGTGGTGCTATGGCTCAATCCGGCGGGCACGCGGCTGCACGTGCAGGAGCTGTCCACGGACGAGGATGGGATCCTACCAGGACCGTTCAATCCGCGCGACGGCCTGTTCGCCGCTGCGCTGTCTCAGGGCAAGCCGGTGTCGCTGTGTGGGGCTCGGGCAGGCAAACACACGGCGTACTATGCGCTAGAGCCCACGGTGGGGGCGGTCTGCGCCGTTCCGGTCGTCGATCATGGACAGAACCGGGGACTGCTCGTGGTGGACCGCGCCTCGCGCGACCCGTTCACCTCCCACGAAGAAGAGCTCCTGGCCGCCGCGGCCCGATTCGTCCTGCGTGCGGTTCAGAACGAGCGGGTCTTCATCCAGCTCGACACCACCAAGCTGGAGCAGGGCAAGCTCTATCGGGCGGCCAATGCGCTCGCGGCGGCGACGACCGAAGCCGCTGTGATCGAATCGGGGCTCAACAGCGCCCGCGAGTTCGCCTCGTTCGAGTTTGCCGTGGTCACACTGTTCGATCGAAACTCCGGGGAGCACGAGATCTGCGCAGTGAGCGGAGAGGGCGCGGACGCGCTGCTCGGCAAGCGCTTCCAGCACAACGCAGGCCTGGTCGGGATGGCGGTGGCCAACCGCCATCCCCTGCCCTACCGCGGGGACTACGACCGCAATCGGCAGGTGGTCTTCACACGACGCCTGAGTCCGCCGGCGCTCAAATCGCTGCTGGTGCTGCCGCTGCTCGTGCACGACCTACCCCTCGGCACGCTCGTGCTCGGCGCCGCTCGCGCGGGGGCGCTCGGACCGAGCGTGCGTCCGACGCTCGAGGTGCTGGCGAGCCACATGGCCGTATCGCTGGCCAACGCTCGCATGCTCAAGCGTCTCGAAGAGATGGCGACGACCGACGGGCTCACGGGACTACTGAACAAGCGTGCCCTGATCGAGGCTTCCGAGCAGAAGATCCGAAGCGCACGCCGGTTCGGCAAGCCGCTCAGCGTGCTGGTTTGCGATCTGGACCACTTCAAGAACGTCAACGACCAGTACGGTCACGACGTGGGTGACCAGGTGCTCCGCGGGTTCGCCGACGTGCTCAAGCGCGTCAAGCGCGACATCGACGTGGTGGGCCGTTTCGGAGGCGAGGAATTCGTCCTGGTCTGCGAGCACACGGATGCCGGCGGCGCCCGGCGGCTAGCCGAACGCGTTCGCGCCGAAATCGAGTCCACGCCGTTCCGCGTCGACTCCCGCGAGCTTCGCGTCACCTGCTCGGTCGGGGTCGCCATGTTCCCCGCGGCCGGCGCCGACTGGGAGGCGCTGTTCCGCTCCACGGACGAGGCGCTGTACGCGTCCAAGCGCGGCGGGCGAAACCGCGTTACTCTGTGGAGCTCGAAGCTCCAGGGGGCTGCTGCGTAGCGGGCGCTTCTCCGATGCGCACGCCGTTGCGCCCGGCCGCCTTGGCCGCGTAGAGGCCGGCGTCGGCACGACGCAGGAGATCTTCGAGGATCCGTCGACGATTTCTCTGTAGAGGAGTATCTGGTACAGACGAGCCCATCACGAGGCGCGACATCTCGGTCAAACGATCTGCGCGCGACCCGTATCGTTCGCACCATGCACTACGCGTCGCGAGCCGCGGCGTACACTTCGTCGACCGCGAGGCCCGCGCCAATCGCGTCCAGCGGAACGACCTGTGTGCTCGAGAACTGCTTCATGGTCCAGCCGTCGGCGCCGCGCGTCCAGAGATCCACGCGCGGTGTCCGGTGGTCGATGAGAACGACAGCCTCGAGCGCGACTATCTGCCTGTAGTGTTCGAGCTTCTCCCCTCGATCGTATTCGGCTGTAGCATCGCTCAGCACTTCAACGAGGACCCTCGGATTGGTCACGTGGGTCTTGCTCCGTGGATCTCTTTCGGACGGCCCGCACACAACCGTTACGTCCGGATAGGTGGCGAGCCCTGTCGCCAGTACTCGAACACGCAAGTCAGAGCTGTAGACGCGGCAGCGACCCGAGCTGAGCTGCCTGCCCAGCGCCGCAGTGACTGCTGCTGCCATCGCCGCATGCTCCGGCGTGCCCCCTGCCATCGCGTAGATCTCCCCAGAGTAGAACTCGTGCCGCACTGTCGAAAGCTCTTCGAGCTCGAGGTACTCGTCGAAGGAATAGCGGTGGCGTGGTGCCGGCAGCATTGAGCCGCCATCATAGCGCGAACCGGCCGAATTGACGAACTCTCGCGTCTCGAGCGGTCTCGAGGCGGATCCGGGCTGCCGGGGAGGCCGCGAGTAGAGTCCATCGGATGCTGGCAGAGATGCCAGCAGCGCACTCCTGGTGCCGGGCCAGCAGCTCCGGACTCTCGAACCAGAACTCGTGCCCGCACGCCACTGTCGGCGCCGCGTCGACGCCGGGGAGCTTCACGTCGCCTGGTCGGTCGGGGTCGCCATGTTTCCCGCGGCCGGCGCCGACTGGGAGGCGCTGTTCCGCTCCACGGACGTCCAAACGCTCCAGGCGCAATCGCGTTACTCTGTGGAGCTCGAAGCTCCAGGGGGCTGCTGCGTAGCGGGCGCTTCTCCGATGCGCACGC
>JAFGIS010000104.1 GCA_016929495.1 Polyangiaceae bacterium | reverse complement strand
GCTCCGCCCCAGCCCGACAAGCCATGCTGAGGCCTGATGGGGCCAGGTCGACCTGCGGCTCCAGAGCCCCGCGTCGACAGTCGAGAGTCGTGAGTCGAGAGATGAGATGGCCGTCGTCCGGGCTGTCGACTCATGGCTGTTGACTCTCGACCCGAGGCATCAGATCCGAAACTTGACTCATCTTGCACGACTTTCGTGCCCCATAGACGCTAGATTCATGACGGCTCCCCGTTGACTTGGGCGGCGCCGTGGTCCTGCGACAGCCGCTTCATCGTCGCCGAGGCAGCGAGATTGACCGACGAGCGCACCACGTACTGCGGTTCCCCGCCAACTCGCAGGGATAACCTGCCGAGATACTCGCCCAGCACGCCCAGAGTGAACAGCTGGGTGCCGGCGAGAACCAGTGTCGCAACGGCAAGCGACGCCCAGCCAACGGGCAACCTGGAATTGACGGCCCGTTCGACCGCAAACGCGACGGCGCCCAATGCGCCGAGCCCGGCCACCGTCAACCCGAGCAGCGACGCCAGACGGAGCGGCAGAATGGAGAAGCCCGTCAACATGTTGACCCACAAGATGAAAAGTCGACCCAGCGTGTAGCCCGAGCGCCCCACCTTCCTTCCGTGGTGTTCGACGGTGACCACCCCGATACGCCGGGTGACGCGCAGAATCAGCCCATCGATGTACGGGAAGGGCCCGTCGTACTTGATCACTTCATCCACCAGGAAACGATTCATGGCTTTGAAGGAACAGAGGTAGAGATGGGGTGGCTTCCCGAGCATCACGTTGGCGAACTTGTCGTTGACCCAACTGACGAAGTTCCTGAAAGCCCGGTGGCGTTTGTGCTCGTAGCGCGAATACACGACGTCGTGTCCCTCGCAGAGCTTCTCGAGCAACTTCGGCACCTCGGCGGGCGGGTTCTGCAGGTCGTCGTCCATGATGACCACCGCGTCGCCGGTGGCATGGTTCAGACCGGCCATGACGGCGTTGTGTTCGCCGAAGTTGCGCGACAGGCAGAGCAGCCTCACCCACTTTTCTCGCTCGGCGATCCGTCGACAGACTTCAGCGGACTCGTCAGGGCTGGCATCGTCGACCAGAACGACTTCCAGATCGTACGACGCGCGAAGCGCCTCTCCGAGCTGTCGAACCAGCTCGGGCACCGTGGCAGCGCCGCGGTAGACCGGGACGACGACGGATACTCTCACGGCGCAAAAGTGCCGCAGCGCTGGGCAGGTCACAAGCGCACTCTGCGGTTCGCTCCCGATGCGCGGCCCTGGCCCCCCGACCGGTACCAGCGCGCGGCAGCCCTCCGCAACGAAAACCCTCGGACCGGTCAGGGTGGGGTCCCCGGCGGGCCGAGCCCCTCGGGCCAGTCTTCCTCGCGGCGATAGCGGACATCGTGCTCGGCCATGGATCGAGGTCCGATGGACAGCTCACGCCATCTGCTACCGGGCGGTGAGGCGTCGAGCCAGTGGTGGCTCGTCTCGCGAGTATCGAGGTGGACGTACTGCGTTCGGCGGTGCGTGTAGACGCCAACACCAGCCCGGGGAGTCTGGCGGAGATACGCGGCCAAGGTCGCAGCCGACACGCCGGAAAGCCTGAAATCGATGGCGCGTCCGGAAGCATGCGGCCCTTTCCCGACCGGTGTTCGCGCCGCGCGATACGCGGACACGACCTCGACGGTCCGCGCATCGAAATGGTATGCGGCGCGATAGACGAGCTGGAGCGTACGCCGTTCGAGGCGCCTGGAGCGCGGATGCTTCGGGTCTCGCATGTCGCCCAGCAGTATGTCCAGTCTCGCGCCGGCTTGCTCGTCGACGTTGCCGGCACCGTCGTAGAGCCGCGTGTCCAGCGAAAGGTGCGTGTTGAGGTTGACGACATGAAGCGCGGGCAGACACAGCCAGGGCGAGTCTGGCTTCGTCTTCGGACCGGGCTGTCGCGCGCTCGAGTCTCGAGCAGACGATCGTGGGAGTCCGCGTCGCGAAACGGACGCGGAAAACGCTGCGGCCTGGGCACCCTTGGCTGCGGAGCCGGCCTGGCGCACCGTATCATCGGCGCCACCTTGGCCGACAACGAGCGCCATCGCTCCCAGGGCAGCCAGAGCGCATGCCGAGGTGCGCACTCCGACACGCAAGCCGTCACGGCGCATGTCGGTTCTCGCCGTCACCACCGCGCTGCCTCGATTCCCGCGACTTGCTCCAACCACTCGAGGCGCGGCCGGATCCGCGCCACGATACTGCGGCGCGGCGCGTTCTGCATTTCCCCTTCCCAACTGCGGATCCGGGGTCGGCCGGCATTGCCCGCCACCAGCGTCGGCATGGCCGTCAAGGGATCGCTCTCTATGATGAAGAACGAGTGGTAGTGTAGCCTGTCGTCATCGCGTGGTCCCAGGATGGCCACCACATCGCCCGGCCGAAACTCCGCGCGGCGCTCGAGCAGGCGACGGAAAAAGGCTCCGCGGTTGGCGAAGGCGACGCGCTCGGACTCCGGCACGAGCGTGAGCTCGAACCAGTCCGGATGCTCGACGGCAAAATCGATGAGTCTGTCGACGCTGCGCCGGTTCTCGATGCTGAGTGTGTCGAAGTCGAGCCGTCCCACGTGTCGGTGTCGTCCTGCGCTCCGCTTGGTCCAGCGCGTATCCGCCATGCGCTCCCAGGTGTCGGTGATGAAATCCACGCAGACCTGCGGGATCCGTGGGACACCACCCGGGCCGAAGACCCGATACTGGTCTCCGTTGAACTCGAACACCGACCTGCCCAGGAAATACGCGTCCCGCCACTGCTGACGCAGTCTGCCGTCCTGCTGTCCCTCCTCCGTCCTGGGTTCGTCGAAGGGCAGGCCCTCAGTGACCTGTTCCGAGATGGCCGCACGCAACCGGTCGACGACCTTCTGGCGGCGTTGCGCGATGTTGCGCGCGGCTTCAACAGACTCGCGCGCCTCGGGTGCAATCACTTCACAGCCGAATTCGAGCTGGCCTCGCTCGACCGAAAGCAGCGCAGGTACCCGGTGCTCTCCATACTCAAGGGTGGCAACGACCGCGTCGCGTGTGACATGCTCGATATCGATGCGAGTCGCGCCGAGGCGTTTGTGGAGGTCCCCCACGGCGATGTGCTTGGATGGCCCGAGCGTCTCTCCAGGCAAGGCGATTCGATCGAACAGCCAGATCTTCGCAGGCTGCCCGGCTTCGGGCCCGTCGGCCCAAACGTAGTCGCCGCGTTTGCGCAGTGCACGCCAGGTGTGCGCTCCGCGCGTCACGTCGACTTCGCGCTCGGTGAAGAGCCGGCTCAGCGACAGCCCACTCGCCAGGAGCGCCGCCAGGTCGGGTTTCTCGGCGTAGATGTAGCCTTCGGTCAGCAGTATCTCCCTGAGCTCGGTCGGATAGCGTCCGAAGCGGGAGAACACCTCGCCGATGACCTGCCAGGGCACGCCGACGCGGAAGAGGCGGTCACGCCATGGAGCCAAGTCGGATCTGACGTGGCTGGCAAGAGGCGTATCAAAGAACAGCACCGGCTCGCCCTTGGCGCGCGCCAGCAGTTCCGCACGAACGGTCTCCAGTCCGGGCGCACCGGGCAACGCGGGCTGGGAAAGCACGGCCGCACGACGGCTACGACACAGTTCGGCCGGGCCAGGCTGGCGCACTCGCGGCGGCGCATGGACGGCGCGGGCCGGGGCCGCTCGGCGAGCCCCACAGCGCAGCCAATGCGACACACCCAAGGTGGCCGAAGTCATTGCAAGCGAGACGGCCACGCAGAGTAGAGTGAATCGTAGAACGCGCATCGGCCCAGAACCAAAGCCTATGGTGACACGACTGCTTCTGTTCCGTCATCCCTCTGCGCCCCCCTCCGGGCGGCCAAGCCGCCGGCCGTGCCAAACCCATCCGTCCGTCACCGCGCTACGACAACGATGGTACCGGTCCCCGTTTCCGGCGCCGAGGCCGCGCCGTTCCACTCAGCTGGAACCTGCGGCAGCGTCCAATCGAAGAGCCAACGGCCGTCCTCGGGAGACACGTTGATGCAGCCAGCACTCATCCATTCCCCGAAGCTCTCGTGCCAGTAGCTCGTGTGCAGAGCGAAGGGCATCGAGAAGTACTGCGTGTACGGGACCTCGGCGAGCCAGAAGTCCCGTGGATCACCCACCTCGGGACTCATGGTCGTCGCGCGGATCTTGTAGGTGATGCGGAACGTTCCGATGGGCGTCGTGCTCATCTTGACCAGGTCTGCCCCGGGCCTGGGGACTCCGCCGGCGCCAGGCGCGACGAGGGTGGCAAACACGGGCGTCTTTCCTTCGTAGGCCACCAGAGTCCCCTGTGTGATGCTCGCCGCGAGCCAGCGCTTGTCCGGCTTGGCCGCTTCAGGTGGGTCGCGGCGGCGTGCCACGCGTGCGTCCTGCTCGCGGATCCACAGCACGCTCCCATCGGGGGCCGTCTCGCGCGTGGCCAGATAGCGTGGTCTGCCGCGGCCGACGGGCTCGATCCTGTCGGCGAGCCGCAGCAGCGAATGCTTGAGCCAGCTGCGCTCGGTCTCGACAGCGCGCCCTTCGGAGTCCAGGACGTAAGCTCTTGCCGAATCCACGCGAGCCCAGGCCAGCGGCAGACCGATCGACCCCCCGAGCTTCTGCCCGGAGAAGCGAGACGTCCTGTAGGGGCGAACGCGATCAGCGGGGACGATCAAACCCTCGGAGCTGAGCAGCCAGACCCGCCCCTCGTGCTCGAACGCACGAGAGTAGGCCACGCTCGACCCGAGCGGGACCACCTTCTTGACCAAACCCGGTCCCGACACCCGGGAGGTCGGATGGATCAGGAAGCCGGGTACGGGTGAATCCGCGGGGATCGGCCGCGTCTCGGCGAGAAGCTCGTGTCCACGATTGCCGAACGGCAAGGTGCCGAAGCTGCCAGGCGGCCCCAAAGCGCGCTCCCGCTCCTGCCACTCGCTGGGACTCGGCAGTCTCCGGTACGCGGGTGCGCCGTTGGACAAAGCGTAGCGGTACGGCAGAAGTCTCGAAACCGGCCGCGCATCGGACAGGACACGCACGCGCGGATGATTCGGGTCGAGCGTCGCCGTCTGGTCCAAGCACACGTAGCCCGCTGGCTCGACCGCGTAGAATGCGCTGGCGCACCCGGCGCCTCGAACGGGCGGCAGGCGCCTCAGGCTCACCGAGGTGCCCGGCCTGAGCGATCCGAGCGGTCGCGGGTCGCGGCGAGGCGTCCGGTACACCCAGGTGGTCGGCAGAACGCTCCACAAGCGTCCTGCAGGCGCACGGTCGCCAGCGCGCGCCGGAGCCGGGCCCACTGCCCCGAGCGAAATCATCGGGCTTGTGACAAGCAGGAGCAGCGCAGCCCAGTGTCGACGCATCGACCGTCGCTTTCCCACCTTCCTGCCCAGAGTTCAAGCGCTGACCAGCTGGCCGCCCCACGATCTTCCGTAGCAGATTCGGGTGGCATGCGTTCAAAACGCGCACTGGAGCGCCGGTCCGACTGGTGGAACGGTCTCCGCCGCGTCGAGACTCGCCGCGACGGACACATTCGTCCACCCGCGCGCTGGGACCTCCCTCTCGTCCTCGGGCAGCGTTCCGTGATTCGGAACGCTGCTATATAGCTTGACCCGGCTCGCATGGCATCTTCGTCGCCGCCTCGTTCCTCCGCAGCGGAACCATCCGCGTCCGCCGACGCGCGCGTGCTCGGCGGGAGCGCTCAGGGCGACGATGAGCGTTTCGATCGGTTGTTTCGACCGGAGTCGCTCGATGATTTCATCGGCCAGGACAAGCACCGCGAGAACCTGCGTGTTTACGTGCGGGCCGCGCGGCAGCGCAGCGAACCGCTCGATCACATTCTTCTGTGCGGCCCGCCGGGGCTCGGCAAGACGACTCTCGCACACATCCTGGCGAAGGAGATGGGCACGACACTGCACATCACGAGCGGACCGGCCATCGAGCACAAGGGCGTCCTCACCGGACTGCTCACGAAACTCGAGCGCAACGACGTGCTGTTCATCGATGAGATCCATCGGCTCGGCGCCGTCGTGGAGGAGGCTCTCTACCCAGCCATCGAGGACTTCCGTATCGACGTGATGATGGGTGACGGAGCGTACGCGGAGACGATCGCGCTCGATCTGAAGCCTTTCACTCTCATCGGGGCCACGACCCGCACGGGGCTGCTCACCAAGCCGCTGCACGAGCGTTTCGGTGTCACACTGCGTCTTGACTTCTACCGGGTAGAGGACCTCGAGCGTATCGTGCTGCGTAGCGCGAAGCTCCTACGAGTGCCGTGCGACTCGGGCGGAGCGCACGCCCTTGCGGCTCGTTCCCGGGGCACCCCGCGCGTGGCCAACCGCCTGCTGCGTCGAGTGCGGGACTTCGCCGAGGTGGAGGGGACCGGTCGCGTCGACCGCGACATCGTGGATCTGACCAGCGAGCGCCTCGATATCGACGACGTCGGACTCGACGAGATGGACCGAAGACTTCTGAAGCTTCTGATCGAGGACTACGATGGTGGGCCCGTGGGTGTGGAGACGATCGCGGCGGCTTTGGCGGAGCCACGCGATACCATCGAGGACGTGTACGAGCCGTATCTGCTCCAGCAGGGTCTCATCGGTCGCACACCCCGGGGCCGGATCGCAACACGTAGAGCGTACGAACATCTCGGGCTCACGACCCCCACCGGCTCCAGGCAAGGAAAGCTGTTCTCGTAGGTCCTCTGGAGCTAGGTCCTCTGGAGCTAGGTCCTCTGGAGCTAGGTCCTCTGGAGCTAGGTCCTCTGGAGCTAGTGCATCGTTTCGGTTGAAACGATGCCCAAAAGCGAAGGGTGCCGCGGGTCACATCGGTGGGAAGCGGCGGGTTTTTCGCCGCCCTCGCCCGGTCGGGAGCGGCGAAAAACCAATCACTTCGATCGAAACGCGGCACTAGGTCCTCCGGAGCACTGGCGCACGGTTGGCTCCCGCAACAGCGTCGCATGCCTGACACGCCCTGGCTGACGAGCTGGTCGATCTCGGACGCGCTGCGTTGGAGCGAGCCCTGGTACCCTGTCTAGGGCACTGAAGCAGCGTACCGTTTCGCGGAACGCTGCCAGACCCGGCGCTCTAGACCGGTGACGATGGATTCATCCAGTCACGGCAAACCATCGCAAACGATCAGACCAAGACGCGAGTGGGGTCGCCCAACCCAGCCGGACGGCCCAACACACACACGCAGACCGAACGGTGTTATCGTCGCAAGATGTCGCCGTCGGATCGACCTAATAAAGAGGGTTCCGATTCGAGTGAACCCGATGCCAGCTCAAGCAGTGCTGAGTCATTTGCATTGAATATGCATATTACTGATTCTGCCTCGCAAGGCTTCGCTTCAGGACCGGATGCGAGCTCCACCCCGGGCGTTTCCTCGTCGGACGCCTCGAGCGCCGGTTCTCCGGCTCCTCTGACGGAACTGCTCAGGCCTTTGGACCAGAACGCTCTTTCGCCATCGGGCCCGGACGCAGGCTCCCCCGACGAGTCCGGTTCGGCGGACGAAATGACGGTTCGTGGCAAGGTCGACGTGGAAGCCCTGTTCGCCGCGGCTCCGCCTTCTTCGGACGCCACCGCACCCGAGCCTGGCCCGGATGAACCGCCAGTGCTCGCTCCAGCAGAAGGCACTCAGCAAGTCGCCGCCTCCGAAACGCCCGAGTGGAAGGCCGCCCTCGCGTTGGCAAAACAGAAGCTGGCTGCGTCTGCTCCGCCATCCACACCGCCCTCCGGAGGGCCCGAACCGGTCTTCCGCCATGCGTATGGCGAAAGCAGTGACTGGCGCAGTGCCCTGCAGGCCGCCAAGGCAAAGCTGGGTGGCGCAGCGGCTGTCGAACCGCCGCCGATGGACTCGAGCGACACCGTGACGACTGTCGCTTCGGCTGAGTGCCCGCAGGAGGCTGTCGACGCAGCGCCCCCTTCATCGGCACCGCCACCGTCCTCCGCGCCCGTGTCAGGTCCAGCCAGTGCCGCCCCTGCAAGCCGCGAGGACGAATGGCGGGCTGCCATAGAGATCGCTCGCCGGGTTCAGAACGCACCTCCCTCGGTGCCGTCGACGCGAGCGGAGACTGCCGAAGCGCCATCCGCACCCGCTGCGCACGCTAGTCACGCCGAACCTGAAGCGGCCGAGACGCCATCCGCTCACGCCGAACCTGAAGCGGCCGAGACGCCATCCGCTCACG
>JAFGIS010000103.1 GCA_016929495.1 Polyangiaceae bacterium | reverse complement strand
CGTGAGCGGCATGGTCCCGGCCGTCGGCGGCGGCCATTGGGTCTGGGGCGCGAGGCGCGTGCTGCCCGAGGGCGCCGACGTGCTCCTCGCTCGGCTCGATGAAGCCGGCACCGTGCTCTTTGCCCGAAGCTACGGCGGCACGGAACCGGATTTCTTGAATTTCCGCACGCTCGACGACGGCGGACTCATCGGCGGCGGATTCACCCGGTCGTTCGGGGCAAACGACTGGGATGCGTGGATCGTGCGCCTCGACGGTGCGGGCGACATCGTGTGGCAGAAGGCGCTCGACGGCGGCGAGTACGACTACCTGGCGCCTCCGCGACCGGCAAGCGACGGGGGCTTCATCCTGGTCGGCGAGACCCGGTCGTTCGGCGAGCCTGACGGCTGGCTCGTCAAGCTCAGCGACGCGGGCGAGCTCGTCTGGCAGCGACGCTACGACATGCGAGACTACGATCGGCTAAGCTCGATCGTGCCCGTCCCCGGCGGCTACGTCGCCGCCGGCTACACGACCGACTCGAGCAGCAACCAGGATGGATGGCTCATCGGCGTGAGCTCCACCGGGCAGTTCATGTGGTCCCGAACCTACGGGGGCGACGGCGCGGATCTGCTGGGCCCCGTGGGCAACCTCGCGGACGGCGGCCTGCTGCTGCGCGGCACGACCTCGTCGGCCGGCGCTGGCGGAACCGACGCCTGGCTGATGCGGCTCAGCCCCGTGGGCGAGATCCTCAGCAGCCGGACGTACGGCACGGGCGAGCTCGACTACTTCGCCTGGCCGCGCCTGCAGAACGACGGGAGCCTCCTGGTAGCGGGCTACACCGTGGACGAGACGACCGGCAAGGAGGACGTGCTGCTCGCGCGGATCGCAGCCACCGGTGAGGTGGAATGGGCCCACGCGTTCGGCGATCCCGACCTGCGCGACTGGGCCCTGTCGTGGCGCAGCGGATGGGTGGCGGCGACCACGGAAACGTGGGGCGCCGGGGACGACGACCTGCTGCTGCTACGGCCGCTACCCGACGGAACCTGTCCGGGGCTCGAACTGCGGGACGTCGCGTTGCAGGTCGACACTTTCTATCCCGCTGTGCGAAGCCACGTGCTGGTGGCGAGCGATACGAACGCCGCAATCCGCGACACCGACGCCGTCCCCGTCGAGCTCACCCTGACGCAAGAGAGCGTGTTCTGAGCGCGCTTCGGAGCTCAGTACTTGCCGAGCGCCCGGTTGATCAAGCGGTGGATCGAGTGGAAGGTGAAGCCACGCTTGAGGTACATGACTGCACAGGTGCCATGGCGCGGGCTCGGGCGCCGCGCGACCGGGGATCGAGCGGCACTACCACCCGATCGGCGGGGACCCGAGGCCGTGGGGATGGCACCCGGGTTGCTCCCTGTTCGCCGTACAGGCGGTAAAGTAGGCGCCATTCGCTTCGGACTTGCACGACGACGCCCCTTCCCCTAAAAGAACGCCTCCCATGTTCCTGACGCTCCGCACGCGGACCCCTCGCAAGACTCGGCGCAACCGCTGCGCGCGCCACAAGGCCAAGCTCGCCGCCAAGAACCGGCGCCGCCGCGCGCAGCTGCAGAAGTAGTGCTCAGCTGCCGCGCTTGAGCTCGTTGAGGACGGCCTTGCTGACCGCCTTGAGCGTCTCGAACACGCCCTGACCGGTGCGCGCACAGGCCTCGTAGTCCGGGACGTTCGTCGGGTTCAGGAGCGCGCGCAGCTCCTCGACGTCGACTACGTTCGGCAGATCCCGCTTGTTGTACTGCACGACGTAGGGAAGCTTCTCGAGCGCGTAGCCCTGATCGGCCAGGTTGATACGGAGGTTGTCCACGCTCTCCTGGTTGGCTTCCAGTCGCTCGATCTGCGAATCGGCGACGAAGATTACCCCGTCCACGCCCTTGAGGATGAGCTTGCGGCTGGCGTCGTAGAAGACCTGTCCGGGCACCGTATACAGGTGGAACCGGGTCTTGAAGCCGCGGATTTCTCCGAGCGAGAGCGGCAGAAAGTCGAAGAACAGCGTCCGCTCGGTCTCCGTGGCAAGCGAAATCATCTTCCCCTTCGCCTGGGGATTCGTCTTCTCGTAGATGAACTGAAGGTTGGTCGTCTTCCCGCAAAGACCGGGCCCGTAGTAGACGATCTTGCAGTTGATCTCCCGGGCCATGTAGTTGATGAAGCTCATCGCGCCGGGAGTCCTAGTCGTTGAACAGGTTGTCGATGTCCTCGTCGGTGATTTCGGCGAATGGTGATTCCACACCCGGTTCCTGAACCTTGTTGAGCAGCGCCTCGAAGATGCGGTTCAGCTCGTCGCTGGCCTTGCGGACGCGCAGACGGACCAGCCCCAGACTGCTCTTGGCATCGAAGATCACGACCAGGATCACTCGGTTGCCGACCAGCTGGATGTGGATGTTCGCCTTCTCCCCTTCGTGAAACTGAGTGGCAAACTCGTTCTCACGCAGCAGTTTGGCGATGCCGCCCGTGGCGGCGATGTTGCCGGCCGTCAGGGACGCCAGTGATGTGGTGTCGATGTTTTCAACCTCACCGCTCGCGGCGATGAGCT
>JAFGIS010000102.1 GCA_016929495.1 Polyangiaceae bacterium | reverse complement strand
GGGGAATTATTCCGCCTGCCGGATCATGCCGCGTGGGGTAAACGCGTGACCCATGGTGCGCGGTGGTGCCCTGATCCTTGGCTTCGTCGGAGTCGGCATGATCACAGGGCTTCCAGAAAGACGAGCAACTCGTCCTCCGGCTCGTAGCGGCCTGGGGCCATGCCCGAGGGTGTCGCGTGGGCAAGAGCCTGCTCTTTGAGCCGCATGTCGGCATGGAGGTAGATCTGTGTCGTGTCCATGAACTCGTGCCCGAGCCACAGGGCGATGACGCTTCGATCGATGCCTCGGCGGAGCATCTCCATGGCCGCTGAATGCCTCAACGTATGTGGAGTGACATTCTTCTCGGTCAGCGTGGGAGATTGCAGCGCCGCGACGGCTACATGCTTGGCGACAAGGCGTTGCAGGGCGTCGGCGCTGAGACGTCCGCCTCGGGAGCTCGGGAAGACAAAGGTGTTCGGGTCCATTTTGCACTCACCAAGCCACGAGGCGAGGACAGGGACCACGTCGGAACGGAGCGGCGTGCAGCGCGTCTTGCGCCCCTTGCCGTGACATCGGACGTGTGCGCCTTTTCCGAGAACGACGTCTACCGGCCGCAGTCCGGTCAGCTCGCTGCTCCGGAGGCCGGTGCGGACGGCGAGAAGTAGGAGCGTTCGGTCCCGTCGCCCGAGCCATGTACTGGGGTCGGGAGCTGCAAGAAGGGCGAGAATCTCCTCCTCGATGAGGAACTCTACGGTTCGGCGCTCGTGACGCTTGTGAGGAATCGCGAGTACGCGCTGGCAGTGGAGCGCGTGTCCGGGCTCCTCGAGCGCCACGTAGCGGAAGAACGCGTGGAGCGCGGACAGACGGATGTTGCGGGTGCGTGCGGAACAGCCACGCGAGTGCTCGAGGTGGTCGAGGTACTGCCCAAGGAAGGGGGCGTTAAGATCCTCTACCAGCAGGGCGGTAGGGGGTCTCCGGAGCCGCTCAGCCGCGAAGCGTAGGAGAAGCCTGAAGGCGTCACGATAACAAGCGACCGTGTTTGGGCTCGCGCCGAGTTGCCCGAGCAGACGGTCCGTGAAGAAGCGCTGGAGGAGAGCGGGTAGGCCGGTGGTAATCATGGGGTCACCTCCCGGGTCCGACCGACAAGGCGCTCGGTGGCGAGTTGGAGGACCTCGGGGACTGCCTCGAGGTACCAGTAGGTGTGGCGGACGTGGGCGTGCCCGAGGTATGTGGCGAGCTTGGGGAGCTCTCGCTCGACGTCGAGGCCAGCGCGGTACCAAGCGATGAGCCGGGCGGCCGCGAAGCGATGCCGCATGTCGTGAAGCCTTGGGCCTCGGCCGGTCCGCCCTCGCGGGGCGGGCAGCCGCAACCCGATTGCGCGGGACACCTTGGCGAACGTCCACTCGGCATTGCCGTGCCTGATGCGGGTGCCGGACTCGGTCACGAAGAATGCTTCGACCGACCCGCGCGGAATGACGCGGTCCCGCAGTTCGGCGTACCGAGCTAGCGCCCGCCGCGTCGAATCGTGGACCGGGACGAATCGGGACTTCCCAAATTTCGCTTTGCGCACTGCCAGGACACCATCGCCGAGGTCTACGTCCGCCACGACGAGGGCGAGCGCCTCCCCGAGCCGCAGGCCGCTCGCCGCGAGCAGCCCAAAGAGGGTGGAGAAGGTTGCCCCCCGCAGCCCGGCGGTGGATGGCAGACGCGCGGCTTCGGCAACGAGCCGCTCGATCTCTCCATCGCTGTACACGTAGGGAGGCTTGCGCCGGCGCTGCCACGGCAGGAGACCGCGGGGCGGGACCTGCGTGCGCGGATCCGTGGCGCTCCTCCAGGCGGCGAAACCACGCACGACGCCGAGTCGCTCTGCACAAGTGGCCGGCTGCGCGGTGACTGATCTACGCGCCCAGCGGATTGCGAGCTCTGTGGTGACGAATTGCGCCTTCTCGCATTCGAGGAACTCGACGAAACGGCGTAGCTCTGCAGCCGTTCGCGGGCTTGACAAGCCCAGCGCGCGACGGACTTCGACGTATTCCTCGACGGCCTGGCGGAGGGTGGTCATAGCGCACCTCCCAGGCTTGGCCATGGCAGGGCAACAGCGCGAAGCGCCTCAAAGTCCACCTTGGCGTAGATTTCGGTCGTCTCGGGCGAGCGGTGCCGGAGCACCTCGGCAATCTCGGCCATGGAGGCACCTCGGCGGAGCATCGTAGTCGCGAGACTGAAGCGGAGGATATGACTCCCGCAATGACGTGGGCGGAGCCCGGCACGTGCGAGTGTGCGGCGGACGACGATGCCGACGGCGTCCGCGTTGAGTCCGATGCGTGGCGCGAGGTTGCGGAGGAAGATCCTTCGGCACGGGCTGCTCGGTCGGCCATGCCGGAGGTAGCTTGCAAGCGCGGCACCCACATCCGGAAGTAGCGGAAGGCGCGCGAGAACCCCCCCTTTCCCGTGGACGAGGATCTCGCCGCTGCGCCAGCGTATGTCCCCGACCTCAAGGGCGGCGACCTCCCGGGCGCGGAGGCCGAGGCGGGCGAGGAGCAGGAGGATCGCGTGGTTCCGACACCCTCTTGCGGTCGTGCGGTCACAGGAGTCAAGGAGGCGCTCCACCTCCTCCGGACGGAGGTACGCATGCACTTTGGCCTGGCGCCACCGTCGCACGGTCGGAATTGCACGCGCGAGGTCCACCGTCGTGTCGCCCCGCAGGAACAAGAACCGCAAGAACGACCGGAAGGCTGTCGCGAGAGACTGCGCCGTCGTTGCTGCCAAGGTACGCGTACGCTCCAAGAAGAAGTCCCGAACAGCCTGCGCGTCCAGGGCAGAGGTAGGAGCCAACGAAGTTGTGGCTGCGAAGTGCTCATGGACGAATTCGTGCACCAACTGGCAGTAGGTGGAGACCGTTTCCTCCCCGAGCCCGCGTTCCACGCGCAGGTAGGTCGCGTATCGCTCTTGCAGCATGCCGGCGGGGAAGTGATCGCGCACAAGGCTTGGGCGGACCGTAATCCCCTCGGCGCGAAGGTGCTCCAGAAACGCCGTCAGCGTGCAACGTCGATTCCCGATCAAAATCCCGCGACGTCTGCAGCGGAGGAGGTAAGCTTCGAGGGTCGCCTCGTCGATCCTGGCGACGACGAGCCGTCGGTGGACTGCCCAGCGGGCGAAGGCCGTGACGATCGCGCGCTTCTGCCGCACGGCCAACCTACAGTAGCCGAGGGCAAGCAGACTCCTGGTGAACGATGTGATGCTCGGGCCGAGTACGCCCGTCCTGGGGTCGCACTCGGCCGTCAAAACGAGATGGGACATGTCGTCTCTCCTTTCCTGGCGGTGTGGCCAGGCAGGAGAGTAAAGCCGGACTATGCCGCGTGCCCAAAGTCCAAACAGGAGGCAGCCGAGGTTGTGGCACGCACGGACCCGTCACCACGCGGCATGATCCGGCAGGCGGAATAATTCCCCCTCGTGACGAACATCCC
>JAFGIS010000101.1 GCA_016929495.1 Polyangiaceae bacterium | reverse complement strand
GGCAGGAGCGTGACGCGCAGATAGCCGTTTTCCAGCACCACGGTGTCGTACGTCGTACTGGTGACCTGTGTGCCGGGAGTCGATGGCCCGTTCCAGACGCCGCTGCTGCTCGTCTGGATGGGAAAGTGTCGAAACTCGTACGTGGAGGCTGTGCGCGTGACGCTATCGGCGACACCAGCGGTTCCGGTGCCGCCCGTGCCAGCGACTCCCCCACCGCCGGTAGCACTGCCGCCCGTGCTCTGGCCCCCGGCGCTGGCGCCGCCCGTCCCGGCTCCTCCTCCGCTGCCCGTAGCGGCGCCACCCGTGTTCCTGCCCCCGGCGCCCACGCCGCCGGTACCGACGTCCGTGCTTCTGCCTCCTGCGCTCACGCCACCGGTTCCGGTGCCGCCCGTGCCAGCGCCTGTCCCGCCGTCGGTAGCAGCGCCACCCGTGTTCCTGCCCCCGGCGCCGCCCGTTGCGGGGGTGCCGCTCGTGGTGCCAGCCGTTGCGGATGCGTTGCCGGTGCCTCCGCTACTTGCGGGGTTGCCACCGCTGCCACCCTGGGGTGCGACAGATCCGCCACTGCTTGCCCCCGTTGCGAACTGCCCACCGCCACCCGTGTCGTTGCCCTCCGCGTCTGCGCCGCCGCCCGCGGATGTCGAACAGGCAATGGCCGCGACGAGAGACAGAACATGGAGCCCCGGTGTCGCCAGCGCCCGCCTCGGTGCTTGAGGCAATGCCATACCTCCGGCGAGCAGTCCTGCGGGATCGATGCCGTCCATGCGGCGCATGCTAGAGCAGCAATCAGTCTGCCGCCAGGCGAACTGCTTGCTGCGACCAGACAACCCGTTGGAGCGCCGACCATTCGCAGAATTCTGGGCTGTTCGAGCGGCCTCGGTCCCTCGCCCAGCGGGACCCCAAGCTCGGCCGATTGTGTCAGCGCCACGCCCGAGGAGGCCATAGAGCCATGGGCATCGGGGCAGGTGGTCGACGGGCGCGGTGCAGACGACAAAGGTCGGAACGCTGAGCATGGTCCGGTCGTGTTGCTCATCGTCGGTCCAACCTTTGTCGTCCGGCCCGGATCGAACGAACAAGAAGAGCTTCCGGGCGAGGCAAAGCCGCTACCCTGTCGCTCGGCTGTGGGATCCCTGTTCGAACTCGGCACGTCGCGGGCGCCGCCTGCACAGTGGCAAGCGGACAGAGGAGACAGCGTTTGCGGCCGCGCCTGCCATCATGGGATCTTGGCCCAAGGCGGTTGCGTTGGCCTGGTTTTGGCAGGCACCGGTACGGATGTTGCCGCCGAGCTCGGCGAATTAGGACCTGTTCAGGGCATCACAACTTTTCAATATTGCTACAGTGCCCGGAAGACGGGTCGCCAGTGCGCACACAGGTCGATTTCCGAGCACTTGGCCGAGTGGGTGGATTGGAGAGCGACGGCGGGGACGATGGACGAGGCGAGAATCCCTCGCGGAGGCAATGGGTACCGTCGATTTCACCAAGGCAACCATGATGGTCCGATGCTATATTCTCGACCCGGTAATTCGCGCTGGCCACCCGGGAAGGAGTCTCGTCGTGCGCTCTACATGTCTTCCGTCTCTTGTGGTCTGCGCCATCGGCGCAGTGGCATGGGGGTGCAGCGCCGCCAGCAAGGAGTCTCCGACAACGGAAGCGACGGGTGGCGACGCCGCCGCAGGTGGCGGCGCAACGAGCTCGGGTGGCACGGATGCTTCGGGAGGAACCACAGGCGGTGGCGGC
This sequence comes from Polyangiaceae bacterium, assembly GCA_016929495.1. Classification (GTDB taxonomy): domain Bacteria; phylum Myxococcota_A; class Polyangia; order Polyangiales; family Polyangiaceae; genus JAFGIS01. The sequence goes on along the minus strand of JAFGIS010000101.1, from coordinate 2,037 downwards.
ACCGCAGGTTCCGGTGGCAGCGTCGGCTCCGGCGGCGCGACGACGTCACCTGCCGGTGGTGCGCCGGCCAGCGGCGGCACCACGTCAACGGGAGGCACGGTTGGCACCGGCGGTGTGACGGCAAGCGGCGGCACGACGGCCACCGGGGGCAGGGCCGCGACAGGCGGCACGGTCTCAACCGGCGGGAGCACGGCCACCGGCGGGAGCACGGCCACCGGCGGGCGCACGGGCCGTGGTGGCAGCACGGCGAGCGGTGGGAGCACGGCCACCGGCGGGAGCACTGGCGTGGGTGGCAGTACTTCGACCGGCGGGGCCACGACGGGCACCGGCGGGGGCACCGGCACGGGCGGCGGCAGCGGGACAACGGTGGATTGCTCGGCCACCATGCCGACCGGCGGCGAGACCCACACCGGAAGCAGTGTTTGGGGTACGATCAACGGCCTCAGTTATGGTATCTGGACGAATGGAAGCGGGGGGAGCATCACCGTTTTTCCTGACGCTCATGCGTTTGCTGCATCGTGGGACAATAGCCAGAACTTCCTGGCCCATCTCGGTCTGGATTTCAACCCTTCCAAGGAATACACGGCTTACGGAGTGATCACGGCGGAATTCGTCGAGCAGAAATCGGGAACGGCCGGCAACTTCTCGATGATTGGGATGTATGGGTGGACGCACAACCCCTGTGTCGAATGGTACATCGACGAAGACTCGTACAACGGTCTGCACGGGAGGGGCAATATCACGGCCACCATCGATGGGGCCACGTACTACTTGAGCACGAACACGACGACCGGAACCGGCGGCGCCAATGCTTGCGAATCCGGTCACACGGGCGCTTGGACTCAGATGCACAGTACACGGGAAACGGCTCGCCAATGCGGGGTCATCACCGTGAGCGACCACTTCGCGGCGTGGACGCAGCAGGGCTGGACCCTGGGGACACTGACGTCGGTACACATCAATGTGGAAGTGGGAGGTGGTACCGGAAGCATTGAGTTCCCGGTGGCCAACGTGACAACGACCAGCAAGTGAAACGACCTGCTCCGCAGTAGCTTGCGGTGTTCCTTACCGTGCTACGGCGGGCAACTACTCACGCCCGGGACGCCTTGGGGCAAGGGCAGCATCCACGGCTGCGCTCGCTCATCGACGAGCGCAGGCCAGCACTCGTCGAGCGCCGGCGGGCGATACGGGGCGCCCGTGCCGAGGTGCGCGAGGCGCTCGAGTCCGACCCCTTCGACCCCGACCGGCCGAGCCGGGGCCTGGCCGTGCTGCGCCGTGAGACGGCGAGCTCTCAGGCCGTTCTGCACGAGTCGTTGGTCGAGCTCGCCCGGGGAATGAACGCCGAGCAGCGGCGACGGCTGGCCCGGCTCACGGTCGAGGACAAGGGCCGGTCGCGGCGTCGTCCCCGGTGAGCCCAGCGGAATACCACTTCTGGGACGGGAGGGTCCCGTCTGGAGCCTGCGCCACTTCCGGACTCGGAGTTCGGTCCTATGGGGTCACACCATGCGTTCACTCTTCTGGATGGTATGGGCAGCAGCGGGCGTACTCGCCTGCGGCAAGACGCAAGCCGAAGCCGATGTCAGGGGCGACAGCGGCGGCGGACCCGCAGAAGGAACAGGCGTCGCGGGACGAGCGACAGCGGAGGCGAGCGGAACGCGCAATGAAGGGGATGGCGAGGCCGGCGCGAGCGGCATGACCACCGCGGCCGGCAGTGGCGAGCCATCCGAACGTGGCACCGCTGGCGCGGGTGGCTTGACCACGGTGGCCGGCGGTGCCGAGCCATCGGACGGCGGCAGCGCCGGGTCGAGTGGCATGACCAGGGCGGCCGGCGGTGCCGAGACATCGGGGGGCGGTGCAGCCGGAGCAGAACCATCGGCCACGGGCTCCGCGGGTGCGGAGGCCGCGTCGTTCGGCAATGACACCTGCATGGACGTTCTAGCGTGCGTCGGCGACTGCCCCGACGCGGACGAGAGCTGCCCGGACAGCTGCTACGCGAGCGGCTCGGAGGCGGGCCAGAGCCAGCTCTTGGACTTGTTG
>JAFGIS010000100.1 GCA_016929495.1 Polyangiaceae bacterium | reverse complement strand
CGTTCGTGCTGACGCCGATCGCGGGGGCCGAGGATCTCCCCGCGCTGATCGACGGGCTCGCGCGGTGAGGTAGGGCGCACCCGTCACACATCCGGCACGTCGCGCAAAGTAGTCACTAGAGATGCGTTGGGCGACTCGAACCGATGCTCAACTGATTTCCGCGATATCCCAGGGCGAGCCGAACGCGTTCGATGCGCTCTACAAGCGGCACCTCGCGAACGTAACCGGGTTCTTCATGCGTCGCCTCCGCGACCGCGAACTCGCGTTCGACCTTGTTGCGGAGACCTTCGCAGCGGTCGTTGCAAGCAGTTCTGAGTTCGATCCGGCCCGCGGCACGGGAGCCGCCTGGCTCTTCGGCATCGCCTCCAACAAGCTCCGCGAGAGTGCGCGTCGTGGCGCGGCTGAGGCTCGGGCGCGACAGCACCTCGCGCTTGAGCCAATCGCCGTGACTGACGGCGATCTCGAGCGAGTGGCGGAACTCGCGGCAGCCACGAGCGAGAGCTCCCTGCAGCGGCTCCTGGGAGAGTTGAGTCCGGCCCAACGCCACGCGGTGTGGTCCCGCGTGGTGGATGAGCAGTCCTACGAGACGATCGCGGCATCCATGCGCTGCTCGGAGCAGGTCGTGCGAAAGAGAGTCAGTCGTGACTTGCCCGTATACGAAGGAGTCTGGAGGACACGTGAACGCCTTCGAGCAACTACGTCAGCAGCTTCGGCAAGCCGTTCTGGCTCGGTCCACGGACAGGGTTCGACCGAAGCGTGGTCGGCCCTGGAGGAGAACGGTGATCCTCGCGCTCGCGGGCCTCGTGATCGCCACTGGCGTTGGTGCCGCCGCCGCGCTTGTCGCTCGCGACGAGCGTCAGACTCCCAAACGTGTGGCGCAGTTGGTCGTTCAGGCCGTCACGGACACGCGAACCGTGACGCCCTGTCGCCTTGTTCGAGCGGGCTATCGCCTGCAGGTCGTCCCGGGCGACGCCCCCTCAGCTCTTGCCGCGCGGTACAGCTTTCTTCGCAGGCGCCCAGAGCCTGCGACGGGAGTGCCATCCGGGATTCTTGGAAAGCCGCTGAGCTCACCCACCGAGCTCCTTTCTCGCACCGTTCACCGGCTCAGCTCCAGCGACGGCACCCTCTGGTGGAGCTTCGTGGCGCGAGTCAAGCGAGGTTCGACTGCCCTCGAAGTTCGAGACCCGGCCGGCTGTCTCGCGGTGCAGCGGGCGCGGCTAGAGGTTCTTGCGAGAGGCGCAAGTCCTGACACTGTCGCGCAAGCTGAGCGGGCTCTCGTTCTCAGTGCCAAGCGCCGCGTGCCCACTGGTCGAGGCAAGACGATGGTGTACGCGTTCGCGCAAACAACTGCTAACGGTCGGACGACCTACGTCGGCCCATTCAGCTCGTCCGAGCCGTATGACGTTCGCCTTGCACTGCGACGCGGGCAGCGCTTCGTCTACATAGCCGGCTTGGTCTCTGATCGAGCGCATCGTGTGCTGATGATCGCAAGGAACGCAGCCGACAAGCGAAGGACGTCGAGCGCTCCCGTCCAAGACAACGTCTATTCCTTGGCCCTTCCCGCCGGAACGGTATCCCTCACTCTGACGCAACAGTCCCGCTCGGGGCAGCGATTCGGCACCAGAGGCCTGTCCGTGGCCGGATTTGGTGGATAACGGCGTGACGGGCGAGCCAATGACTGTTGACTATCGCTGGTGATCGCCGCGCCATATCACGGCGATCACCAGCATCAGTCCACGTCAGACTAGCCCGGACAGGTGTGGTACTTCTCCCGCCATCCGTATGGGCCGATGTACCAGTGGTTGTTGACTAGCGCCTGCCCGTTGTCGACCTGCTGGTAGAGCAGACTCCTCGTGTGGTTACAATCGTATGTCTCACTGACGGAGTCGACTCCCTGGCCAGTGGCAAGCAACGACCAGCTCCCGTCGCGTCGCCACAGGAATCCAGAAATAGCGTCTCCGTCGGTGTTGACGCAGGATTGCTTTCCTCGGCCCCTCGCCTTGTAGTTTCCACTGACAGAGATGATCTCAGGGTCGTAGGTGGTCAGTACGCAATACCAGCCATACTCCGCTGTCGCACGACCCCTAGCGCGAGTCCTCGACACTACTCGCAGACCGCTTACCGCCATCGATCCGCTTACCCGCGCCTCTGCCAGCTGAGTCGCGACGAACTCGATGGGTGCGGGCTTGGCGAGACGGTAGGTGGTGTCTCTAGCGCCCGGTGCCCATCGGGTCACGGTCGACCCATCCGCTCCCTCGCTGATAGTCGCATTCGATCGATCAACGACGGTGAACTCTGTGACGCAGTTCCGAGGTCGCGACTTCCCACTGCAAACCGCGGCTCACGCGAGCAAGCGCCGAGCCTGCGTCAGGACGCTCGGGCCAAACCATGGTGTCGGGCCCCCCGACACGGGCGTCACCATGCATGGCCGGATACCGCGCACTCTGGTCTGCTACGCCGGCCCCCACGGCACGGGGCGGCGTCTGTACGAGATCCCTGTAATGCCCGGACGGACCTACGTGTTCGTGGTGGGGGTCAAGGTCGCCAAGGCCAAGTGGGACGACGGAGCATCGATCGTGAAGCGCACCGTCTTCGTCAGGAGCTGACCCCGCCGCGGGCGGCGTAAGCTGGCGGCCATGACCGCCACCGACCAGCGCGCGGCCCTCGCCGCCGCCCCGACCGAGCTGCTGATCGGGGGCGAGTGGCGCGCCGCGCAGCGCGGCGGGCGCTTCGCCGTCGAGGACCCGGCCACCGGCGAGACGCTCGCCGAGGTCGCCGACGCGACGCCCGCGGACGGGCTCGCCGCGCTCGACGCCGCGGTCGCCGCG
>JAFGIS010000099.1 GCA_016929495.1 Polyangiaceae bacterium | reverse complement strand
CTGGCTCAGACTGCGGGCATTCGCCGCAGAACTCGACGGCTTCGCCCCGTTCGAGGCCGTCGAGTTCTGCGGCGAATCACGGAGACAAAGCCCCGGAAAGCCAGCTGCCTGCCTTCTGCGGTACGCGCTGTTACCGGCGACGGTGCGGGTCCCCTGCCCTGGCCGCTACTTCTTCTTCTTCGCGTCCTTGCCCTTCTCGGGTTTGGGCGCCGTGCAATCGACCGGCGCGACCACGCACTGTCCCGTGAGGGCACACTGATGGATCAGCTGAAGCTCCGTGCACGAGTCGTCGTTCGGGTCACACACCGTGCAGGGCGTCCCGCACTTCTTGTCCCGACACGCCTCGTACGGCAGGTTCTGGTCGGCGGCCGCGCTGTCACCGCTCGACGAGCTGGACGTCGAGAACTCCGTGCTGTCGGCGAACTCCGTGTCTGGGTCGCTGGTATCGGGCTTGTTGGTGTCCTTGGGCGGCGGCCTGCAGAACAACAACGCAGAGCCAGCGGCCACTACCATCAGCATGCGGGTAACTCGGACTAGCGGAGACATGGCGAGAGCGACACTAGCGGAACTGTGGCCGCTATGCGACAGGCTTCTCTTCGCCGGTCTCGCTGCCAGCCCTGGGTGGCTGCGAGCACTGTATTGGCCGGCGGGCCAAGGCGGCCAGGCAGACCACTGCAAGCGGCCAAACGACCAGTGACGGTCGGACACAGGCCAGGTTGCCCTTCGGCTCGGTGCTACACATGGGCGTCGAATGCCCAGGTCCAGACAAAGCCGGGCAGAGGGGATCCTCCTGCTGCTCCTGGTGCCACTCGGTTGTCGCGCCGCCGCGCAGGCCGACGCGCATTCGCGCAACAGTGCTCGACCCGTTCCCGTGGCCTTGGGGATGGTTCAGCGCAAACCGATGCGCCGCGAGATCGCCGCAGTGGGCACGGTGGTTGCTTCGGCCACGGTCGCCGTCACTTCGCAGGTGACGGGCCGCGTGGACAAGGTGCACTTCTCCGAGGGAGACGAAGTCAAGCAGAACCAGGTTCTGTTCACCATCGATCCGCGCCCCTACGCCGCAAGCCTCAATCAGGCTCGCGCCAAGCTCGCGCAGAACCGCGAGCTGGCGCGCCAGGCAGAGGCCGACGCGCAGCGCACGGCCAGCCTGGCTGACGCAGGCCTGGCCGCGACGCAGGAGCTCGAACGCACCGATTCGACCGCCGCCGCACTGATAGCGAGCGTGGCGGCCAACCAAGCCGCCGTGCAGAGCGCGCGAATCGACCTGGCCAACTCCATCATCCGCTCGCCACTGAGCGGCAGAGCCGGCGCCCTGCTCGTGCACCCGGGCAACGTCGTGCGCGCCAACGCAGCAGAGAGTCCCCTCGTGGTCATTCGCCGGCTCAAACCCGTCTGGGTCAGCTTCTCGGTGCCGGACAGCTACCTTCCCACGATCCGCCGCAGCATGGACGAGGGGCCGGTCGAGGTCGTCTCCGAACCTCGCGGTGCCGATGCTGCCCCGGTGCGCGGCGTACTCCGCTTCATCGCCAACACGGTCGATCCGACCACGGGAACCATCGAGCTCAGAGCCCACTACCCCAACGCGGACGAGACGCTCTGGCCCGGACAACAAGTCGACGTTCAGCTCGAGCTCTCGATCGAGCCGACAGCGACCGTCGCGCCCGAAGCCGCAGTGCAGCTCGGACAGCAGGGCGCCTACGTCTACATCGTCGACAAGGACCGCAGAGCCGTTCTGCGCCGCGTGCGCGTCGACCGCACCGTGGGCAACGAGGCTGTGATCGCAGAGGGACTCTCGCCCGGCGAAACCGTCGTCGTCGATGGTCAGCTTCGACTCAGCGACGGTGTCCGGATCGAAGCACGCGAGCCCGACCGTGCGGCGACGCCTCGGCCGAGCGCCGACACTGGCGGCCCCGCGCCCGCGCCAAAACGAGCGCCATGAACATCTCCGCGCCGTTCATAGCGCGTCCGGTCGCGACGAGCCTGGTGATGCTCGCGGTCGCGCTGTTCGGATTGCTGGCGTTCCTCAGCCTGCCCGTCAGCGCCCTGCCGAACGTCGACTTCCCCACCATCCAGGTCAGTGCCTCGCTGCCCGGTGCCAGTCCCGAGACGATGGCCGCCTCCGTGGCCACACCGCTCGAGCGCGAATTCTCGACCATCGACGGGCTCGATTCCTTGACGTCGTCGAGCGTGCTCGGCGGAACACAGATCACGCTGCAGTTCAACCCGAGTCGCGCGCTGGACTCTGCAGCTCAGGACGTGCAGTCCGCCATCGCGCGCGCGTCGCGTCGCCTGCCCGTCGACATGCCCGCGCCCCCGAGCTATCGAAAGGTCAATCCCGCCGAAAGCCCGATACTCTACCTCTCCCTGAACTCGCCGACGCTGCCGCTGTACACGGTCAACGAGTACGCGGACACGCGTCTCGCTCCGCGCATCTCCATGGTGCCCGGCGTCGCGCAGGTACTGATCTACGGCGCCCAGAAATACGCCGTGCGTGTGCAGGTGGATCCGGACGCGCTCGCCGGACGCGGCATCGGCATCGACCAGGTAGCGGACGCCATCCGAGCGGCAAACACCAACCTCCCCACCGGAACTCTGTACGCGCCGAGCAAAGCCTACACCATTCGGACCAATGGGCAGCTCAGCGACGCTCGCGCGTTTCGCGACGTGATCGTCGCGTACCGTGACGGCGCTCCGGTGCGTCTGTCGGACGTTGCCACGGTGATCGACAGCGTCGAGACGGACAAGACGGCGGCCTGGTCCGGCAAGAACCGTTCGCTGACGCTGGCCATCCAGAAGCAGCCCGGCGCCAACACCGTGGCCGTCGCTCAGACGATACTGAGTCTCATTCCGGAGTTCCGCGAGGCGCTGCCCGGAGATGTGAAGCTCACCGTGCTGTTCGACCGCTCGGAAAGCATCCGCGATTCCGTGCGCGACGTCGAGTTGACCCTGGTCCTGACGCTGGGCCTCGTCGCGTGCGTGATCTTCGTGTTCTTGCGCAAGCTCACGGCGACGCTGATCCCGAGCATCACGATGCCGCTGGCCGTACTCGGCACGTTCGCGTTCATGATGCCCCTGGGCTTCAGCCTGGACAACCTCTCGTTGATGGCCCTGACCCTGAGCGTCGGCTTCGTCGTCGATGACGCCATCGTCATGCTGGAGAACGTCGTCCGGCACATGGAGATGGGCAAACCACGCATGCAAGCCGCACTCGACGGCGCCCGCGAGGTCGGTTTCACGATCGTATCCATGACCGTCTCGCTCGTCGCGGTCTTCCTCCCCTTTCTCTTCATGGGCGGGCTGTTGGGCAAGCTATTCAAGGAGTTCGCTGTCACGATCTCCTTGGCGATCCTGCTGTCGGGCTTCGTGTCACTGACACTCACACCGATGCTGTCGGCCCGCGTGCTGCACCAACGCCACGTTCGCCAAGAGGACCGGCGGTCCGAGCGCGGCGGAGCCTTCTTCGCGGGTGTTCTGTCGATGTACGGTCGTTCACTCGCCTGGGTGCTGCGTCACCCGATCAGCATCCTGCTCGGCTCTGCGCTGGTCTTGGCAGCCACCGTCCTGCTGTTCCAGCGCATCCCCAAAGGCTTTCTGCCCACCGAGGATCAAGGACAGCTGATGATCACCACCGAGGGCGCGGAAGGGATCTCGTTCGAGGCGATGAAGGCCAAACAGCTGGAGGTCAACCACATCGTAGGCCGAAATCCGGATGTGGAGGCGTTCACCTCGAGCGTGGGCTCGCGCGGATCTCACGGCGGGACCAACGCCGGGTTTCTCTTCCTCCGCCTCAAGCCGAAGTCCCGGCGCAGCAGCGACATCGAGAGCGTCGTCGCCGCGCTTCGCAGCTCGCTGTCCAAGCTCACCGGAGTGCAGTGTTTCGTGCAGATCCCGCCGCAGATCCGAGTCGGCGGACAGAGGACCAAGAGCGACTACCAGCTGACGCTGCAGGGAAGCGACACGGACCGGCTCTTCGCGGCCGTGCCGGAAGTGGTCGCCGAGGTCGCCAAGCTCCCGATGGTGGACGATGTCACCACGGATCTGCAGCTCAAGAACGCCGAGCTTCGTGTCGACATCGACAGAGACCGCGCAGCCGCGCTCCAAGTCACGCCTCAGCAAGTCGAGGACGCGCTCTACAGTGCGTTCGGCAGCCGCCAGGTCTCGCTCATCTATGCGCCACAGAACAGCTATCAGGTCATCCTGGAGATGGATCCCAACAAGCAGCTCGACACGGCCGCGCTCGGCCGCCTCCGGATCCGCTCCGGCGGCGGCGAGCTCGTCCCCCTCGACACTCTCGCCACGATCGTGCCCGGTGTCGGCCCGCTGTCGATCAGCCATGCCGGGCAGCTCCCCGCGGTCACGGTGTCCTTCAACCTGCGCCCAGGCTTCGGGCTGAGCCAGGCCGTGGACGCGGTGCAGGCTGCGGCGCGCCGCGTTCTGCCCGAGGGGGTGACCACCCGCTTCATGGGTGCCGCCGAGGCCTTTCAGGGCTCCATGCGCGGACTCGGCATGCTCCTGGTGCTGGCGGTGCTCGTTATCTATCTGGTGCTCGGGATCTTGTACGAGAGCTTCGTACATCCGCTGACCATCCTGTCGGCACTACCGTTCGCTGGCTTTGGAGCTCTGCTGACCCTCCTGCTTTTTCACGTCACGCTCGACGTGTACGCCTTCGTGGGCATCATCCTGCTCGTCGGACTGGTGAAGAAGAACGGTATCATGATGGTCGACTTCGCACTGGAACTGCAGCGCACCGGCCAGGACGCGCACGAGGCTATCCACCAGGCCAGCCTCGTGCGCTTTCGTCCCATCATGATGACGACGTTGGCAGCGCTGATCGGAACGCTGCCCATCGCGCTGGGCCTGGGCGCCGGCGCCGAGTCGCGACGTCCACTGGGGCTGGCTGTCGTGGGAGGCCTCGTGTTCTCGCAGCTGTTGACGTTGTACGTCACGCCGGTGTTCTTCACGGCTTTCGATCGACTGCGGCGCATCGGGCGGCGCGGCGCGGCCATGTCGTGACACTACCTCGCGCCGGTTCCTGCGGGATGGCGCGAATGTAGGGCAGCCTGAGCCAACCGCTTGGCCCAAGAGCGCGTCGGACCGGAAGCGGAAGATCCGGCGGACCTGGGCGGATTCGGGCGGACGCGGCCCAAGGGTTGACATCGCGGTACAAAACAGGTGTGCTGGCGTTCGTAGCCAACGGATGGGCCCACACGCGATGCTCGCCGCGCGCGGAGGCCGGCCGGCTCGCGCCGCGGGTCCCGAAGCGGAGGCATGGACAGACGAGGAGAACAGATGGCTGGGGCGGAAGAACCGTCACTCCGACACTCGATGGATCCCGTCTCCGGCCGTGTTCTCGTCGTCGAAGACGACGACCGCGTGCGACGCACGTTCGGACGGATCCTCGAAAACGCTGGTTTCGAAGCGACACCGGCGACCTCGGGACAGGAGGCACTGGCCGCCATCGCCGAGGGCGACCTCGAGGTCGTTCTCAGCGATATCGCGATGCCGAACATGGATGGCATAGCCCTGCTCCGCGCCGTACGTGAGCACGATCTGGATCTTCCGGTGATCCTGGTGACTGGCAACCCGAGCGTCGAGAGCGCGGCACGCGCCATCGAGTACGGCGCTCTGAAGTACCTGATCAAGCCCGTCGAACGCAGTGTGCTCGTGGAAACCGTGCGCCACGCCGTCAAGCTCCGGGGCATCGCTCGCTTGAAGAGGCAGGCTGCTTCGTTGCTCGGCACCAGCGACCGCTTGGTGGGTGACCAAGCAGGACTGGAGTCGAGTCTCGCCCGAGCGCTCGCCACGCTCTCGATGGCCTATCAGCCGATCGTGAACCCCAGGATCAGGCAGGTCGCAGCTTTCGAAGCCCTGGTGCGAACGAGGGAACCGGAGCTGCCGCATCCCGGCGCCCTGTTCTCCGCCGCCGAACGGTTGGGACGCGTGCACGAGGTCGGACGGGCGATTCGCGCATGCATCGCCCAGACGCTCACCGAGCGCCGACCGCAAGTCGAGATCTTCATCAATCTCCACCCGGCCGATCTGGCCGACGACACGCTCTTCGCGCCGGACTCCCCGCTCGCACCGTTTGCGCGGCAGCTCGTGCTGGAGCTCACCGAGCGCGCCGCGCTCGACCGCACTGTCGACGTCCTGGATCGCCTGCGGCAGCTGCGGAGCAGGGGGTTTCGTGTCGCGATCGACGATCTGGGCGCCGGCTATGCGGGGCTGAACTACTTCGCGCTGCTCACGCCCGAAGTCGTCAAGCTCGACATGTCGCTGGTGCGGGATGTCGACAAGGAGGAGGTCAAGCGCAAACTCATCGGTTCGATGACGGTTCTCTGCAAAGACCTGGGGATGCTCGTCGTCGCAGAGGGAGTCGAGACCGCCGAGGAGCGTGACACGCTGCTCGAGCTCGGATGCGATCTATTGCAGGGCTACTTCTTCGCGCGCCCGGGCCCGCCGTTCCCGGACGTCTCGTGGTAGGGCGCATCGCGCTACTGGCTGTAGCTCGGGGTCCAGGCGCCGCCGTAGATCTTCGAGACGGTGTAGTCGGCTGCTTCTGACGCTGACATCTGATAGGACGACCGAGCCGATGCGTTCGCGCCGGAGCCCGTGCTCTGATACTCACGGAATCGTGCGTTGGCAGGGTCATTGCCGCTCATGGACGTGAAACCTGCCGCCAAGATGTGCCCGTCCAGGGTCGCGTCGAGAAAGGCGGCCGCTCCCTGCGCCCCCCAGGGGCGCGCGAGCGCCACCCCGCTGATCCCCGAGGCCGCGGTGAAGTGGCCCCCGAGAAAGACGATGCCATAGGCCGTGCCGGCGTCGGTATTGGGTGCGGCCACCGCACTGCCCTTCTCGACGTTGCGCACTTCGCAGTTCTCCAGGATCGCCGTGGCGCCGCCGAAGACGTAGTCGGTGTTGCCCTGCACGTAGCAGTCGCGGAAGTACTGGCTCCCGCTGTGGGTATACAGGGTATCCTGGTAGCCGACGAAACGGCACTTGAGAAACTGCTGGCGTTGCCCGGTGGTTCGCAGTGCCACGGCCTGCGAGCCCGAGCCGTAGCTGTTCTGGAACGTCAGTTGGGTCGCGGAGAAGTCGTTGGCGCTAACGAGCACGCTGGCACTGCCGCTGGTACTGCCGACCTTGGCATTGCTGTCGTCGTAGGTCAGGACGCTCTGGGTCGCATCGTCGCCCACGAGGCACAGATGACTGCGGCTCGCAATGGTAAGCTTCTCCGTGTACGTACCGGCCTTGATGTCGATGCGGATAGGCTCTGAGCTGTTGCTCGCAATCGAATCGATGGCGGCCTGCACCTCGGTATGTTGACCGCTGCCGTCCTTGGCCACGGTGATGGTCCTGGTGATGCCCGGGGGGCAGACGTCGCTCGTGCCGCCTCCAACGGAAGAACCGCCAGTCGCCGCGCCGCCCGTACTCACCCCGCCCGTGCTGTCACCGCCCGTGCTGTCACCGCCCGAGCCCTGGCCCCCTGCGATCGTGGACTCGCCACCCGTCGACCGACCGCCAGTGCTGGCGCCACCCACAGACCGACCGCCAGTGCTGGCGCCGCCCATGGACCGACCCCCTGTGCTTTCCCCGCCGGTGCTCGCCCCGCCCGCGGCCTCGCCTCCGGTACTCGCGCCTCCAGCGGGCGCGCTGGTCCAGCCCCCTGTCAGGGTTCCTCCCGTGGCCGCACCACCGGCCTGCGTTCCACCCGTATCGGTGCCCCCTGTTGGGCCCCCCGGGCTCGCACCTTCGCCGCCCTGGCCGCTTCCACTACTGGCGTGCGTCGTGCCGCCTGCGGCCATGCCGCCCCCGGCGCTCGGCGACCCTGCGCCGCCCGAACCCACGCTTGCCTCGTCTTGCTCGGAGCTGCCGCAGCCGATCAGACAGCACAGGCCCAGGCTGCCTGTCCATCGGGTGAGCATTGTGCGGGGCACCGTCCGCTTTCGCCGAGCCATCGCGAGACTCAGATCCTTTCGAGGCCACTGCTGCCAGTCCGTAATGCTCCGTCGGTCGGCCTTTGATCACGCCTGCCGCCACAAACCGTGCCACTCGCGCGCAGCGCCGCCAGCATTCGCCCGGGTCACGCACAGCCCGCCAGAAACTCCGGCGCCACTTGTCATCAATTGTAATCGCTGTCGTCAATTGTCCGAACGCGTGGCCTGCCGACCAGAACGAGCGTAGCCTTTGTGCCTCTGATGCGCGCTTCTGCGGTCAGCTCGTTGTGGCTGTTCGGTTTGGGCGCAAGCGTCCTGGCTTGCGGCACTGGGCCTGCACCCCAGGCTCCGCCTCCCGCGACCGCTGTCCAGGCCGTTGTCCGCGCGCCCCGCTCGGACGCGCCGAGCCTGGCAGAGCGGCGTCTTCTCGAGCGCGGACAGGCCGTGCATCGCGAGCGCTACCTGACCCCGGGCGACGGTCGCTACCTCGGGACCGTATCCTATCAGTTGGTCAACGCGCGGCCATCGACGATCATCGCGGCCTTCTCTCGGCCGAACGCGCTTGCCCAGCTGTTGCCGAAGACCAAGCAAGCCACGTTGGTCGATGCGCGGGGACCGCTGCAGCGCGTCCAGCTCGTACAGGGCAATACTTGGGTGGACGCCGACTACACGGTGTATCTCGAGCGGCAGTCCGACGAGCAGATCCGTTTCTGGCTCGATCGATCGCGTCCCCACGACATCGACGACGCCTGGGGCTACTTCCGCGTCGAGCCGTTCGATGACGAGCGCACGTTGATGACCGTGGCCGTTGCGGTCGATATCGGCTCGGGTCTGGTCAGGATGCTGTTCTCCGGCGCAGTGCAGAACTACATCTTCTCGACGCCCGGTCTCATCAAGCGCTATGCGGAACGCTGGGAAGCGGACCGTCGTTCCCGAGAGCCCGCCGAGGTAGCGACGCTCGCTCCGTGAGGCGGGACGCGCGCCAGGGCGCCGCCCAGGACGATCGGTTCCACGGTTCCAGCTTCAGATTGGGTCAAACCGAGAGCAAGCCCGACTACCGTGCTGGTAGTACTCGTCGCCCGATTGCGAGCACAGGCGGCTCGTGCTATCCGCAGGCCGGGTGTTCTGTGGTTGCATGGATGAAGGACTAGGCGATGGCGCATTTCACGAAACCACCGGAGGAAAGCAGTGAAGGCTACGATATCGACAACAAGCTCGCGCCAGGTTCGGTATGGCGCATGCAGGTCTGTCTGGCTTGCACACGCAAGATCGCTCTCTGGGGAGGTTCGGGGCTGTTCGTAAGATCGAACAACCCAGCTGTCGTGCCGAATTCGTTCACGGGTGAATCGACGGTCGGCAGTCTCAGGATCATCCCGATCACCGGAGGTTCCGTCGGCACCGCCATGCTCGAGGCGGGCAAAGGCCAGCAGGTCTGGGTCTCGCTGCAGGTCCAAGTCACTGAGAATCGCTACGCTTCCGAGCGCGGTGACCCGGCGATCCGGCAGTGCACGCAGCCCCAGGGCATCCATCAGCTGCTCTTCGACGGCTACTACCTGAAAATGACGTACGGTTCGTCCGTCGCTCAAGCGTGGCACGCACGCTCAGGAAAGAAGACGAGCAGCGGCAAGTTCGACTACTCTCCCGCACGGCAGCGATCGCCATCGCTCGGTCCCATCCCCGAGGGGGACTACTGGATCCAGCCGGACGAGCTGGCCAGCAAACCGGCCGCCTGGCAGATCTGGCGCGTGTGGGGTGAGGCGGGATGGGGCAACTACCGCATCACGATCCACCCGCGGCCTGGAACCCATACCTCGGGACGAGGAGGCTTCTTCATTCATGGCGGCGCGCACTGGGGCAGTGCGGGATGCATCGACCTCACGTATGGCATGGACTCGTTCGCCGCAACGATCCGGAATCTCACCGATTGCCATATCCCTCTCAAGGTCAACTACAACGGGACGACCGTCGTAGACGAGCCCAGCAAGTGATATCGAACGTGGGTCGCCGTGCGGCCGTGTTCTGCATGGCCGCGTTGATTCTCGGCGTGCTCGCCGCATGCATTGGCGCCGATGTCGCGATCTGGACGGAGTCGTACGGCCCAGGTCCTCCCTACTACGGT
>JAFGIS010000098.1 GCA_016929495.1 Polyangiaceae bacterium | reverse complement strand
GTGCCATCGAGGCGGGATAGGGAGTAGACGCGGCGAGCACGCGAGGTCGCCTGGAGCGCCCTGAAGTGCCGCACGCTCCGGGAGCTACCGGCCCATCGCCGCCTTGCAGGTCTTCTCATACAGATCCCGGAAGATGTTGTTGGGATCCGTGATCGCCTTGACCGCCTCGAAGTTCTTCCGGTGGAAGATGCCCCAGAACTCCTGTTCCGGATAGTAGTTGTAGGAAATCAGCGTCTTGACCCCACCGAGCTCGGCGAGCTTCGTCTCGAGCAGGCGGTAGGTGTTGGTTTCTCCCCGCTGCTTCATCCCGTAGATCGCGATGTCCACCATGAGCTGGTCGGTGACGCGCTTCCAGTACTCGTCCGAGAGCCATTCGTAGTCGTGGACCCTGCGGTAGGGCACGCACCACAGCGGGAAATGGCCGCAGTCCTTCTCCCACCAGAGCAGGAACTCCTTGAGCCGCGAAAACGGCAGAAAGGTATCCACCGTGACGTCCGGGCGTGCGTCGTCGAGCACGAGCCAGCGTGCCTTCTCAGCGATGCGCAGGATCTGCGAAGAACCGAGGAATTTGCCCAGCAGGAGCCGACCTAGAAAGGACTTGGGGTGCACGTTGGTGACCCCGTGGTCGTAGCGATAGAAGTAGTGTGGGGTTTCGAAGTAGTCCTGGTCGCGCGTCGCCGTGCTCTGGTAGTAGACCTTCAGCCAATCGTAGCGGTTCGTGTAGGGCGCCGAGTCCACGAAGTCCCCGACGCACAACGAGAGCCTGGTGTTCGAGTGGATGATGCCATCCATGAACTGTACGTCCTGGCGCTCGAAGTGAGCGTAGATCGAGTCCAGGTAGGTGTCGATCGACTCGTGCTTCTCGTGGGTGATGTGTACGTAGCGCTTGGCCGGGATCAGCCGAAACACCAGCCTCGAGAGGATGCCGACGGTCCCGAACGATCCGTGCATCATCTGGAAGACGAGCTGGTGCTCGTTGTCGGGGGTGCATCGGAGCACGTCCCCCTGGGCCGTGATGATCTCGTACTCCAGGCAAGTATCGTGGAACCCGCCGTACTGAAAGGACATTGACTCGATCGAACAGCCTGCCACCGCTCCGCCGATGGTGATCGTCTTGAGCTCCGGCACCACGATGGGGACGAGGCCGAGCGGCAGCGTCTTCTCGACCACCTTGCAGAACGGCACACCGGGTTCGGCGATGCAGATCCTGCGCTCGGCGTCAATGTCGATCACCTGGTCGAAGTCGACCATGCTGATCTTCTCGTCGGAGTGCTTCTTGTCATGGGCCTTCGGCACCTGGTGCGAAACTGCACGCTTGTGCCGAGACAGGGGAGCCGTGCTCTTGCGGCGCCGCAGTTGCTCGGCCACTCGCGCGACCTTGCGTACATGCTCTTGTTGGAGCCGACTGCCGCGGGGACTCTGGGGGAGAAACTCTGCGCTGGCCGTGTTTTCGCTCATGAGGGTTTCTCGGGTCGCATGCCGGACAGCCTGCCCAGCCCGACGCGCTCGGCCAGGTCGCGCCACAGTCTCGTCTTCGGTGGCCTGGCCGCAGCCTCGAAGCGCAGCACGTTGTGGGCAAAGACTTCGACGCGTGACACGATGTTGGGCGGATACGGCTGACCGTCGTTCTCCAGCGCGAGCACCGGATAGTCACGCGCCTTGGCCCAGGGCGCGTACACGCCCTCGATGAGACGCCCAGGCAGGCACCCGAACGGCGCGATGATCGCCACACCCGAGTAGCCCTCGGCCATGGCCGCAGCTCCCACCGCGGGCGATACCGTGGCCTCGCTCTCCATCTCCGGGTGGACGAACTCCTTCTGCCCCTCGCCGATGATCCTGTTCATGTCGTGTGGAACATGCGGCACCAGACCCGTCGGTCTCAGGGCCGAGGCTATCTTGTCTTCGACGAGGGTCTTCCAGATCTTCTCGACCAGGTAGACCGCCTCGTCCTTGAGCCCGCCGTCGCGTAGGGCTTGCACCCAACCTTCACGGCGCCGGCGCCCCTCCATGATGAATTTCCGCGCGTAGTCGGTGTAGTGCAGCCACTCCGTGACGCCAGTGACCTTGGGGTAGATGCCTTGGGCGATCAGCGTGTCGCAGATCTCACCGACCGAGAAGTTGTCTCGCCGGACGTATATTTCTCCCACGATCAGCACCTTCGGCAGCTCCTCGAGTCGACGCTTTCTCGCGATGAGCTGCAAGCGCTCGGCGGCCCGCTTGAGCTCGAGGTCGAGTTCCTTCGGGCCCCCGAGAAACCCGCGCATCACGTCCTGCCAGACCGCGTCGAAGATCGCGAGGGCCGCGGCCTCGTCACGCGCCAGTAGCCGCAGCGACGTCCTCACGTCGGTGAAGTAATCTCCGAGCAGCAGCGCTCGCCACACGTCCTGACTGAAGGACGAGCCGAGCTCGCGGTACGAGTTCTCCGAATTGGTGACCAGCAGCACGACGTTCTCCCAGCCCATCTGCTCGAAGAGCCGATCGTAGAACACGTGGTACTGCCCCGTCCGGCAGGGCCCCAAGGTCGACGGCACGACGACCAGATAGATGTCGTCGCCACCCTGTGGGGAGTGTTCCCCGAAGAACTTCAGGATGGAGCCGAGCACCAGGAGGGCGGGAATGCATTCCTTCCCCGAAGCGACGTTGCGCGCGAGCTGCGTGCTGTGCACGTCGGGTAGCGGTAGGTGCGTGGAAATGATGCCTTGCCTGCGAGACGCCACGTTGATGGCCGCGGTGGACAGATCGCCCATGGACGGCCAGACCAGGTGAACGCGCGGGTCGCGGACATCGTAGCGTCTGCCGGTCCTTCGATCGACGACGTCGCAGTACTCTTCCTTGAGGGCGACGGTGTAACGTCTCCGAAACGGCTTGTCGGGCGCCGGTTTGACGTGCTTGCGGTAGCTCTCGACGATGTCGAGGAACGCCTCGACTCGCGTGTCGAGCCCCGCGTCGGCCGTGTGGGAGTCGACCTCGAGCACCAGGTAGGGCTTCTGCCCCATGAGCCAGCGCACATAGTGGAGAAGAAACGAGTCCGGGGCACAGGAGAAGTTGGATATCCAGGTGAGATACAGGTTGTCGACCTTCTTGACCTGCTGCACCGCCTTCATGTTCTGCTGGCCGTAGTACCAGTAGTTGTTCGGAGGGATCTCGGCGGCTTCGTCGTAGATCATGTCGAAGGGGATCACGGTCACGCCCTGGGAAGTGAATTTGCGTGGGATCCCCATGTTGGCGTCGCGAGTGAACGCGTTGTAGGGCCGCCCGAGCAGCGCGACGTAGACGCGCTCCGGATGGTCCTGGACTTCGCGCAGGACGCTGCGGCCGAGCTCTCGGTAGGCAACCAGAAACCGCTGGTACTGCCGGACGCCGACGTCGTACGCGTGGCTCCCCTCGTCGCGCGATAGCCCGAGTTGTTCGGCGACGTCCTGAAAGGCCTCGCGGCTCACCTCGAGGTTGTTGTCGCGCAGCGAGAGCAGCGGACGCAGGATCTGCTCCTCGCGCAACCCGAAAGCTTGCCGCGCGAAGTAGGGCAATCCCTGCGTCAGCGGGCAGAAGCACGCGTGTACCTTCTCCGTGCTCGGCATGTCGCGGAAGTGCGGAAGGAAGACGGTGTCCACGCCCTGGTCGAGCACGTCCTGGATGGCTCCGTGGGCGATCTCGGCCGGGAAGCAGTAGTTGCTCTCCTGCTTGGCGATCCCCTCCGGTACGATGCGCGTCGAGCGGACGATCTGGACGCCGAGTGTGTGAAAGAACCAGGCATAGAACGGCCAGAGCGAGTGGACGCTGAACGCCATTGGTACTCCGACCACGCGCGAGCTCTTCGTATGCAGCGAGCTCTCGGGAGGAGCGAACTCCTCGAAGAGCATCCGCCTGCGCTCCTGGGTGTAGTCGATGACGCCATCGGAACGAGTCGCCCTCTTCTTGCGTTGGTTCGTGTAGAGCGAGCAGCGTCCGCCGAAGGGATAGCGCCGCGCTCCCACCTCGAGCCGCCGAATGGTGCACAGATTGTCGCACGACTGGCAGGTGAAATCCTTCTTGTACGTGATCTGCTTGTCGATCAGGGCGTCGAGCTCGAACTCGCCGGTCTCGACCAGCCCTTCCTCCTGCTTCTGCAGCACCAGGCGTGATACGCCGAAGCAACCCATCAGCTCCGGGTCGGGCGGCACGGTGATGGACCGGCCCGTCATTTGCGCGAAGGCCAGGGGCACCGCTGGGTTCTTGGCGACGCCGCCCTGAAGCACGATGTGTTCGCCGATGGTCCGGTTGCCCACCACTCGGTTCAGGTAGTTGGCGACGATCGAGAAGACCAGGCCGGCCACGATGTCTTCGCGCGCGGCCCCCTGCCCGATGGCCTTGCGAATGTCCGAGTTGATGAAGGCCGAGCAGTGTTCACCGAACTTGAGCGGCGCCCGCGCTTGCATCGCGATCGGCCCGATCTCCGGAGCGGTCTCGATGCACAGGTCGCCGGCGGCCGATTCCTCGAGGAAGGAACCCGTACCGGCCGAGCAGGCTTCGTTCATCGCGTAGTCGACCGGAACCCCGTTGTTGATGAGCACGTACTTGGCGTCCTGGCCGCCGATTTCGAAAATCGTGTCGACGTCCTGGTCGAAGAAGGTCGTGCCGACCGTGTGGGCGATGATTTCGTTGTAGACGCACACGGTCTCGACGAAGACTCCGAGCAACTCGCGCGAAGAGCCCGTGGTCGCCACGAGGGTAATCTTCGGCTTGTGGTCACCGAGCTGCTTTCTCAACTCGCGCAGGCAGTCTTTGAGCGCAGCGACCGGATCGCCGTGGGTGCGGCCGTAGTGCGCAGCCACGATCTCCAGCGTCTGGGCGTTCACCAGTGCGACCTTGGTCGTGGTCGAACCGCCGTCGACGCCGAGCACGTACTGGGCGTTGGGATCGAAGGGGGCCCTGCGCGACGGCGCGCGGCGGACCTTGTGCTCCGACTGGGAGAGCGGAGCGTACGTCTTGAAGACCAGACCTGCGCCAGGCCGGACCAGATCCGCGAGCGCTGGCACCTCGGCACCTTGAGTCCGGGCGAGGTGCGCTGCGCCGAAAGCCTCGAAGTAGGGCGCCTGCTCGGGCACCAAGAACTCGATCTGATGATTGCCCTTGCGGATGAAGTCCACCAGATGCCGATTGCGCGTCACTCCGCCGACCAGCACGACCTGCCCCTGGGAGAGCTTGGCCTTGGTGAGAAACTCGGCGACTTTGTCGGCCATCACTTTGCTGAGCGACAGAGCCACGTCGGCCTTGGTCGCTTCGCCCTTGTTCAGCCGATGCGTGCAGTCGGACTTCATGAACACCGAGCACCGAGCCGAGATCGGGTGCACGCTCGCGCCCTCGCAGATCTCGTTGATGTCATCCAGTCTGAGGTTCATGCGCCCGAGCTGTTGGCGAAAGAACTCCCCGGTGCCGGAGGCGCACTTGTTGCCCGCGTACGTGCCCACGATGCGACCGCGGCTGTCCAGAACATAAACCACCAAGTCTTCCCCGCCCATGCTCACCACGGCGCGTGGCCGCAGCTCTAGGGCTTGCAATGCGCGCTCGATGGCCACCGCGGCAATGACGTCCGGCAGCGCGATGCGGCGGCGTCCTTCGGTGCCCGTTACGACTCCCCGAACCGAGCATGCGGCCCCGAGGCCGAGGCGTTCGAACAGCCGCGTGAGCGTGCCAGCCAGGTTGCCTTCGTGGGCGAGGATCGCGTGCTCGACGCCGCCCTCTGGAGCGTCGGACAGCAAGCAGACTTTGAGCGAGGTGGATCCGATGTCGATTCCGAGAGTCTGGGTCGTCATGGCGTCGGCTCCGCGGTAGTTTCGGCAGGACTCGCCGCTCTGGCCCGAGGGCAGGGCGTAGTCCATGCAGGCGGGCCAAGCAATCCGGCAGAAGCCGCACGCAGCTGCGCAGCAAGGACGCTGCATTGGCGAATCGGCTTCGAATCGGGCTCCGGATTGCTTGTTGCGCTCGCGGTCAGCGTGCGACTGACCCCTGCGTCAGTGCCGCTCATTGACTCACGGGCCGACCGTCGCCTACGGTCGGCCATTCTGTCCATGCCCGCGCCCCCGCACGAGCGCTTCCCATTCAAGACTTGGCTCATCGCCTTCGCGGGCTGGACCTTCGACTTCTATGACTTGGTCCTGTTCTCGTTCCTGCTCGTGCCGGTCGGTCACGAGCTCGAGCTCGGCGCGTCCCAGCAGGCGTGGCTGCTCGGCGTCGCGCTCGGCGGCTCGGGGGTCGGGGGGATCCTGTTCGGGTATCTGTCGGATGTGTACGGGCGGCGGCGGGTCATGATGTGGACCATCTGCCTGTACTCCCTCGGTACGGCACTCACGGCCGCCGCGACCGGTCCCTGGACACTGCTCGCCTTCCGCCTCATCACCGGGCTCGGCATTGGCGGCGAATGGGCGGTCGGGCACGCGCTGCTCGCCGAAGGCTCGCCTCAACATATGCGCGGACG
>JAFGIS010000097.1 GCA_016929495.1 Polyangiaceae bacterium | reverse complement strand
CTTCAACGCTCGCCGAAACCTAGCCACTTGTGCTCGTGAGAAACGACCCGGACAGGGGATCAGGATCGGGGACGAGATCGCGCGCAGTGCGAGGAACCCGCTGGACGCGTTGCCGCCCCGGAGCGGCTGGGGGTCGACCGGGGCGGCAGGATGCTGGGAGAGCGATCAGAAGGGGAGGTCGGAGCAGACCTCTTGTCGATAGGCGAGGAGTTGCTGGAGAGCCTGCTCATACCAGTCGAGCAGCTGGGCGAGTTCGTCGAGGCGCCGGAGGAGCAAGGTGGCGATCAGCAACGTCGGCCGATCGGTGCTGGCGCAGGGAAGATCGTCGCCGAGGTCACCGTGTTCGAGGACGAGGGCGCGGGAGGCGAGGACGGCGGCAGTTCGGAGCATGGCGAGGTGGGCGCGTTCGGGTGCCTCGACGAGATCATGGTGACAGGGGAGGCTGTCGGGGAACATGCTCAGCCTTCCGGGTCGCGCAGGGATTTGCCGTCGATGCGGATGGTAGTGCAGTGATGGCGCAGGCGATCGAGCAGGGCCTTGACCATCTCCTTCTTGCCAAGGAAGTCGTACCACTTGGGGTAGTCGAGATTGGTGGTGATGACGGTGGCGCGCTTCTTGTACCGCTCGTCCATCAACTTGAAGAAGGCATTGGACTGCTCGGGGCGGAGATTGAGGTAGCCCATCTCGTCAATGAGAAGAACGTCCACGCGGGCGAGGCGATTGATCAGCCGGCGCGTCGAGCGATCGGCGAGGCTGGCGTAGACCTCGTCGAAGAGATCCTGTGCCTTGATGAAGAAGCCGCGGTAGCCGTTTTCGAGGGCCTTGAGCAGGAGGGCAGAGGCGAGTCCCGTTTTGCCGACGCCCGTGTCCCCGATGAAGACGAGATTGGCGGCGCGAGTGACGAAGTCGAGCCCGGCGAGCTCGCGGATGGCGGAGGCACGGAGCGAGGTCTGGCGCTTGAAGGGGAAGGTTTCGATGGACCAGCGTTCTGGGAGCCGCGCCTGCTTGATGCGGTACTCGACGCTGCGCCGCTGACGATCTTGTAGCTCTTCGCGCAGAAGGCGCGCTACGAAAGCGGAGTAGCTCGGCTGCGACTTGGTCGCGGTTTCGAGCTCACGCCCGATGATTTCGCGAATGCGGGGTAGCTTCAGGCTGATGAGGAGCTGATCGAGCTCGTCAGTCTCGGGCGGGGTCTTCTGGGCCATCGTCGTCGTCCTGCTGTGCGTCGTCGTCCTGCTGTGCGTCGTCGTCCTGCTGTGCGTCGTCGTCCTGCTGTGCGTCGTCGTCCTGCTGCGCGTTGTCGTCCT
Organism: Polyangiaceae bacterium; assembly: GCA_016929495.1. GTDB lineage: Bacteria > Myxococcota_A > Polyangia > Polyangiales > Polyangiaceae > JAFGIS01. The sequence continues at coordinate 1,207 of JAFGIS010000097.1, read as the reverse complement.
GGTGCGCGTTGTCGTCCGGGTGTGCCTGCGGGGTGGGCTCGCGGAAGAAGTTGCCGCTGAGCAGGCTCAAGACGAGCGACTCGATGCGGCCGAGGTCGTACAGGCCATGGTCGAGAGCGCGGCGAACGGCTTCAACCAGAGAGTCGGTGGGGTAGTCGAGGTAGAGTTGGTGCAGACGGCGCAACGCTCGAATGGCACGGCCGGGGTGGCGGCGTTTGAGCTGGCGGGCCAGCTCGCCGAGCTCGGGGGCAGCCGCACTCAGCACGGTTTCCTGGGCGCAGGGCTGGGCTTTCGCCGAACGCAGGGCGCGTCGCTCATCACGATGCTCGTCCAGCGTGAAGCGCTGCTGGCCGCCGTCCTCGGCACGCTCGTGTTCGCAAACCAGGCGATGCCCATCGAAGATGCGGATCTGATCCTTGGTGGCGAGCACGTCGAGCTGGCGGTCGAGCAGGGCGGCGGGCACCGAGTAGGAGTTGGTGTGGACGGTGACGTAACCGAGGCTGTCGACGGTGCGGTGATGGACTTCGGTCGGCGGGTGCACGTAGGCGGGCAACCGCTTGAGCTGCGGACGCTCGACGGCGAACAGCTCGCGGGGGGCCGCCCGCAGCGAGCGCTTGTAACCGGCGTTGACCTTGTCGCACCATCCGCGCAGCTGGCCGTTGAGGTCCCGGACATCCTGGAAAGTGCGATGCGGGTAGAAGTTGTGCTCGACGTAGTGGAACGGCCGCTCGACGCGAGCAGAGCGGTCCTTATCGCCGAGCTCGTGAGCCCGGAACGTGAAGCCAAAGTGAGTAGCGAGGGCCGTCATCTCCGGAGCAGCGACTGCGTCTTCGCCGGTACCATGGGCGATGATGATGCTCGAGTTGTCGAGCATACAGTCGGCCGCGGACCCCTCTAGGTAGGCGATGGCCTCGGTCAGGAAGACCTTGCACCAGAAGCGTGTCCAGCGCGGATACACCTGAGCGTAGAGCATCCGCGAGTAGCACAGGACCAGGCTCGCACAGTGTACCAGCCGGGGACAACCAGCGATCACCGGATGGTGGGGCGAGGTGTCATGCTGCATCTCCTGGCCCGGCGCGAAGCCGTAGATCCCTGCCGGGCACTTCGGCTCGACACCGAGCTGGTGACGGCGGCAGAAGGCCGTGAGCGTAGTGTAGCCCACGTCGATGCCCGCGGCGCCGAGCTCCTCGTGCACCCGCACCAGGTT
>JAFGIS010000096.1 GCA_016929495.1 Polyangiaceae bacterium | reverse complement strand
CGCCCTGACCGACCGCCAATTCGTAGTACCGTAGCGTCTGGTGAACTTGGTCCTGCTCAAGCCCTGCGAAGTCGACGAAAAGGGATGCGCGCGGGTGTCTGACCGAAGGGCCCAACATCTGAGGACCGTGCTCGGTGTGGGCCCGGGACGCCAGCTCCGTGTCGGCATCACCGACGGTCGACTGGGGGCGGCGGAGGTACTCGAGGACGGCCCCACCGGGATCCTGATGCGGGTGGTGCTGACGGGTCGAGCACCCCCGCCTCCAGCCGTCCGATTGGTCCTGGCCATTCCGCGTCCGAAGGTGCTCTCGAGAGTTCTTCAGTCGGTCGCCGCGTTGGGCGTGGCACACATCGACTTGGTCAATGCCTGGAGGGTGCAGGCGAGCTACTTCGAGAGCCCGAAGCTCGCGCTCGATTCCATCGCCGCCGACCTGTGGCTCGGCGCCGAGCAGGCAGGCGACCCGCAGCTCCCCGGCGTAGAGGTTCACCGGCTGTTCGTTCCGTTCGTTCATGAGCGCCTCAGCCTCCCAGCGTCGGGCGAGCTGCGGCTCTTCGCTCAACCCAATGCCGAGTCGCCGCTGGAGGCCGCTGCGCTCGGCACCCGGCACCGGTCAGCCATCGTCGCAATCGGGCCTGAGGGCGGCTGGATCGAGGCCGAGCAGAGGAGTCTCTGTGGAGTCGGTTTCAGACCCGTGCGCGTCAGCGACCGAGTGCTGCGCGTGGAGACCGCCGTAGCGTCCGTTCTCTCCCAGCTCGAGCTCGTACGCCGTCTGGAGCGCCGCTCCGAATCGCCGAAGTGAGGTGGGGACCCTACACGGCGTGGCGACCCGACTCACGCTCGGCAACAGATACGTCATCGCCCCCAACGACGTTCGCAGCGATCCGTGCGTACGCCCGCCATCGCGGGTGCACGGGGCTGCCTCGCTCGAGCCGCACCGCGATGTACTCGTGGCCGTCCATGTCCCCCTTTTCGTCCGCGCACTGCGCGCAGACCGGCCAGAGATTCCCTGGGACATCAGCGCTCGAGCCCCGTGCTCGGAGCGGGTCAGGAGTATGGATCCAGCGTGCGACGCTCCAGCCGCTGCCAAAGCGGCTCGAAATGCCGCCGCCGCAGAATGCACACGCACCCCCGGTGCGTCGGAGCAAAATCGTGCGATGTTGGGTCTCCCACGGGTCCACGGGGTCCTGCAGTTTGCCACAATCCCGCTCCCTGGCCAGTCAGGCCCGCGCGGCCGATTGTCCGGGGGCTACTGCAGCTGCCCCGCAAGATCGTCGCCCATCTTGTCGAGAGCATCGAGCTGTTTGCGAGGTGCGGGTTTCGGGCTAGCTGCTTTGGGTGCTGGCTCGGTCACCGCTGCCCTGGCCGCTTTCGGGACCGGCGCGGCCGCGCCGACTGCAGCTCCAGAGGGCGCGGCGGCTTCGTTCTCCTTGGCCGCTGCCTCAGCCCCTGCAGGCGTTTTGGCCGCTCGGGCCATGCTCTTCTGGGTGATCTCCATGTGCTCACGCCGAGCGGCCAGCTGTTCTTTGGTCTCCGTGGCAGGCCGTGCGGTCTGTGCCGGCTCCGCAGAGGGTGCCTTCCTACTGGGACGACGCGCGTACATGATCGCGCCGACGATTCCAACCACCGCCAGAACGACGACGACGTACCAAATCGGGTTGACCCGGTTCATCGGGATCTCGAACGTCTCCGCCGAGGCAGAACGCGGATTGTGTCGGGCGCTGGCAGCAGTTGCAGGGTTGGATCGAACAGAAGCCATCGTGAGCTCCGTGGATGACTGAATGTCTATCGGCCGTGATGTTACGCGATGAACCCGCCCCAAGCCAGAGCTGAAAACCCGGCGAACACGACGATCCCTCGTCCAGCGTACGGCGGGCCCTGTCGAACCCGCAGCACTCCGTGGCTCAACCCGCTACCCCCTGGGACCCAAGCCCCCGCCCCCTGCCTCCCCACGCGACAGACCACCAAACCGGGCAACAAAAACAGCGAACGGGAACCACGGCTGCTCAGAGCGTCCGGGGTTCCCGTCTCGCTACCTTCCTGTTCGGTCCTGTGCTCGATAGAGCACCGGTCCAATCACGCCTGCATCGTGACTTAACGTGTTGCTTTCAACACTCTACTCTCGTCCTGCACAGCCGAAACTGCACCGCAACTTCGCAACTGGCGGAGGCCAGGAGCTGTTTGGGTGCAGGACACCTCCTTTCGACGCTTCCCTTATTCGGCCGGGGCTGCCCGCCATGTTCCGCTTTGAGCTCCGTGCTGGAGATCGCATATCGCTGCTGCGTTCGGACTTCGAACAGAACCCGTGCCGAATACCTGGACAATAGCTAGCGACCGCTTTGGCGTCAAGCGGGTCCACATTGCTGCTCCCGAATCTTGTGCGCGACGCGGGCCCAATGTAGGCCCGGAAACTGGCGCGTCTCTGCTGCGGATGATTGGCACGCAAATGCAGACAGCCTTCGCCAACTCGGACACAGTCCTGCTGCTCGGGCTCGGGTCACGCGCGGGTCTGCCACGCCAGGGTCTGTCGCATCGTTCCGTGCCGGCTTGCTCTCTGGCGTCGTCACTCCGGGTCCACGGGGTCGCGCGCCACTGGGTCTGGCACGAAAGCAGGTTGGCACAAGAAGCGCGTTGGCACGAAAGCGCGCGCCGAGCTCGAGCGCTGGTAGCAATCGGGCCACGGCCACTGGACCAAGCCCTGGGTTTTGCTGGCGGATCGATGCTCCGGGTCCCCCTGCAACCGCTCCGCCTGGCGGACCGCGGGTTGTCGCTCTACGGTTCGGGCCTTTCCATGTTGGCAGTGCATCGTCTGGCGAAGACCTTTGGAAATCGGACTTTGTTCCAAGACGTCACGTTCGAGCTTGTTGCGGGTCGCCGCTATGGCCTGGTGGGAGCCAACGGCTCCGGCAAGACGACCCTCCTCAACATCCTTGCCGGGTCCGAACCGCCGAGCGACGGAAGCATAAACCGCGCCAAGAATGCCGGGATCGGCGTGCTGCGTCAGGACCGCTTCCAGAGCAACGAGCAGCCGGTCGTCGAAGTAGCCATGATGGGTCACGAGACCGCCTGGTCAGCGTTGACCGAGCAAGCGAGTCTGACACAGACTGGCACGGTAGATGCTTCGCGGATAGCCGACCTGCAGGACAAGCTCGCGGCGACTGAAGCGTACTCGCTCGAGGCGCGCGCGAGCGCCGTACTGACGGGGCTCGGCGTGGCGTTCGATGCACTGCGGCAGCCGCTCGGGAGGCTTTCGGGCGGACACCAGCTGCGGGTGCTGCTCGGGCAGGTGCTGGTGGGCTCTCCGGACATCATGTTGCTCGACGAGCCCACGAACCACCTCGACATCCTTTCGATCCGGTGGCTCGAGAAGTTCCTGTCGACCTACTCGGGCGCGGTCGTCGTCATCTCGCACGATCAACGTTTTCTCGACAACGTCGCGACGCACATCCTGGATGTCGACTACGGCACGGTGACCCAATACACCGGGAACTATGCGGAGTTCACGCAACAGAAAGAGGCCGCGGCCGCGCGCATGGAGGCGGAAGCGGACCGCGTCCGCAAACGGATCGACGAGCAGCTCGCGTTCGTGGAGCGGTTCCGTGCGAAGGCCACCAAGGCACGGCAAGCTCAGAGCCGGCTGCGCCAAATCGAACGTATCGAGCTGCCGGCGGTCGTGCGCACGTCTCGGCGGGTGCCGGTTTTCCGCTTCACGCCGCGCCGCTCGAGTGGGCGCGACGTGCTACAAGTGAAGGAACTCGCCAAGAGCTACGGAACGAAGCCCGTGCTCAGCGACGTGTCGCTCCTGGTTCGCCGCAGCGAGCGGCTCGCCATCATCGGCGCCAACGGCATTGGCAAGTCGACGCTGCTGCGTATTCTGGCAGGACGTCTGGAAGCGGACGCGGGCACCGTACGCTGGGGACATGCCGTGAGCATGGCCTACTTCCCACAGAACCACCTGGAGCTGCTGCAGGATAGCAGGCTTTCGGCGCTCGACTATCTCTGGGGTTTCTGTCCGACCGCGACCACCGGCACCGTGCGCTCTCGGCTCGGGCTGGTGCTGTTTTCGGGCGATGACGTCGACAAGCGGCTGGGCGTCCTGTCGGGCGGAGAAGCCGCGCGCCTCATCTTCGCGCAGCTGACGGTGCAGGAACCCAACGTCCTGTTGCTCGACGAACCCACCAATCATTTGGATGTCGAGGCAATCCGGGCCCTGGTTTCTGCGCTGCGGACCTACGAGGGAACGCTGCTTTTCGTGTCACACGATCGCTGGTTCGTGTCGCAGCTTGCCACGCGTGTCATCGAGCTCCGAGCGGATGGTCGACGCGACTATCCGGGAAGCTACGACGAATACGTGGCCTCGTGCGGAGACGACCACCTCGACAGCGACGCGGTGCTTCGGCGGGCCAAAGAGGCGCGCTCGCGGACGCGCACCCGACCACAGGCGGACGAAGTGACACTCGCGCAGAGGCGCCGCAAGAACCTACTCAAGACGCTTCCGCAGAAACGCGATGCCGTCCTGTGCGCGATCGAAGAGCTCGAGAGCCGCAAACAGGCGATCAGCGCCATGTACTGCCAGCCCGACTTCTTCCGCGACACACCCAAGGAGCGGCTCGAGCAGCTCCGGCTCGAGCAGGCCGAGCTCGAACGCGAGCTGGGATCGCGAATGGAGGAGTGGGAACGGCTCGAAGCCGAGATTGCGGCTGTGCAGTCCGAGGGTCAGGGAGAGCACCACTGAGCGGCCGCTCGGCCTATACGGATCGTCGCTGCGCAGGAACTTGGACAAGCGGCCACTGGACGGTTTACGAGTCGGCCATCGAGCGTCAGGCTTGCCGACGATGCAGTACCTGCCGAGATGGTTCGCTGTCCTGATCGCGCTGATCCTTTCGATTAGCACGGGGATCGCCTCGGCTGCGAGCTCGTCCACTCCGCGTGTGCACGTCGTTGCCCAGGGGCAGCGTTTGGGCAGCATCGCCAAACGCTACCACGTGAGCATCGCGGCGATCTGCAATGCGAACGGCATTCGCAGGAGTGACCGGCTTCACCCGGGGCAGCGGCTCCTGATCCCCGACTGTTCCGACAAGGACGGCAGCGCCGCTCGAAGCCGCGCCGAGTCGACGCCATCGGCAAAGCCTGGCCGCGACGCGACGCCGGAGAAGGCGGCGCCGCATGTGTCCACCGCGATGAAACGCCCGCCCGCGGGCACACACGTCGTGGCGCGCGGACAGCGGTTGGGCAGTATCGCGAAGAGATACCGAGTCAGCATCGATGCACTGTGCCAGGCCAACGGGATCCGTCGCAGCGATCGCATTCACCCCGGCCAGACGCTTGTCATTCCGGGCACTCCTGGATCTGCCGCGGCCGCTGCTGCTGGCCACAGCGAAGCAGCGCGGAGCAAAAAAGCCGATCGCACGGCGGCCAGACGGCGCGCCCCTTCCTGGGCCAAGTATGTGCAGAAGCCGCGGCGACGCGGATACGTGACGCTGGTCGGTTTTCACGGGCAGTGGTCGGGCTACCTGGTGGGCAAGGGGCGGCGCGTGCTGCCGGCCGCACGCAAAGCCATCTCGCTGGTCATGGCGTGGCCGCGCAACAATGCGCTCATGGACACGCGTCTGCTGCAGCTGCTCGCGCGAGTAAGCGACGAGTTCGGCGGACGATCGGTGCGGCTGGTCAGTGGTTGGCGCAACACATCTTTCTCGCAGGAGTCGCGACACAAGCACGGACGCGCCATGGACTTCTCGATCCCTGGCGTGCCGAACGAGGCCCTGCGCGACTACCTGCACACGCTCGAGAACGTCGGTGTGGGCTACTACCCGAACTCCACGTTCGTGCACCTGGACACTCGGGATGTGTCGGCGTTCTGGACCGACTATGCCGGGCCAGGCGAGCCCCCGCGCTATCACGCGAGGAAGGTCGAGGCCAGAGCAGACGGTAGCGTCACGGATGCCGACACCGACGCGAAGGACACCGCCGCCAAGCAGGTCGGCGCGGAGTCCGCCCGGGCTTCCGACGCCGAGGCGGCGGACCAGCACGCGAAAGCGCCGCAACGGCGACCCACGCAAGAAGACGCCGCGGTTGCACAGTAGGTGCTCCAGCCTACCCGCCCAGCCACCCGGGCTCTGGGTGAACGTGCGCGGGTTCGCCCTGGACACGGATTTCGTCGTCATCCGCGAAAGGCGGCGTGTTCACGCAGAGAACGGTTTGGTGGCGCTCGGTCGGGTTCGAGTAGGTGTGCGGGGCGCAGAGCGGCCAACGTCGAACACTTCCGCGACGCGCTGGGTGACCCTGGCACAGCAGGCCATCGCTCAGCACCATCTCCGACTCCTGCATGCGCTGGTGAATGTGCAGTGGAATCGCCCGCCCCGGCGCGACGTTGAGCCGGTAGATGCCCGCGTCTGCCGTTTCATCGATGACGTCCACGCTGCCGAAGGATTTGGGATCCGTCCTCAGCTTCACCCATTCGGCCGCGCGCGCGATCTTCAGGGTGGGGACAGCTCGGCCGTACAGCGCGCCGGGCTTGGAGAGCCGCAAGCGGACTCCCTCGACCTGCGCGCGTCGCTCACCGGGGCCGGGTGGCGCCAGCAGGTACCGGGCCAGCACGTGCGCCGCCGTTTCGAGTAGCTTGAAGCGACAACTCTGCAGCAAGAACACGAGCTGAGAGACGATCGCCTCGTAGTCGATCGACAGCGACAGCTTGCCGCTTTCGGCTGCGCGTTCGGTGTCGCAGTCGAGCTCGATGTCCATACGCAGGGGCTGCAGTCGATTGCGCTCGTTCGGGTACAGACCCACGACGCAATCGAGCTCCAAGCCATCGACCGATATGACGTCACGTGCCACGGTCGCGAGATCTAGCAGGTCGTCGTGCTCCGTGCCCCGGCCGGCCCACGGTCGCGCCCGGACTCCGGTCTCGGCGACCCGCCCCGAGGACGGTCTACCGCGCGGCTGGCGCCGAGGAGGGCGGGATGGCCAGCTTCTGGCCCGGCTGGATCGGCTTGTTCCTGCGCAGGCCGTTGGCCTGGACGATGTCCGCCACGCTCACGCCGAAGTGCTTGGCGATGCCCAGCAGCGAATCACCCTTCTTGATGGTGTGGCTGCGCGGCGGCTTGGGTACTCGTGCGCTACGCGGAAGCTCGAGCTTCTGTCCCGGATGGATGGCGCCGTCGCGCCCGGTCTCGTTCATCGCGGACAGTTCGCTCACGCCGACGCCATAGAGCTTCGCTATGCGCGTTAGATTCTCGTTGGGTCGGACGACGTGGTACCTCTTGGGCGGCGCTGCCGTGACTTGAGTCAGCGCTGTCTTCGGCTGCACTGCGACGTGCGTCTTCTGCCACGGCCGCAGATAGGCGCGGACCACGTCCCGTACTTCCGTCGGGGTGATACTGGCATACGCGGCGATTCTCTGCTTCAGAGCTTCTGCGGTGCCCCAGACTGCCTCGAACTGTCCGAGCTGTCGCGCTCGCGCGACGTTCGAAGACAATCGACGCCGCCAATCATCGGTCAACTCCGCGCGCGCTCGCCGGAGCTCCTCAGCGCTCGGCCCTGCGTTGGCGAACCGGAAGAGCTCGGCCTCGACCAGCTTCGAGATTTCGACGGGGTCGGCTCGGTTCTTGGCCAGCACGCGCAGCAAGAGCAGCTCCGGTCCGTAGAGCCGCTCGGTTCGCGCCTGGACCTCGCTGGCCCAGGGCCGCTTGTCCACCAGCAGTCGGTCGAGCCGCGAGCCCTGCCCTAGCGCCAGCACAGCGGCGGCCAAATCGAAGGCGGCGCGCTCCCGCATGTCGTGCAGCGGCGCGACCCAGCCGAACAGCAGCTCGGCCGTCTGCACCTCGGGCCTTTCGAGCGAGCTGTATCGCTCGCTCGTGCGATGGGGCAGCGCCGGCGCCGACTCGCTCGTGTCACGCGGGCCCGTACTCTGCGGACTGGTGCTGCCGAACCTGGCCCGAGCGAGGTAGACGGCCGCATCCGGGTCGAAGTTGCCGACGACGACAACGGCAGCCCCTCGAGGCACGTGGTGCTGGACGTAGAAGTCCCGGGCGCGCGCAGCGGCTGCGCTGTCGATAGCCTGCGCCGAGGCAACGGGTTCGTTCTCGTAGGGCGCACACCCCTCGTAGGCGAGCTTCTGCAGTCTGACCGCCCCCGCTCGAGACGCGTCGTCGGCAAGCGCATGGCTAGCCTGCTCTTGTACGCGAAGCGAAAGCCGCGTGAACGAATCCGGAGTGGGCGGCGGAGCGTTCAGGCGCGCGGCGAGCAGGCGGATCGCGAGCTCTAGCTCACCCGAGGGCAGATCCACGCAATAGCTCGTTGCTTCCACGCCGACCGCCGAGGACTCTTGGCCTCGGTGCTGGCGCACCTGGTCCGAGACATCGTCGCCCCGAACGCCCTCCAGAGCGACCTGCTGCTCTAGGGTGGCCATTCCCAGCGCACCAGGAGGCTCGTCGCGCGAACCGACCGGGAGCACCAAGCAAGCTGCCAGGGTCGAAGCGGAGCGGTCGACGCTGGTGACCACGCGCATGCCGTTCGGCAGGCTCGTCCGCTCGAAAGACAGCTCAGAGAGCAGCGACACCGAGGCGGGCGGCGCGACGGCATCGGGCAGAGCGAGGGCCGTGGTCGTGGCCAGCAGTGCAGCCACAACAGCGAAGCGACGAGCGATCAGCGGCTCTGACAAGACAACCACGGACCGTCTAGCACGAAGCGGGAGGCTGGGCCCAAATGCTCGGGCGCGCTTCGTATCGACCATTGAACACGGACCGGGGGCCGGCGCCCCTCCGTCAGACGGTGGTCAAGAACGCTCCGCCAGAATCAGAGAGATCCCTTCGTCGGTGGTCCGAACGTCGAGCGTCCTGTCGGCGTAGATCGCTTCGACCTGCCTGTCGACGACCAGCACCGCCCTGGCGCCGTTGTTGAAGACGACGTCGTCGGGTCGCGCAATGTCGGTGTGCAGTGACAGGCTCCCGGACTGTGGCACCAATCGAATCACGGCGGAGTGTGGCGCATGGATCCGTCGAAGTAGGCCGTCGAGATGAGCGCTGGCTGCCGGCGTGATGTTCATCTTGAGACTCCTTTCGAGATGGACTGCTCCACCGCGCAAGCAAAGTCCGTGCCCCGACCTGAACTCGGTCTGCGAAGCCGAGCGCGCCGGCAGGGGGGTGCCCCAGTCTGGGACGTGCTGGCGCAATATGACCCACATCCGCCACGTCCGACACATTGGCGCGTGCGGCGAAGACCGCGCAATTCGACTTGAAACGTTCGCCACCTGCGCAAGGCTTCCCCGCGATGCCGCCCCCACTGACTCCGGACGGCCGTGCCTCACCTTGCGCCGGCTGGCTCCAAGAGACGCGCTACCTGCGCGCTCGCGGATCCTCGTCGAGGCTCGGTAGGCGCAGTGCCGTACGCAAGGCGTTGTACACGGCCCGTACGGACATGAAGCGGTGTTCCGGTTCGATTGCCAACGATTGCTCAACCCACGCGTCGACGGCGGACGGCAGCTCGGGCCGCAGCGCCGTCAGGCTCGGTCGCGGCGCCGTGGTCACCATCTGGCAGAGCGCGGGAACATCGCGGGCCACAAAGGGGGGCCGGCCGCCGAGCGTGCGGAAGAGCACGGCCGCCAGGCTGTAGACGTCAATGCGATGGTCGACACGCGGACCGAATCCCATCCAGGTTTCGGGCGCGATGTAGCTGGGCGAGCCCGCGACGGTTCCTGCCAAGGTGAAGCTTCGCATGCGGAGGAACTTGGCGAAGCCGAAATCCAGGAGCTTCACGGTTGGACGCTCGGGAGCGTCGACGACGTAGATGTTCGCCGGTTTGAGGTCCCTGTGCAGGATGCCCTGTTCGTGCGCTCGCTCGAGCGTCGAGACGACCGGTGCAAATACCAAATCGAGCCCGTCGAGCGGAAAACCGACTCCGCGGCGACGTAGCCTCTCGAGAACCGTCTCCAGGTCGGCTCCGTGGAGCAGCTCCATCACCAGACACAGCATACCGTCGCTGGTCCATCGTTGGTCCAAGACACGCACCGCCGATGTCCCGGACAGGGCTGCCAGTGCCTGCGCCTCCCGAAACATCCGCTCACGCCACTCGGAGTTGTGCGCAGCGGCGCTCTTGAGCATCTTGACGGCGACCTCATCGTGCCCGGCCAGATCGAGGGCACGATAGACAACGCCCTGTCCACCGGCGTCGATGACGGCCGTCAGCTTGTAGCGACCGCCGATCACTTCTCCGACGCGGTGGGGCCAGTCAGGACCGACACCCTCGTCCGGGTGCTCCACACCATCGATGGAGATTTCCTCGATGAGCTCCAGTTCGCCGGGAAGCACAACCAGAGCCTTGGTAGCACGACCGTCGCCGGCAGGGCGTCGCTACTCGACCGCGCGCCTGGCGCCGGCGTTTCCGCCTGGGGCCCGGCATGGCAAATCGCGGTTGGCGTTGGGCGGGTCTCCGGGCGGGTCACGACGACCCTGCTCCTGGCCCGAACGAATGGCCGAATTCGGAACAGGGTAGGCACAACCTTCCAGGGCTGGTAGAATGCCGGCCTTCAGGGCTCACGGACGCAAGGCTTTGTACTAGGCTGCCCGGCGTCATTCCGACCGGCAGGCGGTTAGGAGACCCGAAGCGATGAAAGTCAATTGCTCTTCGTGCGGTGCCCCGAACAACATCGCCGATGACAAGGTCAAGGGACGGCGTGTCAAGGTTCGCTGCAAGTCGTGTGGAACTCGGCTCGTGGTGGATGCGACGTCCGACGTTGCCAAGACCATGTTGGCGAGCGAGGTATCGAAGAGCGTTCCTCCTGCAGCCACTGTGCAGAAGCCAGGGGCCTCGTTGCCGCCCCCGAGGACGTCGGCAGCGTCGAAGCCAGCGGCCGCAGGAGTCGCGCTACCCGCTCGCGCGGGAACGCTCAAGCCCGTGGTGGCTCCCGTTCGCACAGCGCCGGGAGCGTTGCCAGCACCGCGGGCCGGTGCCGTCGCAACCAAGCCCGCCGAGGAGAGTCCGTGGTGGGTCAATCTGGGCGAGTCGGACGAGCAGAACATGACCGTCGCGGAAATCGTAGCCGGATGGAAATCCGGAACGATTTCCGAGGAAGCATACGTTTGGCGCGAGGGCTGGGACGACTGGCTACCCGTGCTCGAAGTCCCAGAGCTGAAAGCCGCGATCGACAGGGGGGCGAAGAGAGAGCCCGCCGCTGCGGCTGCCACGCCCAAACCCACCACGGTGTCGGGTCCCAAAGCTCCTGCAGCATTCCCGCCGGCAGGGGCCAAGGAGTCGGATGAACTCGAAGTCGACATCGACGCCGGGGAGATGGAGGCCAGTGCAGTCGCGCCGCCCGAGAGCTCGGGACAGCTGTCGCTGCAGGCGCTGAAAGCCGAAATGCAGCCCACTGCCGCCAAGAGGCCCGAACCCAAGCGCCCCAAGAGCCTGGACGAGATACTGGGTCTGGGCAGCGCCGCCACAACACCAGCGCAGCTGCTTGCTTTCGGTACCGCCGACCTCGCCACGGCTCCGGCACCTCCGCCGCCCAAGCCCGAGCCCGTTGTCGTCGCGTCGATACCAGCGCCTCCGGCGACCGGCGTGCGCAGGACCCTGCCGGTGCTCTTGGCAATGTTCGCGGCCATGGTTATCGGCGGGCTTGCAGTGGCGGTCATCATGCTGATGAACCAGCAAGAGACGGCGAAGAACGACAAGGTCGATGCAGGGGCCTCGGCCGCCGTGGCCACCAAGGAAAAGGAAACGGGGGCCGCCGCGGCCCCGAAGCCCGAAGCGGAGAAGGCCGACGCGGCCGCGGACGCAGGCGGGACGGAAGCCACGGCCAAGGCGACGCCAGCGGTTGCCGGTGGTCAAGCCCAGAAAAGCACCAGAACGACTTCCACCAAGGACACGAGCTCCGCGAAAAGCCTGACCACGACCAAGAAGGACGACGGGAAGTCCACTACGACGGCGAAGGCCGAACCTCCCGTCGAGGTGAAAGACAAGCCGTCGACCGGGGTGGCGAGCTTCGACAAGAGGGCCGCTGTCGCCGCGTTGTCGACCGTCGCGTCTCAGTGCACCGCGTGCAGGCGCCTGGACGGACCCAAAGGCTCTGGCAAAGCCCTCGTGACGTTCGCGCCGAGCGGTCGCGTCACGGGCGTCCAAGTCGTCGGTGGTGCATTCCAGGGCACCAAGGTCGGCAGCTGCGTGGCGGGCGTGTTCCGACGCGCCAAGGTGCCGTCGTTCAGCGGCAGTGCCGTGACGGTCGCCAAGTCGTTCACGATTCCGGAGTAGCTTCCAGAGCGGCCTGGGCCGCCAGCAGCAGGCCCTTGAGGCGCGTGCTCCGCTGTTCGCGGCGCGTCTCCCCCAAGGCGATGCCGATCGCCCTGGGATCGGCAACCAGCACGCAGAGCCGGCGCGCTCGCGTCACGGCCGTGTAGATGAGATTGCGCGACAGCATGACGAAGTGCGCCGCGAGCACCGGCACGACGACGGCAGGATACTCGCTGCCCTGGCTCTTGTGGATGCTGGTCGCGTAGGCGAGCGTCAGTGCCTCGACGTCGTCTTCCTCGTAGATGACGTCCCGCTCGTCGATACGCACGACCAACCGTCGCTCCACCGGCTCGACGGCCGTGATACGTCCCACGTCGCCGTTGAATACCTCGCGTTCGTAGTCGTTGCGCGTCTGCATGACTTTGTCGCCGACGCGCAGTGTCTGCCCGCGTGAGACGAGCGAGTCACCCTCGGGGTTCAGTCTCTGCTGCAGCGCTTGGTTGAGCGCCACCGTGCCAGCCGCCCCACGGTGCATGGGGCACAGCACCTGAATATCGTCCACGGCGTTCATCCCGAAGCGGCGCGGGATCCGGTGCACGACGACCTCTTCAATGAGCTTGGCCGCCTCCTCGGGATCCTTGCGCGCAATGACGAAGAAATCCGCCTGGGCCTGTTCCAGACTGCTGCCTCTGGGCATCTCGCCGCGCAGGATCCGGTGGGCGTTCTGGACGATGCGGCTCTGCTCGGCCTGGCGAAAGATCTCGTTGAGCCGCACGCAGGCAACGACGCCGCTGTCGATCGCGTCACGCAGGAACGCACCGGGTCCCACCGACGGCAGCTGATCGACGTCACCGACGAGCACCAAACGCGCCGTCGTCGGCAACGCTCCCGTCAAGGCAGCAGCGAGGGCTACGTCGACCATCGACGCCTCGTCGACGATGAGAGCGTCCGTCTCGAGCGCGTGCTCCGTGTCTCGCACGAATCTGCCGGAGCGCGGGTCGAACTCGAGCAGACGGTGCAGTGTGGTCGCCGTACGCCCGGTCGCCTCGCTGAGCCTCTTCGCGGCCCTGCCGGTGGGCGCCGCAAGCCTGACGTCCAGCCTCGCTCGAGTCATGACGCTCAGCACGGCTCTGACGAGCGTAGTCTTGCCTACGCCGGGGCCGCCCGTGATGATCACCACCTTGTGCCGCGCCACGGTCTCGATCGCCTCGACTTGAGCCCTGCCAAGCGTCAGCCCCGCTCCGCGTTCGAACTGCTCGAGAGCCGTCGTGACACCCTCGAGCTCACGGGCGGAAGACCTCGCAAGGCGCCCCAGGGCTTCGGCCGCGGCCCGCTCTGCCTCGTACAGGCGCGCCAGGGACACGCCCACGTCGTCACAGACCACGCGCCCGGAACCCCACAGGGCATCCGTGGCCGCCTCCACGTGCTCCGGTGCGATTTCCAGCATCGCGGCGGCGCGCGCGACGAGATCGGCGCGGGCAACGACGGTATGGCCCGACTCGGCGAGCTCTCCAAGCTCGTGCCATACCCCGGCTTGCGCGCGCTCCGGATGATCCCCGGAGATCCCGAGCGAACGTGCCAGTCGGTCGGCGGTCAGGAAGCCGATGCCGCGCACCTCGAGCGCCAGTCGGTAGGGAGAACGCTCGACCACCGATGCCGCGCGATCGCCGTAGTGCTTGTAGATACGCAGTGCGAGCGCGGCCGAGGCTCCATGGGTTTGCAGCAGCAGCATGATACTGTTCAGAGCCCGCCGAGCGGTCCAGCTCGCGCGAATGGCCTCGATGCGACGTTCGCCAAGCCCAGGTACCTGACGCAGACGACCGGGATCTCGATCCAGGATCTCGAGAGTCTCCAGTCCGAAGGTGCGCACAATGCGCCGTGCGAACCCGGGTCCGACGCCCGGGACCATTCCAGAACCGAGGTACTTCTCCAGACCCTCCACGGTAGTAGGCTCCACGGCGATTAGCGTGTCGGCGCGGAACTGCTCGCCATGACGCGCATCGCGCACGAATTGACCGGTCACGCGCACCCGGGTGCCCGGCCCCACTGCGCGGAACGTGCCCACAACGGTGATCGGGCCCACGAGCCCGGGTTGACCATGGACCGAACCGACCCTAATGACGCGGAAGCTGGTCTCTTCGTTCTCGAAGGTGATACGTTCCACCTCACCGGTCAGCGTCATTGTCACAGCGCGGACTGTACGAAGCCAGCCGCTGACCCGCAACGACAACGGAGTCGACCAGAACCCCCCAGAACCCGAGTCGAACCGCAGATGTGAACAAATGAGCGCCTCCGCCTCTGGGCGGCAAATCCCTTGCGAGTCGGGCGTACGGCTAGTATCCGGTAGTCCTCGGACATGAGCACTGTCTCTCGGCACCACGCCCGCTGTGCGTGCGCTGCGGCTCACATGCCCTTCGCGCTCGCTGGTACGCAGCGTCAATACGAACGGCCTCGCCCGTTTCGGATGCTTCACCTGGCGTTGAGCCTGGCTCTCGACCCAGCCCAGCGGTCCGTCAGCGGGACGGCCCGAGTCGACTTCGAGCGGGTTGACCCGGACGCGAGCGAGCTCAAGCTCGACGCGGTGGGTTTCGAGATCCAGAGCGTGCGCCTGAAGCCAGGGCGACGGCGGACCGAGTCGCCTGCGCGCTACGACTACGACGGTGACGCGATCAGGGTGTTCGTGCAGCGCTCGGTAGAGCGGGGCTCATTGACGGTCCGCTATCGCGCCACACCCAGACGCGGTCTGTACTTCTTGGCGCCAGACGAGAACGTTCGCGACCGTCCCGTTCAGATCTGGTCGCAATGCCAGGACGAGGACGCACGCCATTGGTTTCCCTGTCACGACAAACCGCACGCGAAGCTCACGACCGAGCTGCGCGTCGAGGTGCCTGCGGGCTTCGCGGTTCTGTCCAATGGCGATCTCGTGGAGTCGCGCACACCCGGCGGCCGCGGGTCGGCCTCGACTCGCGACGCTTCCGGGAAAGCGGTACCCAGGGCGCAGGGCCACTGGACCTATCATTTCCGCATGAGCCATCCGCATCCGAGCTACCTGGTCACGCTCGTTGCCGGGCACTTCGACGTGCTCGAGGATCGGTCGGCGAAACTGGCGGATGGACGGCGCGTGCCGATTGCCTATTTCGTGCCGATCGGAAGAGAAGCGGACGCGCGGCGGACCTTCTCCGAGACACCGCGGATGGTCGAGCTGTTCAGCAAGGTGACGGGCTTGGCCTACCCTTGGAGCCGCTACTCGCAAGTCGTGGTCAGCGATTTCATTTTCGGAGGCATGGAGAACACGACGGCGACCACGATGTACGAGCACATCTTGCTCGACCGGCGGGCGGCGCTGGACGTCACCAGCAACGATCTCATCGCTCACGAGCTTGCGCATCAGTGGTTCGGCAACTACGTGACTTGCCGCGACTGGTCCCACGCCTGGCTCAATGAAGGCTTCGCGACGTTTCTGGAGCACGTGGAGCGCGAACATCGATTGGGGCGCGACGAATACGACTGGGGGCTTCTTGGCGATCTCGAGTCGTACTTGTCGGAGGCGCAGGATCGGTATCGCCGGCCCATCGTGTGCCGCGAGTACGTGGAACCGATCGACTTGTTCGACAGGCACCTGTACCAGAAAGGGTCGCTGGTGCTGCACATGCTGCGCCGGGAGCTCGGTGACAGGCTCTTCTGGAGCGGAGTGCGCAAGTACCTCGATGAGCACGCGCTCGGACTCGTCGAAACCAATGATCTGCAGCGCGCTTTGGAAGGAGTCAGCGGTCGTTCCTTCGAGCTCTTCTTCGACCAATGGGTCTACCGTGCAGGGCATCCCGAGCTCAGAGTGAAGGTCAGCTGGGAAAACGGCCTGCTATGGGTCGAGGTCGAGCAAACGCAGGAGGCGGGCAGTGCGCCGCCCTTTGAGTTCCCCTTCGAAATCGCGATTGCGGTCGGCAAACGCATCACCCGTCACAAGAAAACGGCTCAGGCCCGGATCGAGACTCTGACCGTGGCCTGCCCGGAACGGCCGGACTGGGTGGCGTTCGATCCCGAGCTGCGGGTCTTGGGCTCGGTCCAGTGGGAGGTTCCCGCCGACATGCTCGCGCAGCAGCTTCTCGCGGGGTCCACGGCTCGGCTGCGAGCCGTGGCGGCTCAAGCGTTGGGGCGCCGTGACGAGGTGACCACCATCGACGCTCTGGGGCGGGCGCTCGCCAACGCCAAGCAGCCGTGGATGGTCCGCGCCGAGGCGGCCCGAAGTCTCGGTCGGATCCGAGCGCCCGAGGCCCTGACCTGGCTGCAGAACAACCGAGCGGTGCGCCACCCGAAAGTACGTCGCGCGGTCGCCGGAGCGCTCGGCGAGTTCCGGTGCGCCGAATCGGTGCAAACGCTGTCGGCCATGGTCGCCGAGGACGAAAGCTACATGGTCGCGGCAGAGGCGTGCCGCGCGCTCGGATCCACACGGCAGCGCGAGGCGCTCGAGTTGCTCGTCGCTCAGCTCGACCGGGACTCCTGGGCCGATGTTGTGCGCGCGGGTGCGCTGGCCGGACTCGGCCTGTTGGGCCTGAAGGAGGCGCTTCCCGCTGTCCGGGAGCGAACGCACCCTCGCTACCGCGCCCGCGCACGGCGCGCGGCCATCCTTGCCCTGGCGAAGCTGTCGGACGAGCGTGACGTGCGACAGCATCTCGAGGACCTTCTGGACGATACGGATCCCTCGGTGCGCATGGACGTCGTGGACGCCCTGCTGACGGTGGGCGCCCCGCGGAGCCGTTCTGCGCTCGGCCGGCGACTCGAACGAGAGAGCGACGGCCGCGTTGCCCGACGCCTACGCGAAGGGCTGCGCAACCTCGCGGACTCGACGCTCAGCGAGCAGCGCAAGATGCGCGACGACCTCGAGGCGGTCCGACGTGAACTCGGCGAGCTGCGCCTTCGTGTGTCCAAGGCAGAGCAGACTCGCGACGCCCATGCCAAAACCGAAGCGGGTCGCGCCAGAGCGCGCAGAAGGTAGTGCCGCTACCGCTCGTGCACCCGGAGCAATCGGCAGCCCCGCGCGCTTCCTCCGTCACAGGCTCGACGCAGGACGGCCAGCGCTCGTTCGGGCTGTTTGTTGGCCATGCCGTCCCCGCGCGCCAGCATCTGCGCGAGACTCACACAACCCCGTGCGCTCCCACCGTCGCACGCACGCCGGAACAGATGTGCCGCACGCTCGGGGTTCTTCTCGACGCCACGACCGCGGAGCACGCGCTCGCCGTAGTCAGAGCAGGCTCTGTCGCTGCCGAAATCGCAGGCCCGCTCGAGCAACGCGACGGCTCGAACCGCGTCCCTGGCCACACCCTGACCCGAAGCAGTAGCGCGAGCGAGCCTGAGGCAGCCGCGTCCGTGTTCGCCGTCGCACGCGTTCGCGTACAGCCCGGCGGCGCGTGCGAGGTCCCGGCGCGTGCCCGCGCCGCGAGCCACCATTTCTCCGAGAGCCGTGCAACCCTGAGCGTCTCCCTGCTCACAGACTCGTTCGAAAAGCTCCACGGCGCGCCGGGGGTTGGCCGCAACGCCTCGCCCGGCCGCGACCGTCTCTCCGAGTGCCACACAGCCTGCGTTGCTGCCCGCTTCACATGCGCGCTGGAACAACTCGACGGTGCGCGTTGGATCCTTGGGCGCATTGGTGCCGCTCAGGAGCAGCCGCTCGATGCCCGAACAACCCGACCCGCTGCCGGCCCGACACGCACGGTCGAACAGCGCGACGGCGCGCTCGAGATCCTTCGGCAGCCCGTCGCCGCCCGCCGTGAGCTCACCGAGCTTGGCGCAGCCACGCGCGTTTCCTGCGTTGCAGGCACGCTCGAGCAACGCCGCTCCACGCCTCAGGTCCTTGTCCATGCCTTCGCCTCGGACCAACGCGCCTCCCAGATCTGCACAGCCCCGCGCGTTGCCGGCATCGCAGGCCCTCTGATAGAGGCTCAGCGCACGCGCGGGATCCTTGGAGGCGCCTTGACCACGCGCCAGCGCCTCTCCGAGATTCGCACAGGCACCGGCCCTTCGGTCATCGCATGCCCGTTGAAACAGCTCGACGGCTCGTGTCGCGTCCTTCGCTACGCCGGCCCCGCGCAGATAGAGCTCTCCGAGATTCGAACAGCCACGCGCATTGCCCTCGTCGCATGCGCGTTGGTAGAGCTGAGCCGCGCGTGTGAAGTCTCTGGATACGCCCGCGCCGCGCTCCAAGACCTCACCCAGCGAAGCACACCCGGCGCCTTTGCCAGACTCGCAGGCTCGTTCGAACATCTCCAGAGCGAGCGGCGGATTGCTCTCCACCCCTTCGCCTCGAGCCAGGGCCTTGCCCAACGCCACGCACGCCGCCGCGCTGCCAGCATCGCAGCCACGCTGGTAGAGCTTCGCCGCTCTCTGCTGGTCCTTCTGCAGGAGGTCGCCGCGCGCGAGCATTCGTCCGAGCGCGACGCAACCGCGAGCACTTCCACCGGCACACGCGCGCTCGTAGAGCGTTGCTGCCTGTTTGGGATCCTTGGCGCTGCCTTGGCCTAGCTCGAGCAGCTTGCCCAGACCGACACAGCCAGCTTCGCTCCCATCGCGGCAGGCGCGTCGGAACAACTTCGCTGCGCGATCGTAGTTGCGCGGGACTCCTTCTGCACGCGCGTACATCTTCGCAAGGCCAGCGCAGCCGCGTGCGCTTCCGTGGTCGCAGGCACGCTGGTACAGCTCGAGCGCCCGGCGAGGATCCTTGGCAACGGCGTTGCCTTGCGCCACCATCTTCGCAAGACGCGCACAGCTCCCCGCGTGGCCTCCCTGGCAGGTCCGCTGGTACAGTTCCGCTGCGGCCCTCGGGTCTCTCGCTACACCGTCGCCGCGTTCTGTCGCCTCCGCCAGATTCGCGCATCCGCGCATGCTGCCACGCTCGCAGGCGAGCCCATAGAGCTCGGCTGCACGGTGCGTGTTCTTCACGACCCCGTCACCGCTACGGAGCACGTCGGCCAGCCCGACGCAGCCGCGCGAGCTGCCGTCGTCGCACGTGCTGCGCAGCAGCTTCTCGGCACGCACGACGTCCTTGGGCGCTCCCTGCCCTCGTGCGAGCATCACGCCAAGGCCCGCGCAACCGGCCGAGCTGCCGCGATCACACGCACGCTTGTAGAGCTGCAACGCCCGTGTCGGGTTCTTGACCACCCCGTCACCGCGTTCGAAGAGCTCTGCAAGGTCAGCACACCTTCTGGCCTTCCCTGCGTCGCACGCCCGCTCGTAGCGGGCGGCTCGCGCCGCTCCACCTGTAGCGCACGAAGGGAGAATGACCAGGAGACAAATCAGGGTCGGAATCGGAACACGACGGCGCACGACAGCTATGTTACCCGGCGGCATTGGGCGCGCCAGCAGCGCTGCTCGCCGCATCGGAAGCCAGGGAAAACCGCGCTCCACGAGAATCGGCTCACCCTTTTTGGGGCGTCGTCGCCCGAACCACGCATCATGCTCGGGCTGCGGGCAGCCCGGCTTCGGCCAAAGCTCCCGCTCACCGGCGCCGTAGAATCCTGCAGTGAACCACGGAGACAGGACACCGGCGCGCAGTCGCGTTGACACGACGCGGCCAGCAAGCGTATGCGAAGCCCATGAGTTCTCGCTACGAAGACGTCCTTGAGCGCATCGATGCCTTTCTGACCGAGCTGGACCTCTTGGTTCGGCAGGCTGCGCTTCAGTCCATCCAGTTGGCGCTCACTGGAGAGCCCGCGCCCGAGAGTGTCACCACGCCGCGACCGGCACCGGAATCTGGGAGTCCAGAAACGCCGACGAAGGCAGCCACGGTCACCGCCCGACGCAGGTCGGCAGCGCCGTTCGTTTCGAAGCAGCCGAGCGTAGCCCGGTCGACGAGTTCACCCGGAGGCCGCAGAGCCAAGGAGGCCCGTGGCCGCAAGGCGGCCGCAGGTGGCGCCAAGCGCAGCGCCAAGCAACTCGGCGCAGTGATGGCCAGTGCCCTGAAGCACATCCGTCGCCACCCCGGCTCACGCATGGAACAGATTGCGGCGGGTTTGGGTTTGCCAAGCAAAGAACTGGTTCTTCCCCTTCGCCACCTCAAGTCCGAGGGTCGCCTGAAGACGAAGGGACAGAAGCGCGCCACGTCGTATTTCGCCAAGTAGCGCCTCGCACACGTTTCAGGCGCTGACAGTGCCGCGTTTCGATTGAAGCGATGGGTCTTTTCGCCGCCCGCGACCGGGCGAGGGCGGCAAAATACCCGCCGCTTCGTGCCGATCCGACCCGCGGTACCCCTGGTTCTTGGGCATCGCTTGGATTGAAGCGATGCACTAGTGCCCTGTCTCCGAGACGGGGCACACAAGCAACAAAGCGTTTTCTGGCTCAGACGGGGGGCACCGCAGAATTCGACGGCTTCGCCCGGTTCGAGGCCGTCGAATTCTGCGGCGAATCACGGAGACAGGACACTAGATGCCCAGGCAGGACTCTCGGGCTGGTGTGCCGGCTGGCCTATCAAGGCATTAGATGAAGCCGTTGAATTCTGCGGCGAATCACGGAGACAGGGTGTGGCTCACCCGACACACCGTGACGCAACGCGTGCTGGCTGTGACACGGCTGCCGTGTGCTGGCCCGCAATGTCGATGGAAGCGTGCCTGCATCGGGACCTGAGGTCGGCCGAGCCAGGGGCATGCTTGTTGCATGGCCAGCTTCGGAAGACGCCAGAGGTTACACTGAACACGGCACGGGTTGTGGCCGTCGGAAAGGGAGTCCCCCGGGGAGCTCTCCGCCAATGCCTGGAGGCAACGATGCACCGAGTAGCTCTTGCTCTTTTCACCGCGATCCTGGTCTCGCTCGCGACGCCGGGTGTCGGGGCCACCTCTACGCCGGAAACGCCGCGTCTGAGGAATCTGCACCCGAAGGCAGAGAAGTACCGTGTTGCCCGCAAGGATACCTCGATGCAAGCAGGCGCAGCTCGCACCTACGTGGCCGCGCCCGTCGAAGCCACTCGCCATAGTGTCACGGACTATGCGCACTACGCGCAAATGATTCCGCGCTTCGAGCAGGCGCGTATCGTCGGCCGCCACGGGAACAAGACGGACGTCTATCTTCGCGTGCCGATCCTGAAAGGCGCCGCAACGATCTGGGCCGTGCTTCGTTTCGAGCCTCCGCGCGAGGTCGGGAACGGCGATGTCATCGTCACGGCGAAAATGCTGAGCGGCAACGTCAAGCGCTTCGACGCCGTCTACCGGATCTGGAAGATAGACGAGGCTTCGAGTCAGCTTCATCTCGAGATGCTGATCGAGCCGAAATTCCCGGCGCCGAACTCCATCGTGGCCGACCAGGTCGCCGGTGCGTGCAAGAACGCCGTTTCGCACTTGCGCGCCGACGCCGAGAAGCGTCGCAGCAAGAGCTGAACCCTACTCGAGCCCCAGCGTCCGTGCCAGCCGCTCACGCAGCACGGCGTCGCGCATGGCTCCGAGCTCGCCAAAACCCGCCGAGGTCGCGTAGTACGCCATGTCACGCGGTCTCGGCTGATGCAGGACCTGGTCGAAGTACCAGGTCCAAAGGGCATCCTCGGTGAGCTGAGCGTCGCCGAGCGATGGATTCTCCAGTCCCGCAGCCTGAAGTAGCTCTCGCTTGCGCCTGGCGCGTGACGAGGTGCTGAGCCACTCGCCTCTGATCTGGAGCACCTGGCTCACCTGGGCCTCGGCCTCGCTCCGGAACATCGCGCGAGCATAGCGATAGCTGGCCTCATTGCGTAGAAACAAGGGGAGAGTCGCCCCGTCCAGGTCCTGCTCGGCGAGCCACGTCTCGAAGCTGCTCTTGTCGGCCAAGCCGAGTTCTGCCCTGAGGCTTTCGCCGCAGCGGAGCATGCTCTCGCGGTCAGGGTGGTAACCTGAAGCCTCGGCGATGCGCACGGCCAGTGCACGCTCGAATGCAGCGCCGAGCAGTGCCGCCCATCGGCCAGCCACGGCCACTTCCTCGAGCAGGAAAGGGTCGGTGCCCGCGCTGTCCGGCGAGCCCGCCTTCGTTCGATCCATGGACGCGCGAGCCGATTCCCACGCGTCGGTCTGCGAAAACCAGTAGCTCGGCTGATGAGGAGGCGGTGGATTCACTTCCCAGCGCGCGAGCTCGCGCAGGAGCTCGACCGCGTCCGCGCGCTTCTGCTCGACGCGCCCGGTCGGAAGCCACTGGTCGAACCGGTCGAGATCCTGCGCGCTGATTCCGGATTGCCGTGCGTTTCCGAGCAGTGCAGCGTAGCTCCGCTCTCGGAAATGGAGCCGCTTGCCGGCTCGAACGAGAGCCGCAGCCGTCTCGTCCCCGATGAGGGCCGAGGATCGAGCCGCTTCGATCGTGGCTCGAATGTCGACCATCGCAACGCTCAGGCCTGCGTAGCCCGTCTCCACGGGACCATGCGCGATGGCGACTTCGTCGTCGTCCTGCAGCACGCCTGCGTGGAAGGCCTCGAACACCTTGCCCACTCCGAGCATCCCCAGCGGGGCGAGTTCGGCCGCTCTCAGGGCCCCGATGCTCGAGGCGCCCAGCACGTGCACGCCCTGGGTCATGGCCCACAGGATTTCCTTGTGCCAGACGGCGGGCTGGCGCTCGAAGACCCCATCGATGATCGCGATCGCCGTGGGACGGCCCAGCGCAGCTCGATACACATCGCCAAACGCCGCCGGCGGACGATACTCCGCGGCCAGAAGCGCACGAGCCTCGGCCACGGGCAACGTCGGACCCAAGAAGACTACGCTCTGCACGCCCTGCGCTCCAACGCACGCCGAGCCCGTGGCCCCGGAGCGTACCCCGGCACGTCGTGCATCATTTCCAGCCCGGGGATGACCACCCGAACCACCGGAACGCCGATGGCCGGAAGCGACAGATCCACCACGATGACCTCCTGTACACCCGACGCGCGAAGCTTCGACAGTGCGTGAGAGACATCCTCGTCGATGCTCTGCCCGTCGAAGGTGGGACTGTCCCGAAACGAACGACACTCCGCACGTCGGGCCCGTTCAGTGAGGTCGAGTTGATGGTCGAGCGCGGCGCTCGCCCGGTACTTGCCGCGCGTCAGGTCATCGCGCGCCCCGGAAATGAAGGTCAGCCTTCCCTGGGCCGCCTCGGTCAGTGCCCGTGACAAGGCGATTTCACGTGCCGTGTGACAGCCGCTCCCGAAGACAGGACCCAGGGCGAGCAGCGAACTCGGAGTACGTTCGGTGATCCCGCACAGGTAGGCGGGCAACGCAATGTTGGACGTCGTCTCCCAAACGAGTACGAGCAGGCCGGCGGCCTCCAGCCGATCGATGAGCGCGCGACAGCTCGTGTCGTCGACGGTGCAGAGATCCACCAGCCGCTCGTCCTGCAACGACCGCGGGTGGGCATGCCACAGTGTGTTGGCGTCCCTCTCGACGATTTCGCAGATGCCGTGCAGAGTGGCCTCGAGCGGATGGTTGCCCGACGCGAGTCCGTTCGAGCTGATGAAGAAACACCCTGAGCCGTTCGGTAGCGGAACGCGAAAATCCGTGTGCACGACCTCGTAGGGCAGCCACTTGGGCTCTCTGCTGAGGGCGTCCAGTCCCTCGATCCAGAGCAGACGCCGGTTCTCGTGAAACGCGCTGACGGACAGACGAGGCAATCGGGCGACGTCGACGACGGCCTTCTGGCACACCAGCTCGTTGTAGCTTGCCAGCATCAAGGGACCCTGGACGCGTTCCGCATGGAACGCCTCCAACGCTTCCATGATTCCCGATGCTCTGGCGGCCTCAGGCGTGATCCCTTTGCCGAAGGAGACCGAAAGGGAGCGGGCGTTGGGGCGGTGCACGGCCACGACCGGCAGCCCAACGACATCCAGTCCGGTAACGTCGGCGACCCGAGTGATGCCGAGCACAGGGCGCAGACGGAGCACACGAGCGAGCGTCTGTTCGGGAGCGACCGTGCGGTGCGTCCCGTCGCGAAAGCGTTTCGGTGCAGCGGGCGACCCGGCGCTGCCCCGACTCGATGTCATTCGTAGGTCTTGTTCAGGTTCGCGATGCTGATGAGATAGCAGTATGCGCCCTCAACGATGGTCCCATCGTCTGGAATACTGGCCACGATGCATCCGCGCTCGGTGAGGACCTTCGCTATGCCCATTCCCAGACTGGGCAATGGGCACGATTTGTAGGCTTCCTCGCTGACGTAGAAGAAACCCTCATCGGTGTGGATGAGGAGGCCCTCGGTCCCAATGACCGAGCCCGACCGCCGCCTCCCTTTGGCCGGTGCCGACCTGGGCGCCGACGGCTTCCTGCCTTTGCCCGAGGCGGATGACTTCCTGGGTTTCTTCGATGCAGACGACTTCTTCTTTTGTGTTTCAGGCATTCTAACGTCTCCTTCGTGGATGACACAAGCGCGGCAATGCTGCCCGCTCCGAGTCTCAGTTGGCTGGCGCCCTGAACGATTCGAGATGGGAGGACAGCCGCTGACGCTCGACCGGCAGGGCCTTCAGCGCAGGCTCGGAGTCGACGGCGCTGCCCCGCGCGTACCAGAGAGCCAGCCCGGCCCGTGATTTGTCAATCGGATCAGAGCTCGAGCCGAGCTGCGCCAACAGCACTGCCTCCGGGACCTCGGCGATCTTGAGGTCCCGGCCGAGTAGCTTCTCGACCATGCCGATGACCTGGCGCAATGACAGGGCGTCGGGGCCCCCGAGGTCGAAGGTCATCCGGGCTGCACCGGGTGCATCCACGGCCGCGAGAACGAACTTGGCAACGTCGTCCACGGCAATGTAGGACACCGGTTGGTTGCCCGAGCCATAGACGGTCGCCTGGCCACCTGCCGGGTCGAAGCCCAGCATGGGACCGAGCCAGGCTTCGCGGAAGAAGGTAGGCCGGAGTACGGTGTAGTCGAGCGTGCTCTGAACGATGGCCTTCTCCACCGCGCGCTTGGCATCTTGCAGCGGGAAGCTCACCTCCGAAGTCGGGAAGGATACGTAGACGAACCGCTCGACCCCCGCCTTGACCGCCGCCTCGACCAACGTCAGTTGGCCTCGTTCGTCCACGCTGGCAATACTGTCGTCGGGCTGCCGCGATAGCGTCGCGGACGCGGTCGTCACCACACGCGAAGCGCCTTGGCAGGCCGCCTCGACCGATCCGCGATCGCGTAGATCACCCACGACGATCTCGACCTCGAGTTTCTTGAGCGCGGCGATGCGGCTGGGATCGGAGCTCGCACGAACGAATGCCCTCACAGGGTGACCCGCCGCGGCGAGTTTCTCCACCGTCAGCTGACCGAGCCAGCCCGTCGCACCTACGACCAGACACGTGGGTTGCCTCATCAAGGTACCTCGAGCTCGGGTTCCTTGGGGTCGTAGATCAAGGCAAGCATGAGCTCCTGCTCCTCCGATTGGATGTGCTCCTGGATCTCGGCATACTTCGGGGCATCGGCGAGCCAATGCATCGTCTTGGGCAGTGAGTCTGGGTCGGGGATTTGCCAGACGTGGGTCACGACGTTCAGACGGCCGGTGAGGTTCACCGCCGCGGCGATGAGCCGCCACCCTCGTTCCCTCTGCATGCAATCGAGGAACTCCTCGGCGTCAGCGATGAACTCCGTGAGATGGCCCTTTTTGATCGTTATCCGATCGTGAAGCATGTACACTGCGCCCTTGTGTTCGTCAGCTGCTTCGCTGGGAACGGGCCGGCGTGACCTCTTCTTGAGTATCCTGTCGTTGATTTGAGTTTGCATCGGCTTCTCCCTTCCGCATCCTGGCGCCGCGCGCCTTCCTTCACAACTCGCCGCTTCTGCGGCCATGCTCGACGAGCGCATGGATGCCTGCCCTCGCGGCATCGCCATCACCTCTCGCAAGATTCTCCAGCACCTGTCGAATGGCGCTCGTCGTGGCTTCGTCCAACGTCTGGTGACGCGAATCGAGCAGCGCGCGCAGGTGTTCGGCCGCGTCCGGCACCGAGCCCGCGGCAGCGGCCGCGGCCAGGAGTGGCCAGCGCGCCAGCCACTGAAATGGGTACAGCGCCGGGGGATGGTCCCAGGCCTTGAGCGCTGCCTCTCCGTGAGCCTTGACGCCGGCGAGGTCGCCCGCTTTCCAAGCCACCCAAGCGAGGTTCGCCTCCGCGACACCGATGTAGTCGGTCATCTGCGCCACCCCGCGTGTCCCGAGCAGGTCGCGCGCCTCCTGTTCGCATTGGACGACATCTCCGCGCCGCCGCCTCACCACCGCCAGATACGACTGAGCGCGGGTCCACAGCGGGACGTCGCCGATCTGCAGAGCACCTTGGACGGCCTGTTCCAGGTGGTGGGCGGCTTCGTGCACAGACCCGTGAAACAACAGCACGAACCCGAGTACGAACTGCGCACTGTACGTCTGGGCCAGGTTGCCCGCTTCACGGCTCGCCGCCAGGGCCTGTGAGGCCAACGCCACGGTCTCGCGGCTGTGGTGATAGCGTTCTTGCCGCATGCGCGCGTTGACCATGGCGCCGAGAAACTGAGCTCGGTGGTTCGCGGTGCCGCGCGCCAGCACGACCGGACGGGCCGCATCGATCAGCTCGGCCATCTCCTGCGTGTCGCCGAGCCAGTAGTGCGTCCATACGCGTTCCGTTTGCAGCGTCACCCATTCGTCCCACCAGCGTTCATCGTGTTTCTGACTCGCGTTCAAGGTACCGAGCAGCACGGCCGCGTGATCGAAGTGCTTCAGGGCGTTGGTGTGGGCCTTGGTCGTGGTCAGCACCTTGCCGACCTTGCGATGCAGTCTGGCCTGCGCGAGTGGATCGTCCCCAGCCGTCGTCAGCGCCTCCTCGAACGTGCGCTGCGCGTCGTCGTGCCTGCCAACGAGGGCCTGGGTCTCACCCAGCCGCTCGAGGATCTCGTGGAGCAACGCCGCCTGCCCCGTCGAACCCGGTTCTGTCTTGCGCACCTCGCGCAACGCCTCCTGATAACAGGTGGCAGCATCCTCGTTGGCCCCGCGTACCGCGTAGCGGTCTCCGGCGCTGCGCCAGTAGCGGCTCGCCTTGAGGCTCTCCCCCGTCTTGGCCCAGTGGGCAGCGATCATGGACGCATCGTCGGGCCCACGCCCCGGATACGATTCGAGTGTCTCGGCCGCAGCGCGATGCATCGCCACCCTCGCGCTCTCGTCGAGCGCGCCGTACACGAAGCGCTGCAGTTGCCGGTGCGTGAAACGCAGCAATCCCGTCTCGGTGTTCTCCAGCAGACGGCGCTGGTCCAACGCTTGCAGCGCCTCGAGCAGCTCGTTCTCCGAAAAGCCGGCGGCCGAGGCGATCCACTCCGGCTGGGCCTCGCCACCGAACACGGCAGCCACGTCGAGGACGTGCCTGGCCTGCGCCGACAAGTTCCCGATGCGGCGCAGAAACATGCTCTGAACGGTGTTGGTGAACCGCGCCGAGCGCGGGATCTCGTCGACAGATGCATTCGCCGCAACGGTCCATTGGCCTTGATCCTGCCGGACGAGCAGCCCCTCGTCGATGGCCGCGTGCAAGCACTCGGCGACGAAAAGCGGATTGCCCTGAGACTCTCGGTGCACGTAGTCGACCAGAGCGTCCGGTGGTATCTCCAGCGCGAGCATGCCGGAGATCATCGAGACCACTTGATCACGATCCAACGGCTCGAGTGCAAGTCGGTTCGGTCCAGCCGACTCGAACAGGCGTTGCAGGCGCGCGCTCGGCTCGTCCGTTCGATGCGTGCCGAGCACCAGCAGCCGGTGACCTTCCAGTCCGGAGCGGAGCGCCTTCTCCAGCAGCGCAATCGACAGCTCGTCGGCCCACTGGAGATCGTCAATGACCAGCAGCGTCGTCTGATGATCGGCGGCGGCGGTCAGCGATGCCAGCAGCGCATTGAGCAATCGCTCTCGGTTGAGCTCGGGACCGAGGTCCGCAGGCTCGGGCAGCGTCGACTGTCCCGGCAGCGAGCCGATGGCCGGCTCGAGCTCCACCAGAACCGGGCCACGCTCACCGAAGACGCTCGCGGTGAGCTCCTCTGCTTCGGAGCGGCAGAGATCGGCTAGCCACGTGAGAATCGGGTGGAACGGTGCCAACGCCGTGGCATGGCCGCCGTCTGGGCCCTGGGGCTTGCACTCGCCCGTCGCAACATTGAAGCCGCTCTGGACGGCTAACTTGGTGAGCTCGATGCCAGTCCTGGTCTTGCCCGAACCGCTGACGCCGTCCAGTACGATCAGGGCGCCGTGGCCCTGGGTCGCTTCAATCAGCGCCTGCTCGAGTGCGCCCATCAGAGCCTCGCGGCGGGCGAAG
Source organism: Polyangiaceae bacterium (assembly GCA_016929495.1). Classification (GTDB taxonomy): domain Bacteria; phylum Myxococcota_A; class Polyangia; order Polyangiales; family Polyangiaceae; genus JAFGIS01. The sequence goes on along the minus strand of JAFGIS010000096.1, from coordinate 13,639 downwards.
CTCGGGCGATACAGGTAGGAATAGCGCGGCTGCCGCCTGCTCGAGGTTCTGCCGGACGAGGCGTCGTAGAGCATCTCGCCGACGATGTCGGCATAGCCAATGCGGTTCTGAGGACGTTTCGAGAGCAGGCGCAGCACCAGCTCGTCGAGCCCCGGATCCACGGCTCTCGAGATGGCCGACGGAGCGAGCGGCTCACGTTCCAGGTGCTGCCAGACCACTTCCCCGGCCTCGCCCACGAACGGGACTTGCCCAGTCAAGCATTCGTAGATGATGCACCCAATCGAGTACAGGTCGGCACGAGCGTCCACGAGCTCACCGCGGATCTGCTCGGGCGACATGTACGGGATACTGCCCGCGAAGCCGCTCCCGGCTTCGAGGTGTTCGCGGACATCGAAGCTGCAGAACCTGCCGGCGACCCCGAAATCGACGAGCACCGGGTCGCTGTCCCCTCGAAGGAAGATGTTTTCCGGCTTCAGGTCGCGGTGGACGATTCCGTTCGCGTGAACGTACGCCAGCGCCGCACAAACGCGTTCGAGCAGCTGCAGCGTCTGAGCGAAAGGCCCCTCGGACATCCAGGCCGATAGGCTCGGCCGTCGAGAGGGAGGCTCGACATCGGGCGTGGACGCCTGGATCACGGAGCGATTCAGGCCGACCTGGGTCATCGGCAGACGCTGCGTGGCCGGCACGCCGACTCTCGAGCCCGAGCGAACCATTGTCCGCCCGAACAGGTCGTCGATGTAGTCCGCGAGTGTCCTTCCTTCGAGCAGCTCCATGGCGTACCAGGGCCGTCCGTCGGTTTCTCCCTGGTCGACGATCTGGACCACTCCGGGATGGCACAGATGGCTCAGCGCTCGGATCTCACGACGTATCGCCATGAGACGCGAGGACGACACCCGAGGCACGGTCTTGAGAGCGACCAGGCTGCTCGACTCTCGGTGCCGGGCCCGATACACGACGCCCATCCCCCCACGTCCAAGCGTCGCCAGAATGCTGTACGGGCCGAGCAAGCCTATCTCGGCCTCGGGGTTGGCCCTGGGAACCACGGCACAAATAAGAACCCGGTTGCCGCGCCGGGTCAACCCGATCGGCCTGAGAGCCCATGGGGAGGGGGACAGGCCGGAAGGCCCTGCCCATCGCCCATTGCACCGCTGGACGCGGCTTCTGGCACAAATGCGGCTCTGCCCGTGCCACCATCCACAATGGCGACCGCATCGGGCTGGCTCGGCGAGCCGTCTCGCACAAGCAGTGCTAATAGGCGCAGCGCATGCGCATTTCCTATCGCTGGTTGCGCGACCTCTTGCCAGAGCTCACGGCAGCCCCCGCCGAAGTCGCCGCAAGGCTCACCCGCTCCGGCCTGGAGGTGGCCAGTATCGCTCGGTTCGGCACAGACGCACAGGATATCATCGTGGCTCGGGTGGTCCGGCGCGAGCCGCACCCAAAACGTGCCGGATTGTCCCTGGTCACGGTTGATCGAGGCAACGCCCTGCAGCGCGTGGTGTGCGGCGCGGCCAACGTGCCCGAGGCGGGTGGGCTGGTCGTACTGGCCACCCTGGGCAGCTTCGTTCCGGGTCTGGGCGCCCAACTGGCGCCCCGCGACATCGGCGGAGTGCCGAGCGAGGGGATGCTCCTGAGCGAGGTCGAGCTCGGCCTGGCAGACCAATCTGCCGGCATCCTGATCCTGGAGAACGGCTCCGCAGATCCCGGCACGCCTTTCGCGGCCGCCTGCCCGGCGGCCTCTGACACGATCCTCGAGCTGGAGGTCACCCCCAACCGCCCGGACGCCCTGGGGCACGTAGGCGTAGCTCGCGAGCTCGCCGCCCTGTTCCGGCTGACATTCCGTGGAATCGAGCCGAGATCGCCACGCCGCACGGCCGACGTCGACCTCGGTGAGCTGGTACGCGTCGACAACCGCGATCCGGAGCGCTGCCCGCACTACGGCGCTGCCTGTGTGCTCGACGTCAAGACGGCACCCTCGCCCGACTGGCTGCGTTGGCGCCTGAGCAGCCTCGGGATCCGGCCCATTTCGAACGTGGTCGACGTCACCAACCTGCTCGTCCTCGAGGCCGGGCAGCCCATGCACGCGTTCGACCGTTCGTTGCTCGCGGACGGGACGATCATCATACGCCGTGCCGAGCCGGGTGAACGGTTCAAGACGCTCGACGGGGCAGAGCGCGTCCTGGACCCCGACGACCTGGTGATCGCCGATCCGAGGGGGGCCACCGCCCTGGCGGGCGTCATGGGCGGCGCAAACAGCGAAATCGGGGAGGCGACCCGCGACGTCGTGCTCGAATGCGCGTACTTCGCGCCGCGCGGCGTACGGCGCACCGCGCGCCGCCATGGCCTGCCCACCGAGGCCAGTCACCGGTTCGAGCGCGGGGTCGACTGGGGCGCGATTCCCGCCGTGCTGGAACGTGCCAAAGTGCTGCTCACCGAGCTGGCACGAGGCACAGCCGTTGCCGGGGCCGTCCACGTGCGAGCTGCTGGGCTTCGGACACCGACCATGCGCTTGCGCGGTCCGCGGCTCGACGCGATTGTGGGCATGCCCGTTGCGTTCGAGGGCGCACTCGACACGCTGGAGTCGCTCGGATTCGAAATCATCGAAAAGGACCTCGTGCGCCAGGAGGCCGAGGTGCGCGGAGCGTCGTGGCGCCCCGACGTGTCTCTCGAGATCGATCTCATCGAAGAAGTAGCACGGCTCAATGGGTTCGATCGCATCCCGGACACGCTGCCGGCGATCGTTCCAAAGCCGCCACGCTATTGGCACGCCTTCGAAAGCGAGCTGGCTCGGACCGCAACGAGCCTCGGTCTGAGCGAAGCCGTGACGTATGCATTCGTCGCACCCGAGAAGCTCAAGGCGGTTGGCGCTCCGGCACCGAGTGTCACGCTCCTGAACCCGCTGAGCGAGGAGCGCAGCGTGCTCAGAACGAGTCTTCTGCCCGGCTTGCTCGACGCACTGGGGCATGCGCGGCGTCACGGCCAGGAAACGGTGCGGATGTTCACGCTCGGGGCGGTTTTTGGGTCGCTGGTACACAAGAGTGCCGGTGACGAGCACGCTCGGGCACGGCCGCGACTCGGGTGCGACCACGGCGCGCTGCCGGACGAAGTACTGAGCCTGGCCGTGGTTCTTGCAGGGCCACGCCCGAGTTATCTGACCAAGCCGGACGCGGTCGACGTCTACGACGCCAAGGGTGTTGCCGTGGAGCTGATCGAACGGGTGACGCGGCGGCGTGCCGAGGTGCGCCATGCAGAGCCTGGGCCTACGACGGCGTATCTGCACCCGCGGGGCGCCGCGGAGCTCTTCGTTGCGGGACAGCGCGTCGGCGTGCTGGGGCCCTTGCATCCGAATGTGGTCGACGCTTTCGACCTGGGCAGCACGGCCCAAGTCATCGAGATCGACGCGAGGCGGTTGGAGATCATCGGCCGGCGGGCTCTGGTCTACCAGCCCTTGCCTCGTCTCCCGGCCGTGGTGCGCGACATCGCGCTCGAGCTTCCGCAGACCGTCTCGGCCGGAGACGTGGCCCAGGCCATCAATGAAGCGGCAGGCGAGTTGTGCGAATCCGTCGAGCTGTTCGACCTGTTCAGTGGCGGATCGCTGGCCCCGGGTCGACGTTCGCTGGCGTTCAGAGTCGTCTACCGTGACCCGCGCGCTGCAACCGATCCGGACAACGCGCGCACGCTCACGGACGTCGAGGTGGACCAGCGACACGCGAAGGTGATCCAGACCACCGGCGAACGCTTCGGCGCCAGCCTGAGAGGATGATGGGCGAGATGGCACGCGTGGATTCACTGCTCTGCGCCGCGTGCCTGATGGTCGGTGCTGCTCACGCGTCCGCGGCCGAACCGCGAGCGTCGGACAATCCACCACTTCCACCGTCTCGCCGTGTCGAACTCGGGTTCGACACCGGCCTGGCGCGGCGACCGGCCAGCGGCAGCGACCTGTCGTACGCCACGGGCGTGCTCTGGGGCGGCCACATAGCTCTGCCGCTTGCCTCCTGGCTCGCCTTCCGAGCGACGGCCGCACAGAGTGCGGCGCCCGTCACACTCCGCAAGGGCGCTCTCGGTCTCGCCGACACCGAGGTGAGTCAACCCGATCTGAACGTCCTGTTCGTGTCCGCGCGGCTCGAACCCACGTGGAAGCTGTCCTCGGTCGTTCGTCTGTGGGCCGGGCCAGAAGTCGCTTGGATCAGAACAACGGCCCGCGAGCCGACAACGAAGGGCGCTCTCGTGATCCGCACAGCCATCCGGCACGGCGTTGCGCTCGAGGTGGGAGGCAGCGTGGGTAGCTCGCTCGAGGTGATCCCCGACTGGCTCGTGCTCGGGCTCAGCGTCGGAGCGTTTACCGTCCTCGACCAGGGCGGCACTCTGCACGATCGGGTCCAGGGCTTCGACCAGAACGGCCACATGCTCAAGATCGGTCGTTATCCCAAGTTCGCGGGCAGCTTCCGCTCGGTCCTCGGCCTCGGCGTGTTGTTCTGACGAGGCCCACACGCGGCGGCACGCTCGATGTTCATGCGTCTCTTGCACCAGCTCAGGTTCGTGGCCCTGCTCGTGGGGCTACTGGTGGTCTCGGCTGCTTGTCAGCGCAAAGCACCTGGACCCGCGTCCTGTCGCAGCGCGGCCATGCGCATGCTGGGTGTGGACGAGAGCGTGGTCGCTTCGCTGCCGCAGCTCGAAGACGCGCTCAATGCCCTCACGATCGAATGCCTGACGACCCCCTACGACCGCGCTTTCGTCGATTGCATGCGGCACATCCCGACGCCGCTCTACGGCGGACGTTTTCCCGGACACTTCCGCTGCCTGGCCCTACGCAGCAGCGAGCTCGCGACCGAGTGCATACGGCAAAGCGGACCCGGACGGGCATGCTACGTCGAGTTCACCATGAGATACCGGCAGGAGGCGGGGGTTGGCGACTCCCGCTAGACTGGCGCTGTTTGTTGCCGGGGCTGTGGCTCGTGGCAGGGGTGACGCATCATGGTCGACGAGTAGTGTACGAAGCCGCGCAGTCAATCACGCATTGCGTCGAGCGCATCCGTGCCGTCCGTCGCCCTTCGCTCGTCACCGTCCCGACGCCGCGCCTTCACCGTTGTTGCGACGAGAGCATTTCCACATGCATCCCTGACATCGGAGACTCAGCGCACGAACCTCACCCCGCCGTCGCCCCCGCCGCCCCCAGCACGATCTCCCCCGCCTCGTTCACGCTTGCGCGCACCGTGCTCCCTCGCGGGAACGTCCCCTTGACGATCGCCTCGGCCAGCGGATCTTGAATGAGCCGGAGCACGACGCGCTTGAGCGGCCGTGCGCCCAGCGCCGGCTCGTAGCCGAGCTCGGCGACTTTGTCCTTCGCTGCATCGTCCACGGCCAGCGTCAACTTGCGCTCATCGAGCATCGCACTCAGGCGCGCGAGTTCGAGGTCCACGATGCGTCGCAGGTGGTCTTTGGCCAGGGGTCGGAATACGACGACTTCGTCGATTCGGTTCAGGAATTCTGGGCGGAAGAAAGCGCGTAGGTCGTCGAGCAGCACATCGCGCAGCGCCTCACGGCCCTCGGCCGACTCGAAGAGCTTCGGATCGGTCTCGAGGATACGCCCCGAGCCGATGTTGCTCGTCATCATGACCACCGTGTTGGTGAAGTCCGCCTGTCGGCCGCGGCCGTCGGTGAGCCGCCCATCGTCGAGCACCTGCAGGAGCAGATTGAACACGTCCTGGTGCGCTTTCTCTACCTCGTCGAAGAGCAAGACGGAATAGGGTCGCGCGCGCACGGCTTCGGTGAGCAGGCCCCCTTGTTCGCTGTCCGCGTACCCAGGCGGAGCGCCGAGTAGACGCTGGGCCATGTGCCGCTCCATGTACTCGCTCATGTCCAGGCGCGTGAGCGCCTGCTCGTCGTCGAAGAGGAGCTCGGCCAGCACCTTGGCGAGCTCGGTCTTGCCGACTCCGCTCGGGCCGAGGAACAGGAACGAACCGATGGGTTTGCGGGGGTCGCGCAAACCCACGCGGCCGCGGCGCACGGCCCTGGCCACGGCTTGAACGGCCGCGTCTTGCCCGACCACGCGCTCGCCGAGCCGCTGGTCCATGTGCAAGAGCCGATCGGCCTCCCCCTCGAGCATGCGGGATACCGGGATGCCGGTGTTGGTGGCCAGGGTGACGGCGATGTCCTGCTCTCCGAGTAGGGCTTCGCTGTCTCCGACTCCGGCCTGGCGAGATGCGGATTCGGCTTTCTCGAGCCGCTGCTCCAGATCCGGAATCGTGACCGCGTCGAGCTCACCGAGCTTGGCGTACTCGGCGGCGACCCGGGCGCGTTCGCGCGCCTGGCGAGCTTGCTCGAGCTCTTGACGCAGGGAACGTGCTGCGGCCACGGCGCCACGGCGACGGTCGAGCTCGTCGCGCAGGCGATTGGCTTCGGGCTCGACGGTCTCGAGCTCCTTGTGCAGGGCCGTGCGAACCTCGACGCTCTGAGCGTCTTCGGCGCGTTCGAGCGAGACGAGCTGCGCCTTGAGCGAGTCGACGCGGCGCAGGACCTCGTCGATGCGTGCTGGGGTTCCGTCCACCTCCACGCGTTTGGCAGCGGCGGATTCGTCGAGCAAGTCGAGCGCGCTGTCCGGAAGGAAGCGGTCCTGCAGGTAGCGTTTCGCCAGACGCACGGCGGCCACGATGGCTGGGTCGCTGATTCGGACCTTGTGGTGGCGCTCGTAGCGGCTGGCCACACCTCGCAGGATTTCGGTCGCGTCCCCGACCGAGGGCTCTTCGACGTTGATCTCGGTGAACAGGCGGAGAACCGCCGCGTCGCGCTCCTGCAGACGACGGCGTCCCTCGGGCGTCGTGGTGCCCAGTAGCCGGAACTCCACCCGGACCAGCGCCGGCCGCAAGAGCTCACCCACGCCGCCGCCGCTGGGGCCCTGACCGAAAAGCTGTTCGAGTCCTCGCACGACCAGAATCGACTCGAGCTTGTTCTGACAGAGCTGAGCGAGCAGCTGCCGAAGACGCTCTTCGATCTCCCCGCGCAGCCGCGCTCCCGCCAAAATGGAGCCAAGTTCGAGCTCGAGCAGACGAGCGCCCGCGAGGTTGGTCGGCACGTCGCCGCCGGCGATCCGGTGCGCTAGCGCCGCGATGATCGCCCCCTTGCCGACGCCGGGCTCTCCCACCAGAAGCGGATGGCTCTTCTGACGGCGCTCCAGCACCGTGAGCAGGCGGCGCAGCTCCGGCCCGCGCCCGATCGGCGCCTCGAGAGCTCCCGAGCGAGCCTCCTGAATGAGGTCGCGCGTCGCATCCGCCGCGACGAAGCTTTCGCGCCCGCCGGCGGCGAAGGGCCTCGCAACGCGTCGGAGAGCGGCCAGGTGTCCTCGCAGCGAGCCGGGGCTGACCCCGAACGACCCGAGGATCTCTCCGGCGGGCCCGCGGATCTCCTGGGAGAGCGCGTTGAGCAGGTGCTCGATCTGTACCTGACCGATGCGCTCACGCACGGACTCGCGTTCTGCGCGCTCGAGCAGATCGAGCATGGACGCAGCCAGATAAGAGCGTTCGCGTCCAGTCCCGACTTGGTCGAGCGCTCGCTCGACCGAGGACTTGAGCTCGATCGCGTTCACGCCCGCATCCCTGAACACCTCGACGACACCGGGGTCGCGATCCAGAGCTCGCGCCAGCAGATGCAGGGGTTGGACCTCGACGTGGCTGCGCTCGTCAGCCAGGGTCTGAGCGCCCGCCACGAGCGCCTTGGCGTCTGGAGCGTATCGGTCGAGCGACAGCGTGGTGCTCTTGGTAGCCATGTTCCGGCTCCACAAGGTAGCTCGGCAAGAGGGGTCGGCGGTAGACACGAAGCCCTGCTCGAATCGATGAGCGCCGATGGCCTCGCCTTCGAGGGTCGGCGGCAAAGACGAGGACCCGTCCCCGGGGTCTGGTGAACCGGCCAGACGGTCGCGCCGCGGCACCAGCAGAAGCCCTCTCGAGCAGCCCCGCAGCGCACGTGGGCCACGCAAAACCGGAATATGTCCGGTCCATGCCCGCCCGCGTCCTGATGTACTACACGGCGACCTGTCCATATTGTGGAAGGGCGCGAACGCTCTGGGACAACAAGGGCGTCGAGGTAGAGTACATCGACGTGACGGGCGATGCGGAGCGGCGGGCCTGGCTCCGCCAGGTGACCGGCAGGCACACGGTGCCGCAGATATTCATCGACGACGTCCCGCCGCCCCCCGAGCCCCCGCGCCGTCCCAAAACCTCTCCGCCCCCCACCGCCCCCCGAGCCTCTGCGCCGTCGCAGTACGTCTCCGCGCCGTGCCTGCTACGCTCGAACGGTGCTGTCCGAAATCCCCGAGTCCCTGATGACCGCGTACGCCATCACGTTGGGGCTCTTGTTCGGCAGCTTCCTGAACGTCGTCACATACCGCGTCCCCCGCGGACTGAGCATCGTACGGCCCGGATCGCACTGCACGAATTGCGGCACTCCGATCCGCGCGTATGACAACGTTCCCATCATCAGCTGGCTCGTCTTGCGCGGCCGAGCGCGCTGCTGCAAGGCCAGGATTTCCGTGCGCTACCCGCTGGTCGAGCTGATGTCGGGCCTGTTCGGCTGGGCGGTGCTCCGATGCATCGTGCTGGCGCTGCCCGCAGAAACGCCGTGGTGGCGCGCGCTCGGGCTGTTCTCGATCCACCTGGCGCTTGGGCTCGGCCTGCTGGCAGCTGCTCTGATCGACATATCGCACATGATTCTGCCCAACACGATCACGGTGGGCGGCACGCTGCTCGGTCTGTTGACGGTGCCGTTGCGGCCTGGCATCGGCTGGCTCGATGCGCTCGTCGGCGCGGCCGTGGGCTTCTTGATGGTCTGGCTCCCGTTCGACCTCTTGCACCGGCTGCTACGCGGTAGACCGGGGATGGGGCTCGGAGACGCCAAGCTGGTGATGCTGGCAGGAGCCTGGTTCGGCTGGGTCGGCGCGGTGACGGTGTTTATGGCCGGCGCGGTCCAGGGGACCATCGGCGCGGTGGTGATTCTGCTCGTGCAAGGGCGCATCGACGAGCCCGAAGCCGTGACCGAGGAGCGACGCAAGCTCGTGGCCGCGATCGAGGCAGCCGAGGGGGACGAACGCCGGGAGCTCGAAGAAGAGCTGGCCCGCGACCCCGTGGGCAGCAAGCCGGAGTCGGGCTGGCGCAAGTCACGCATGGCGTTCGGCCCGTTTCTGGTGCTGGCGCTCATCGAGTATCAGCTCTTCGGCGAGGCGATCGTCAACGGCTACCTGGAGTTCGTGGGATGGCAGTAGCGAGCTCCCGCCCGCGCCCTCTCCGGGCGGCTGCCCTCGGCGGCCTCGTGCTCTTGGGCTGCGGTGGCGGCCTTCGTACGATGCCCACGGGCCTGCCCACCGAGCAAGGCGCGCCCAGCGTGGTCGACTACCTTCCTCCGCCGGCGCGCATTGAGTTCACGGGGCCCGATCCGGGCCCGCCGTGCTATTGGCTCGACGGCTATTGGCGCTGGGCGGGCCGGCGGTGGCAATGGTTCCCGGGCGGTTGGTTCGAGCGGCCGCCAGGGTGCGCGATCTCTCGATCGATCCTGGCCTTCCTACCCAAAGAGAGCGGCGGAGCGACGCTCTACTACTTCGCCCCCACTTGGTTCAGACAGACCGGTGAGGTTGAAGCGCCCTGCCCGGAGCCCAAGCTGTGCCGTGCTGCCGGGGAGGAATCATAGCAGGTGACGCGCCGAGCCCGACGAGCTAGAGGGCCACACGGTGTCCCGTCCCGCGCTTTGGTCGATTCGGCGAGCCGTGTCCTGGGCGACAGAGGACTTCCGCGCGCGCGGTTTCCCCTCTCCGAGGCTCGACGCCGAGCTGCTGCTCGGGCACGCGATCGGCCTGGACCGTGTGCACGTCGTCATCGAGGGGGAGCGCCCGCTCGACGCGAGCGAACTGTCACGCTTCCGTGAGCTCATCCAGCGCAGGCGCACGGCCGAGCCGGTGGCGTACATCCTGGGCCAGCGTGAGTTCTTCGGCCTCGCGATTACCGTCGACCGCCGTGTGCTCATCCCCCGACCGGACACGGAGATCCTGGTGCAGACGGCGCTCAAGCGGACCGAGCGGCGCGACGCTTTCGGGCGAGCTCTCGATCTTTGCACCGGCTCGGGCTGCGTGGCCCTCGCCTTCGCGTGCCAGCGGCACAGCTGGCAGCTCACGGCCATCGACATTTCCGCTGATGCCGTCGAGCTCGGCCGCGAAAACGCGGAGCGACTCGGCCTGGCCTCGACGATCCGGTTCCTCGTGGGTGACCTGTACGAGCCGCTCGGACAGGGCGAACGCTTCGACCTGATCACGGCGAATCCGCCCTACATTCCAGCTTTCGAGGTGGACCGACTCGAGTCGGGCATCCGGGATTTCGAGCCGAGCATCGCCCTCGACGGCGGGCCCGACGGTCTTCGCGTCACGCGCCGCATCATCGAGAGCGCGCCAAAGCTTCTCGAGCCCGGCGGAGTCCTCGCGCTGGAGATCGGCTACGACCAAGGCTCGCGCGTGGAGCAGCTGATGCAAGCCGCCGGGCTCGGCCGGATTGAACGCGCCCGTGACTACGGCAAGCATGAACGCGTGGTGAGCGGAGTGCTAGAGTAGCGCCCTGCCATGATCACCCCGTCCCCTTCCTCGACACCGTCTTGGCTGCCGCCGTCCAGCAACCAGAGCCTGGTCACGGTGCTCGGCGTCGTCTACGTGCACCGCAAGACCGCCGACGGGGGCGACATCTACCTCACGCGGTTCGGCCTGCCCTACGCCGCGCAGCTCGAAGTAGACAACTGGTACGAGGCCGGATGGTTCCGCGAGCATCGCGAGCCGCTCGAGGGAACGAGCGCCGTCTACCGGCTCCCGACCCGCACCGTGGACGGCGTGAGCCTCGACCTGGTGGTCAAGAACTGCCGCGTGGGCGAAGACGTGCCCGTGGAGACGCGCGCGCTGCTTGCCGAGATAGCGGCGGAGTTCAACAGTCCCTGGGAGGAGTTCGCGCTGGTGATGGAGATGCGCCAGAGCCGATTCGGCCCGCGCGAGCTGCGCATCCGGACTCAGGAGCCGCTCGGCATCTACGTGCCGCCCGAGACGATGCAAATGTGGCAGACGGGGCGCTCGCGCTACAAGATCAACCGCATCCGGGCGCGCCATCCCGGCATCGACCTCGATATCCTCAAGCAATACTGGCTCATCTACCGCTGGATCCGGGGACGGGATGCGGTGCAGCTCCTGCAGGACCTCGGCGTCGACGACCCGCACGCAGCGGCGGGACTCGAGTCGCTGACCGGACTGGTCACCGGGGACATAGGCCGCAAGGGCTACGTGGTCGCCGACATGAAGGCGGCGCACATCATCGTCGAGGAGCAGGACCTCGAGAGAGTGGAGCAGGTCGCCCGCAGCGGACAGCCTTCGGAGGTCGTCGCGACCACCCGAGAGCTCGTGGCGAGCGGCCGATACTCGGTCATCGACTACGAGCTGCTCAGGCGCACGCCGGACCGCGAGGAGATGGTCAAGCACGAGCGGCGGCAGAGCTATCTCGACGATCAGCGCGACCGCTTCATCCCCACGGCGCTCCCATCCCATCTCGAGCAGGTCGAGATCTTCGGCGTACCGTACATCTACGGCCACGTCGAAAGCACGGGCGGGAAGCTGTGGGTCGTGGGCCGCAACGCTCGTCTTTTCGACTACTTCCTGCCCGAACGCTGGCGCAAGACCCCATCGTGGCGGCTATCGCAGAGAAGCGAGATCTACTATACCCTCACCAAGGACAGCTTGAACCTGGTGTGGAAGGAATCGCGCGTGGGGGAAACGCCGGCCGTGGCCGCCGACCATCCGCTGCGCGATGCGATCCTCGCGCGCGGCTACAATAGCCCGTTCGAGGAGTTCGCCATTGCCCAGACGATGAGCGACAGCGGCATCCCGACCGTCTACGCACGGGCCATCTACATGACCGGCACGGAGAAGGTCGAAGCGTCCACGGATCTCCGACGCTACGAGTCGCACCGTGACCTCATGAACAGCGACGGGACACCCGTCCTGCGGGAAGACCGCAACTACGTCACCATTCGCGGTTTCTACAATGGGCCCGACGACTGGGTCGCTGCTCACACCGGTGGACTGCGCTGGCCGCTGAACTTGAACGAGGCGCTGGCGCGCGGCGTGATCCAGGCGCCCGAGGTCGCACAACTCATGGAGAGTACCCGGGCCGGCGTGGCAGCCATCGGCTACGACGGATCCCTGCTCGATGGCAGCGACATCATCGTCGGCATGCATGCCTCGGCCGGCCCCGTGCGGGACGCCGAAGGACGCACGGACGCACGGGTTTCGAGCTTCGAGTTGATCGGGAGGCATTGACCGCGGCGCGGGGGGATCCGCTCACATCCGGTGTCTTGGGGTCCACAGACCTCGCCAGAAAACACTCAAGGCCGGACCGGGGGCTCCGTTCATACGATCGGAGATTCCTCCTCTGGTCATGTCCTTCCCGATATCGAGTCTGTCTGCTGGAAGCCTCTGGGTGCGCGGCTCGCGCACTGTTGGCCCAGTGACACCGGTCGATCCGGTCGGGCAGGCAACGGGCCGTGACGACACGCAAATACTCGGTTTCGGGCCCGCGGCGCTCGTCACGCTGAGCGAGCAGGCGCGGACGCTCGCATCCGAACAGCGCAGCGCTGCGCTACCACAGGTCCCCACCCTGGGCGCCCGCGATGCGACCGCCCGTGCCGACAGTGAAGACGAGGCGGCACAGAGCGATGCAGCACGGCGCACCGAGGGCGGTGGCGCGCAAGAACCGGCCGAGACGACCGCCCGAACCGGAGCGCCGGATCCGGCCGAGCCAGCGGACGCTGGCCAGGCCAGCGGCGTATTCCAGGACGACGGCGCCGACGGGTCGACCCAGCTCGAGCAGTCGGCGGCTGCCGAGAGCGCAGAGGCCAGCGACTCGGAGGGCCAGGCCGAAACCAGCGGCGCGGCTGATCCGACCGAGCTCAGTCGTCAGGAGCAGCTGGAAGTCGACAATCTCAAGAAACGCGATCGAGAGGTGCGCGCGCACGAGCGCGCCCATGAAGCCGTCGGCGGCTCCTACACGGGCAGCGCGAGGTATACGTACACGTTGGGGCCGGACGGCAAACGCTACGCCATCGCTGGAGAGGTGCCCATCGACGTGTCGGGCGTCCCCGGCGACCCGGAGGCGACCATCCGCAAAATGGCGACGGTCCGCCGCGCGGCGCGAGCGCCAGCCAACCCTTCGGGTCCAGACCTGCAGATTGCAGCGCAAGCCGCGGCGATAGAGCGGCGCGCACGCGCCGAAATGGCGCAAGAGCGCTATGGCACCGCACAGGCGCACATGAGTTCCACCGACGTTGCGGCGATGATACCGGTTCAGTCGTTCTCCACGGTAGGATGACGGGGCGATTCGACTCAGGCGGGGTCGCCAACACGGCGCACGTTGACGCGCACCGGCTCCTCGACGGACCCGGCCGGAAAATTGCGTAGCCGCGCCAGCAGGCCCTGGGTGACCTCGTAGCCACGCGCGACCAGCAGCATGCCGGAACGCAGCCGTACTTCCCGGGTGAGCACCATGCCCACGCGCAGCGCCGCGATCGGGAGCTCCCGGACCTCGCATTCCGGCTGAAGGTTGCCACAGACTTCGGCAAAGGCCCCGAGGAGCGT
>JAFGIS010000095.1 GCA_016929495.1 Polyangiaceae bacterium | reverse complement strand
GGCGTCCCAGGTGACCTCGACGGCCGCGGAGCCTTCGCTCAGGGGTGCCGAAGCTGCGCCGCTCTCCGACTCCCTCACCGCGGTCGGAGCCAGAGGCTCGGCCGTCTCGGAGCGCTCACTCGAAGCAGCTTCGGGCGCCTGCTCGGCGGCCTCCGCCTTCTCAACGCTCGACGTGGCTGCGGTCTGCTGTTGGACGGTCTCCAGTTCTCGATCAGCTGGCGCACGTTCGACCGTCGTCGGGTGGACGTCAGGTTCGGGTGCGATCGTGCGGGCCTCGCCGTCTGCGGTCGGCCTCGGCGGTTCAGATTTCGGTCTGGGCGGCGCGGACCTCGCCCTGGGGGGCGGTGGCGGTGAGGCCTTCTGCGCCCTGGGCGGCAGTGGCGGTGAGGCCTTCTGCGCCCTGGGGGGCGGTGGCGGTGAGGACTTCTGCGCCGTGGCCTGCGACGCGGCGAGGCCGGTGCGCCGTGGCGGAGGCTGGCTCGGCCGCACACTCGGGCCTTTGGTCTGCTGCGCGGATGGCCTTTCGATGGGACTCGGCCCGGGGGGCACGGAGGCAGCTTCGGATTTCGTGCTCGGCCGCACTTCGCCAGCGGGTGGCTGCGACGAGCCTTCAGGCCTGGCCTCGGAAGGGCCCGCAGCACGCCCCTTGGACACGAATGGGGGGGGACCAGACGATCTGCGCGCGACCGTCTCGCGGGCCTGCATGAGAGCCCGCATCAGAGCGTCGCGACTCGCACCGGGCGGTCCGCTCTTTGACGCCGCAGAAGCTTCTTGCCCAGCAGGTTGGGAGGCAGCTTTGGGCTCTGAACCCGTCGTATCGGCCGACGCCGACTGCCCTGGATCCGTCTTGGGACGTTCGTCGGTCATGGCGTGCTCGAGATACTACTGTTGTATGTCGTGTCTGCAACGCGAGGCCAGGAATCGGCTCCAGAGCGGTCGTCCGTACGGCATGTGCCCGGTGCGGGACGAGCCTCGGGTAGCGCTCCGCGCAGCGCAGCCGGAACGTGGACTGGCGTTCGGGGGAGGGCCGGAACGGCCGCCAGCAGCGGTTGACGGCGAACAGCCCGGCGTGCATGAGGTCGTTCTGTGCCGCTCCCGTTCCAGGACCCGGAGCTCCCCGTAGACGAGCGCGTCCGCGACCTCGTCTCCCGCCTCACACTCGGGGAGAAGGCCGCGCAGATGATCCATGAGGCTCCGCCGATCGCGCGCCTCGGGATCCCGGCGTACAACTGGTGGAACGAATGTCTTCACGGTGTCGCCAGGGCCGGCGTCGCCACCGTCTTCCCGCAGGCGATCGGCCTGGCTGCGACGTGGAGCCCCCGAAGGCTCCGCGAAGTCGCATCGGCCATCTCCGACGAGGCACGCGCCAAATACCACGAGTACCAGCGCCGCGGCGACCTCGGGGTCTACAAGGGGCTGACTTTCTGGAGCCCCAACATCAACATCCTGCGCGACCCGCGTTGGGGGCGGGGTCACGAGACCTACGGCGAGTGTCCGCATCTGACGGGGCGCCTCGGTGTAGCCTTCTGCAAAGGCCTCCAGGGCGACGACCCGAATCGGCTGAAGCTGGTTGCGACCCCGAAGCATTTTGCGGCGCATAGCGGTCCCGAAAGCCTCCGCCATCAATTCGATGCCGTCGTCAGCCCCAAGGATCTCTGGGAGACGTACCTGCCTGCCTTCTTCGACTGCGTCACGGAGGGCCAGGCCGCGAGCGTCATGGGCGCCTACAATCGGCTCGACGGCGCGCCCTGCTGCGGTAGCCAAAGGCTGCTTGGGCACATACTGCGCGAGCAGTGGGGCTTCCAGGGCTACGTCGTCAGCGACTTCCGGGCGATCCAGGATTTGCACGAAGGTCACCGCGTAACCGCGGACTGGGAGCATTCGGCAGCCTTGGCCGTCCAGGCTGGCTGCGATCTGCACGGCGGCTGCCCCCACGCGCATCTGATCGCCGCGGTCGAGCACGGCCTGCTCAGCGAAGCGGACCTGGACGTCGCCGTCGGTCGGTTGTTCCGCGCTCGCATGTTGCTCGGGATGTTCGACCCGCCCGAGTCGCAACCCTATGCTTCGATCCCCTACGAGACGAACGATTCGCAGGAGCACCGCGAGCTCGCGCGGGCCGCAGCGCGTGAATCGATCGTGCTATTGAAGAACAAGAATCAGCTGTTGCCGCTGTCTCGTGAACTCAAGAGTATTGCGGTCATCGGACCCAACGCCGACAGCCGCAGAGTGCTGCTGGGGAACTACCACGGGGTTCCGTCTCGCTCCGTGACGCCCGCCGAGGGTATCCGTGCTGCGGTGAGCGCCACGACCCAGGTCTGGACCGCCCAGGGTTGCCCCTTGCTGCGGTTGCCGTACGACGAAACCGTCGGATCCGGGAACCTGTCCGAGGCCGTGAGTATGGCCGAGCGATCGGAAGTCGTCGTGTTGTGTCTGGGACTCTCGGCGGACATCGAGGGAGAGCAATCGGACGAGCACAGCACCGAGTGCCCGGGCGACAGGGCCGACCTCGCGCTCACGGGTGACCAGCAGAAGCTCTTGGAAACGATCGTTGCCGTCGGTAGACCCACGGTCCTCGTACTGGTCGCCGGCTGTCCCGTCTGCCTCGGCTGGGCTGACGAGCACGTGGACGCCATCCTCGACGCCTGGTACCCCGGCGAAGAGGGAGGAACGGCCATAGCCGACGTGCTGTTCGGCGACTACAGCCCCGCGGGTCGCCTGCCGGTCACCTTCCCGAAGAGCGCCGAGGACCTCCCGGACATCAGGGACTACTCGATGAAAGGGCGCACGTACCGCTACCTCGAGAGGGAGCCGCTCTATCCGTTCGGCTTCGGATTGTCGTATGCGGCCTTCGAGTACACGGAGCTCGTCCTGTCCCGTACGACGCTGAGCCCGACGGACTCGATCGACGTCTCCGTGCTCGTGCGCAACGTCGGCACGCGTCGCAGCGACGAGGTCGTACAGCTCTACGTCAAGGATCTGGAAGCCTCCTGCCGTGTTCCCCACCACAGTCTTCGCGCCTTCGAACGAATCACGCTGATGCCAGGTCAGGCGCGTCGGGTCAGCTTCACCCTCGGGCCCAGGGATCTTTCGCTCATCGACCAGCGCGGGCGACGGCTGCTCGAGCCCGGGCGTTTTCGTCTGAGCGTCGGTGGCTGCCAACCCGACGCACGCAGCGTCCAGCTCGGAGCGCGCGCGCCGCTGACGGCCGAGCTCACGGTCGTCGGTCAGCCGGTGGAGCTGCCGTACTGAAGGACCCATGCCGCGGAGAAAAGGCGTGCGTTGGAGCCGGGCGCGGGTCGCGTCTGCGGTGTGCCTGGCGGCAGACCGGCGGTCGCTCTACGCTTGCGAGCGCACATGCGAGCCTTGCTGATTCGTCCAGGTCTCGAGATCCCGGCGCGGTGTCTCGAGTGGTCTTCGGCGCGGTCTTCCGGCCCGGGCGGACAGAACGTGAACAAGGTCGAGACCAAGGTCGCGTTGAAGTTCGATTTCGAGCAGTGCGAGCTGCTCAGCGCAGCGGTCAAAGCGCGCCTGCGTGCTCGGTTCGCGCGGCGACTCGATGCGTCGGGCCGGCTCGTGGTCACCTGCCAGGTGGCGCGCGACCGAGGCCGCAATCAGAAGTACGCCGAGGCGCGCCTTGGTGCCATTGTCCGCGAGGCGCTCCGAGCACCCAAGGCGCGCATGCCGACTCGGCCTACGCGCGCTTCGCGGGAATGTCGGCTGACGGAGAAGAAACGAGTTTCGGCGAAGAAGCAGGCTCGCGGGCGCGTGGGCGACGAGTGAGAAGCTGCTACTCGGGATCTATTCCCAGCTCGCGCAGCTTGCTCGCCAACCGCTCGGCGCGTTCACGCTCCTGCTCGGCGCGTTCACGCTCTTGCTCGGCGCGTTCACGCTCTTGCTCGGCGCGTTCACGCTCCTGCTCGGCGCGTTCCTCGCCTGTTGGGATCAGCGTACCGTCGGCGCAGCACCAGCGTAGCCAATCGGCCTGTTTGCCTTCGAAGCGGCCGGTCCAGCTGGTGAGAGCGAGGCCCAGCCGAGGGAATATGGGCTCGGCCGCCGGTACGAGCAGATCGCCCCGGAGCTCGAAGATGCGAAGTGGCATGCTCCCGAGAAGCCTCAGGTGATCAAACACCACGTAGTGCGCGATGCGGAGCTTGGAGTAGCTGGCGCGCTTGCCTTCGAGCTCGTCCCCTTCGCGGTTCGATACGATCTCGACCACGACCTCCGGAGGCTTGCCAAACTCCCAGAGGTAGTAGGACCGCCTGTCCTTTCTCCAGAACTCGTCCGGCACCTCCACGTCCAGCGCAAGCAACACGTCGGGGACGATCGCTCGCTCATGAACGCTGGCGAAGATGCCCACGTCGGCAGCGGCAACGAACGGCCGAGGCGCGCCATGGGCATCCAGAGGGCGCCACGACGAGTAGAGCGGCTCGACGAGCAGCCGCATCTGCTTCTCCTGGAAGATGCTGTCCACGGGAGCGTCGTCCTCCGTGACAAGGTGACTCACGTCCGGCGGGACGATCTGCTCCTGCTCGGCGTGCTCGGACATGCCCCAAGCCTGCCAGGGAGCTGGGTCAAAGGCAACTCTGTTCCGGTCGGGGCATGCCCACAGCGCTCCGAGCACGCCGTGTGGCTTTCCATTTCGGAGCGCCGTTCACTGGGCCCGCCATGCCCGCCGAGTCGCCGGGCGACACGACGGCGATCGCGAATTCGAAGCTGGCCGCGTCGAGCTCCACCCCGCGCCATCGCAAGCCCCGCTCGCCCGACCACGTCGCGGCTCCGTTTCTCCCGCCCTAAGGCGCTGTCACCCGCAACCCCACCGCCTTGGCCAGCTCCGCCTGTCGCCGGTCGTAGGTGACGAACTTGCGGCAGCCGACGACCAGAGCGCTCGCGACGTGCAGCACATCGAGCGTTCTGGTTCCAAGCGTCGGTGTGTGCCGGAGGCTCAGCTCCCTGGCCCGGTCGAGCACTTGTCGCCACGGAATATCCGCGAGGCAGAGACGCCCCTCGGCAAGGTCCGCTTCCAGGTCCGCGAGCGCCGCGTGTCCCGCATCGGGGTCGATGTCGCCGCGAAAGACGGCCAGGCAGATGCCGTTCACCAATTCGGATCGTCCATGCCGCGTCAGGGGAAGGGAGCCCCGGGTCCGCGCACGCCAGGCACAGAACCCCCGCGAACGATCGTCGTGCACGTACAGGCGCCTCAGGGCGCTCGGGTCGACGTAGGTCTGGTCAGCGTTCGCCACGGTCCGCCTCGTCCAGCGCACGGGACCGGGCAGGCGATATCGCGTGCGGTTGGTGCGCCTTCAGCCGCTCGAAGTAGTCGATGTTCTTCGGGCGGTCGGCGGGTGGCGGCGAGTAGGTGCGAAGCACGTAGGCCGCTCTTCCCCGGTCGGTCACGACGATCTCACCGTCGCGGGCGAGCAGCGCCCGGACGCGGGGGAAGCTCGTTCGCAAGTCTCTGATGCTGGCGGTAGCCATTAGTGAATCATACTTGATTCACGCAGGATGTCGAAGAGCACCGGCCACCGCACACGGTCCCGCTCTGGACCAAGGGCCGGCATTGGGGACACATACGAACGCATCGCGCCCTCGGTGCCTCGGGTGCCCGGTCCAGCCGCCCGAACCGGACAAAGCGGTTGACATCGGACACCGGACCCTGCTCTGAGCGGTGTTGCTGCTAGTAGAGCCGTGGCAACCGAGTCGAAGTCGAAAGGGAAGAGCTCCGTGGGGCCCGGTGGGCTCCCGGCCCGCGTGCGCGCGATGATGCTGCTCCTGCGCTGGCCTCTCGTGCTGGTCCTTTCGGTGATCGCGCTCGTGTCGCTCAACCGGGCCATCAAGCTGCTGCATCGCCTGGAGCCGCCGCCGACGCTGTCGCGCGCGCAGAGGGAAGCGTCGCTCCGCGTGGCGCACGCTGTCGCGGCGCAGGGCTCGGGCGCGTCCGTCGTCGAGTCCGACGCTTCGACGCTTGCGCGTCTGGTCGTTCGGGAGCCGGTCTTCGTGACCCTGTATCACCAAGCGTCCGTCGCCAAGCTCGGGGTATACGAAGGGCGTTGGGTCCCGACCTCGATAGAGCCGAGCCTGGGGCTCGGCAGGGCCCTGCAGCGCGCTGCCGGCGAGGCGCGTGCGGAGGCCATGGAGGCCGGGGTCACGCAGATCGACCCCGTTCGGGTCAAGGTGGATCTGGCCGGTCCGGCTCGAGCACTCTGGACGCGTGCGCCCTGGTACCTCCGACTCGTTCTGGATCCCGGTCGAGACGGCCTGCTCGTCCAGAGCGGCGACCGGACGCGCTGGTTTCTGCCAAGCTGGGCTGTCGAGCGACAGCGTTCGCCCGCGTCTGCGGCTCGGTCACTCGTCAGAGAGCTGGCCCGAGCCACCAGAGGGGGCATAGAGCTCAGCCGGTTTCGCTCGACCTGTTTCGTGGACTCGCCCGACAAGCCCGACCGGGCCCACCGGATCGTCCGCGGCAACGTCTTGCCAACGGGCTTCGGCGCACGCGAGCTCAAGAGCGCGCTGGTCCAAGCCGGTCGCTACATGGCGCGCATGGTTCAATCGGACGGCACGTACTGCTACGAGTACTCCCCGACCACGGACGAGTGTCTGCCGGGCTACAACCTGCTCCGGCATGCCGGAACGACGTACTCGCTCTATCAGGTGGCGCGTGCGACCGGGGAAAGCCAACTGTTCGAGTCGGCCGAGCGAGCGACGCGTTGGCTCAGGCGCCAGGTCCGTCAGGTCGACGGGGATCCCTCCCGCGCGTTTCTGCTCGAGGGCGACAAGGCGAAGCTTGGCGCTGCGGGGCTCGCGTTGATCGCCCTGGCCGAGCGCGAGAAGGCGCTTTCGGACGGCCGCGATCGCAACCTGATGAAGCGCCTGGTCCAGTTCATCATCAGCCAGCAGCGGCCGGACGGCTCGTTCGACAGCTATTTCGGCTGGAACCCGAAGGTCGACGTTCCCACGCGGATCTCGATCTACTACCCGGGCGAAGCCATCCTGGCCCTCGTTCGGCACCATGGCCTCGAGCGCGATCCGCGCGCGCTCGGCAGCGCACGGCGCGGGGCCGACTACCTGGTGAACCGGCGTTGGCGCTGGGCGGGTGTCGAGCTGTACGTGCCGCCCGATGCCTGGCTCGCGCAAGCGCTGTCCGAGCTCGACGCCATCGCGCCCGAAGACTGGCTCAGGGACTACGCGTACGAGATCGCCGAGGTCACCGACCACTCGATGCTGCGTGCCGACGAAGGCACGCCGCCGGATCTGGTGGGCTCACCCGGCAACGGGGTGCACTTCCCGAGTGTCACCGCTGCCGGCGCTCGCACCGAAGGGCTTTCGGCCACCTGGGTCATGGCTCGGCGCCGCGGCGAGACCGAACGCGCACGGCGGCTCGGCGACCTCGCTCTGTCGGCGGCTCGTTTCCAGCTCAGCCAGCAGTTTCGACCGGAGAACAGCTACTTCCTGCCCAGCCCCGAGCTGGCCCTGGGCGGATTCCGGGCCTCCCCGGACTACAACGCCATCCGCATCGATACGGTGCAGCACAACGTGAGCGGCCTGCTCACGATCCTCGAGATCTTGGAGCGGCAAACCCGATGATGACGACTCCGAAGATACTTCGCGCTGTGGCGATCGGGTCGCCCGTCGTCGGCCTCGGGTTGTCCGCCGGGCTCATCTGGGCCATGGCGACCGTGCGGGACGACTGGGATGTCTGGGCCATCGTGGCCCTGTTCTACGGCGCTCTGGCGAGCGCCGTGGCAGCCCACGTGTCGGCGTTCATGCTGAAGCGCTCTGGCCGACAGCCGCTCGGGGCATGGCTACGAGCTCTGCGTTCGATCGTGTCCGCGTGGGTGGCGCTCACCGCGCTCTGGGTCTGGTGCGCGCCCCTGATGCACCCCATCGTGGGCTGGGGGTTTCGGCAGGTGTCGGTCTGGCGCTTCGGCTGGTGATGCTCCCGGGTGGTGACGGCGCCGCAGCGGCAGCCCCCCGCGAGGGGGCCGTGAGGGGAGCCCATTTCGAAGGTCACCACGGGGTTTGGGGGGGATCGGCGGCTGGCTTGAATTGTGGCGGCCGGTCTGCTGTTGTTCGGTTGCTGACGCGCCCCCGGGCGCGCGGCACGGGCGCTCGGGCCCTCGGCAGGCGAGGTAGAGGATGCGGTTCTCACAGATCCATCGGTTCGTGTGCGTGGCAGTGGTTCTGCTTGCGGCCTCTGGCTGCAAAGAGTCGGACAAGCCCGCGGCCGTCGGCCAGGGTGCCGGCAAGCCCCGGGGCGCGCCCAGTCGCGCCGCTCCTGCCCCGGAGGTGGCGCCTCCGGGCGGGTGTACGGCGACGGGTCCGGTGCCCGTGCAGCTCGCAACCGGCGTCGGCAGCGTCCTTGGCTTTGCCGGGGACGCGACGCATCTGTACTACACCAGCTGGCAGTTGTACGGCAGTCGAGGGGACCTCGGACAGATCCGCAAGGACGGCCAGGGCTCGACGTCTCTGGTCTCGCTCCAGCTTCAGCCCCGAGCTGTCGTTCTCGACGACAAGGACATCTACTACTCGGAAGGCATCCGGCTGAACAAGATGCCCAAAGCCGGCGGCACGCCCAGCACCGTGGCGCCCAAGTTCTCGTCTCAGGCTCTGGCCATGGACGCCAGCCAGATCTACGGCGTGCCCGGCGACTACGGACCGTACGACCGCCTCGTCAAGGTAGCCAAGACCGGCGGCACCAATTGGGAGCTCGACGTGGCGACGCGGCCGAACACCAAGGCCGACCCCGTGGGCTACAGCGCCATAGCCGTCGACGCTTCCGGCGCTTACGTCACCGACTCCGGCAACAACCGCGTGCTCAAGTTCCCGCTGGAACGAGGCAAGCCCAAGCCGCTCGCGAACGGACAGCCCAAGGCTTTCGATCTGGCGATCGACGGCTCGACCGTCTACTTCACGCTGGCGCTCAAAGGGCAGCTGATGAGTGTGCCCAAGGCGGGCGGCAAAGTGACCAAGCTCGCGACGGGGCTCGCCCGCAAGTCGCGCATCGCCGCGGACGGCAGCGGGATCGTGGTGGTATTCGCCGGCGCCAACGAGGACGCGCCAGGCGAAGTGGCCGTCGTACCCTCTGCCGGCGGCGAGCCCCGGTCGATCGCCCCCGTGCCCCCGTCCCAGTCGGTCGAGGCGGTGGCGCTCGACTCATCGTGCGTGTATTGGGTCCAGCGCGAGGAGGGCTCCGGGAAGCTCGTGTTCTACGCGGGGAAGCGATAGGGCCTAGCGGAGCTCTTGCCTCCCTGTAGCGCGAAAGTCGTTCAGCTTGAGTCGAGTTTCGGACGCAAAGGAAAGACCCCCTGTGCCAATGCGTTTCTGATTCGACTTGATGCCAAGCAGGTAGGTGGATGACCCTCACGGTGTCGAGCCCAGCTGGCACGCAGCGGGGTCCAGAAGCTGCTCCGAATGCCCGTACCCGAGGTCTTCCAGAGCCGTTTCTGGTGCGGTGCTGTTGTCGAACTCGCTGCTCGTTTCGTGCCACCGACTGTCACAGTGCTGACCCGCAGAAGCGTCCGGATTCGGGTCGAACGCTCCGATTCGGTCGATCCCCGCCGTGGTCGTCACCTTCACGGGTTCGTCCCCCGCGTTCAGGATGAATGTGTCCCATCCGTCGGCGGTGTGATAGATGACATGCACCCACTCCGACCCATTCTCTAGCTCGAGGTCGAGCTCGTACTGGCACTCGCCGTCGATCGCCGCCACCGTCGCGCCGCGGACACTCAAGGAAGCGTTGCAGAACGGGTCGCACACGCTCCACAGCCAATCGGAGTCACAGCGGTCCACATACTGACCCAGACTGACCGCTTCCGGCTCGGGCGCTTCGCCAGACTGTTCGACATAGACGACCAAGTGTTCCCAGACACAAGGTTTGTTTTTGCGATTGAGTTTGGGCTTGCCATCGACGAGCAGACTCCATAGCTCACCATGACGCACGTCGCGCATCCCCTCGGTGGCATCGATGTCCTTCAGAGGTTTGTCGATCAGCGGCTCGTGTCCGGCCAGCTTCAGGCGATTCAGCATCTGTTCATTGGAGAGCATGAGTTGATTGCGAACCACCAGCTCGTTCCCGTCGTCGACGACTACGGCGCTGTGCTTCACGCCCGCCCAGGCCCCCCCTTGACGGCTGAGTTGTTGACCAAAGAGCAGAACGACCTGTCGCCCTTTCGTTACGGCCAGCTTGATTTCATCCATGACGGGATCAGGAACGCTTTTGCCTGGTTTGACCTCAGCAACCTCGGTGAAGTAGGACGCCAAGAGCTTCTGGATCGGGTCGGCAGCGAGCTCGCACTTCTCGAGCTCGGCCTTGCTCAGGCCGGTCTCTTTCACGACGTCTTCCCGGGAACGCACATGTCCCTTCTCCCACGCGCGGAGAATCTGGTCCCGTGTGCCGGCATGACAGGTCTTTCCCACGAGCTGGCTGCAGAAACCGTAGATGGGGCCGCTAGCGGCGAGTCCGGAGCCATCGACGACGAAGGTCCCGCCCGTCGGGTAGAACGAGGAACGGCCGGATGGGTCCTCGAACACGGCAAGCTCGGTGCCCGAAGGCAGGTCCACGGCGAGTGGAACCGTCAACGTCGCTGCGCTCGAGAACTCCAGGCCGTCTGGCCGCAGCTCCACTCCGCCAAGCAGGTCTTGCCCCTCGAGTTGCTCAACATCCAGCGGTCTGAGGTCGATCGTGGTGTCCGCGTCGAGCGCCTCGCGAGGAATGGTCAACAGGTGCCCTGTGGATGCCTTCAGGGTCGCCCCCTCGGCAGCAACCACGCTCTTGCGGACTTCTGCTCCCTCGACAACCGCAACCGATCCCTCAGCGGCGGTGGTGTCGTCTCCACCTCCTGTACAGCCCAGACCCACCACGGTGCTCAACGAGCCCCCGACGAAGCACAGTTTCCAGAGAGTTTTCATGAGCCTTCGACGATACCACTTCACACGGTAGGCGGCAAAGGTCGCGGTTCGGACCGCGGATCGCGGCGAGGACTCGCTCCAGAACCGCGTGCCGGAGATGTTCCATCCCAACGCACGTGCAAAACAGAAGCTTCATTTCGGGAGCCGATAGCCAACAAGGCGCCCACCGGTGGCTCGCACTGCGCGCTTCACCTCGTCCATGAACTCGCCTCCTGGGCGTCCCCCCGTTGACGCTCTGGCGTGATCACCGAGCTACGCCGGCTCCGCAGCCTGCGGTATTGCTGGTGCGTCCCGACCGTGGAGGCCAAACGTGCAAGAGTGACTCAGCCCTTTGCCTGGCTCAGTCCCGACGACAACTGAAGACCCTACGGACCAGCTCGGGGTACATCGTCCAGACCTCTTCCTCGCGCCAGCGCTTGCCCTGCGGCTGGGCCGGCGGCGGGCCATAGCGAGGGGGGAGTGCCTCTCCGCCGGCAATGCCACCTGCGGCGCGAGGGGCCCAGTTCTCCTTACGAACCGAGTCGGCGATCACCCGGGCCATCTGTTGGGTATCACAAGCTTGCTCCCACTGGCCGGCCTGGACTCCTCGGGCCAGCCCCCTTCTGCGCGAGTCCAAAGGGCGTATCCCGCACACGCCGGTGGCTCGGATATCACGCGTCCGATCGCGTGGTGCCCCGGAAATCCTCTTTGCCGAAGTCCTGGTGCGAGTCTGGCCTGCGGGATTTCAGGCTGACGTAGGTCCTGTCCTTCAGTATCCTGCCAATCGGATCCGTTTGCGCGCGTGACACTTGATCAGCGTGCGCCTGGCATGAAGCGCATGGACTGGGACGACTTCACAGCGTTCGTGGGGATGCTCCCCAGGCCGGCGGTAGCCTTCGACGAGAGCCTCCGCGTGATCGCCGCCAACGTCAGTGCCTTGGCGATGCTGGGCTGCGAAGCTGCGGATCTGATGGGCAGACCCTGCGCGACGCTCGGCAGCGCCGGCGCGCGGCTCGCTTTCGGCGGCCATGCCGAGTCGAGCGAGACACGCTGTGACGATGCCCTCGATCGCCTCACGTTGGCCGGCGCCGATGGCACCAGCTTGACCCTCGCGGGTCCGACGAGACGAGCCCACGTCGGCGACGATGCGGTCGTGCTGATGCTGCTGGAGGCTGCGTCGCCGACCGACCTCGAGCACGGCCGGACGGAGGCGAAGCTGCGCGAGTTCGCGATCTGCCTCTGGCAGGTCGGCGTCTTCGAGCACGACCACGTCAACGATAGCGTCTTCGTGTGCCCGCGGATGGGCGAGATCTACGGTCTGGCGCCCGGGCAAAGGCTCACGCTCCAGACGCTCGCCGACCGGGTCCATCCCGGGGACCAAGAGCGCATAAGGCGGCAGGTCACGGCCGCGCACGACCCGGACGGTGACGGCCAGTTCGACGTGCGTCAGCGCATCGTCCGAGGCGACGGACGCGTCCGGTGGGTCCGATGTCGCGCGCAGACCACCTTCGGTGAAATCGACGGCCGGCGTGCCCCTGTGCTCACGCGCGGCACGGTGATGGATGTGACCGAATCCGAGGTGCTCGCCGAGGAGCTTCGCCACAGCGAGCATCGGGTACAGCAAGCCATCAGGGCATCGAGGGTCGGGCTGTACGAGATCCGGTTCGACCCCTCTCATGGCGGCCAGACGCACTGGTCATGGACGATGCGGGAGCTGCTCGGCTTTCCCGCGGATGCCGAGCCGGACTACGGGTGGTTCAGTTCCCGGATCCACCCCGACGACGCGGCAATCCTGGAGGCGGCCGTCGCGCATGCCGATGATCCGGCGGGAGACGGATTGACCGAAGCCGAGTACCGCTGGCGTCACCCCGATGGAAGTCTCCGCTGGTTGATGGCGCGCGGCATCACCTACTTCGGCGAGGTCGATGGACGGCGTGTTCCCGTCAATGCCGTTGGCGCCATTCTGGACATCACCGAGCAGAAGAGCGCGGACGCCGATCGCCGCCAGCGGACGGCCATTCTGGATATCACTCCGGATATCGTCTGGATCGCCGCCAGCGACGGCCGGCTCGTCTACCTCAATCGCGCCGGCAGAGCCCTGCTGGGCATGGGCCTGGCGGAGGACCTTTCCGCACGGAGCGCCGCCTCGTTCTACCCGCCCGCCGTGGCGGAACGCACCCTGGCCGAGGGCTTTGCCGCGGCCGTTCGGGAGGGCGTTTGGTCCGCGGAGGTCGAATTCCAGCGGCACGACGGGGCCATCGTGCCGGTCTCCCAGGTCATCATTGCGCATCGTGAGCACGAGGGCACCGTCGAGCGTTTCTCCACGATCGCCCGTGATCGCACCCGGGAGCGTGATCTCGAGGAGCAGTTCCGCCAAGCCCACAAGATGGAAGCCATCGGTCGTTTGGCGGGCGGCATCGCCCACGATTTCAACAACTTGATCTCCGCGATCACCGGCTTCACCGAGATGGCGAGCCTTCAGCTCGACGCCGGGCATCCGGCGGTCAAGGATCTCGAGCAGGTGCAGCTCGCGGCGGACCGAGCGGCCTCCCTCACCCGGCAGCTTCTCGCGTTCGGTCGCAAGCAGATCCTGCAGCCCCGGGTCATGGATCTCAACGCGACCCTGCGGGACATGTTGCCCATGCTGCGCCGGCTGCTGGACGACAGCATCGAGATCTCGATGCTGCTGCCATCATCGGCGGTGAGTATCAAAGCCGACCCGAATCAGATCCAGCAGATTCTGCTCAACCTGGTGGTGAATGCCCGCGACGCCATGCCGAGCGGCGGCGTGGTGACGATCGAAACGCAGAGCGTGACCTTGGACAGCGCCCACACGGCGCGCAAGCTGGACTTGAAGCCAGGCCGCTACGCCATGATCGCGGTCTCGGACACAGGGTCGGGCATGGACGACGCGACCCGTGCGCGGATCTTCGAGCCGTTCTTCACGACCAAGGGCGCGGGAAAGGGCACCGGGCTTGGCCTGTCCACGGTGTTCGGGATCGTCCAGCAAAGCGGCGGGAGCATCTGGGTATACAGCGAGCTCGGGCAAGGCACGACATTCAGGATCTCCTTTCCCAGCACGGACGAGCCCTCGAGCTTCAGCACCGAGTCGTCGGCCTCCGTGGGGACTTGCTCCGGGGGCGTCGTGCTGCTGGTCGACGACAACGAGCAGCTGCGCGACATGGTCGACCGCGTGCTCACTCGGGCTGGCTACACGGTGTTGAACGCCGAGACGCCGGCCGAGGCGCTGCGCTTGGCAAGAGACTATCCGGGCGCGATCGATCTGCTGCTGACCGACGTTCTCATGCCCATGATGAGCGGACGCGAGGTCGCAACGCAGCTGCTCGAACTGCGCCCGTCGACCGCAGTGCTCTACATGTCCGGATACACCGAGAACAGCATCGTCCATCACGGGGTGCTGGATCCCGGCGTCAACTTCATCGCCAAGCCACTGACACCGTCCCGCTTGCTGGACGCTCTGCGGGGGGTGCTCGCGCGGCGAGGGGCTGCGACGTCGTCAGAGCGGCTTCCCGCGGGCTCCCCTCCGGAGACCAGGTAGAGCGTTCGCCCGAAATCGACACCGGCCGGAGGGCCTCGGCGCAGACCGCAATGATCTTGCCGGGATCGGGTTTTCGGGAGCCGCGCGGCTCCGCGGCTGTGACCCGTTTTGTTGGCAATGGGAACCATGAGCTCATGGCGCACTCCCAGCGACGCACCACCACCGTCTCCCTCTGGTGGGCTCGGCTGGGAGGTTCGGCATGTTTCGTCCTGGCTTGCGGTGGCTGCGTCGGTTCGGACGACGGGAAAGACGCCGCCGCTGGGGACAGCAGTCAAGGCGGTGACACGACTTCAACGCTGCCTGGCGAGCGCGGCACGGAACCGGGCGTCGGAGGCGATGCGGCGGGCGGGGCGGCAACGGCAGGTGGTCGCACCGGTCTGGGTGAAGGCGGCGCTCGAGCCTCCGGTGGTCGAGACGGGGCCGGCGGTGCCAGCGCGGCAGGTCCGGGTCCGGCAACGGGCGGAACGGTCGCCGCTGGCGGAGTCGAACAGGGTAGTGCAGCCACCGGAGGCAGTGCCGGTTTGGCGGAGGCGGGCATTGCGGGCAACGGCGGACAAGCGGCTTGCGGTGGCGCAACGGGTGCAGGCGAGGCGGGAGCCCTGTCGATCGGGGGCAGCGCGGGCACCGGGGCACGCGACGAGATCGTGCTCGATCCGAACACCATGGTCTTCTTCGACCCCATGTATCATGTGCGTTCGGCTGCGGTGGTCGGCTACGATCCGGAGCGACGGGTCTGCGCGGCCTTGGTGTGGTTTGATCCCGGAAGCGACCTGATCTTGGGCGCCACCTGCGCAAGCGCGTCCGAGTTCCCGCCAGGGGTGGCCCTGGCGCTGGACCAGGATGGCCCCTGCATGCCAGAGGACCTGCCCAGCTACTCGTCGTTGGAGCCGCTCAGCGTCGAGGGCTGCCTTGACGTCTCGCAGATGAGCGGGAGCGGGATGGATCTGGTGGACGCGGTGGCGGAGCTCGAGAGCGAGACGTTCACGGGGCGGATTGTGGCGGACAATCGCAGCAGCCGCGATCCCCGACCGGTCACTTTCGGTCTGACGTACTTGACCGATACTCCGGTGTACGTGTACGTGCAGTCGAATGCGGGCGATGGATACCCGGGCTGGGCAAGCGTGACGCACGATGGGGAGCCAGTGAACATCTTCGGCGGCTGCCGTCCCAACTGTGACGGCAGCAACGTTCGCGATTGCGGCAGCGGCGAGGGAGCCGCCGCCCCCATCGTGAACCGTGATGACCAGGGTTCCGCGTATCTGACCTGGGATGGGTATCTCTACGAGTACGACGTGGGAAACGACTGCGAGATCCGTACCCCTGCGTCGGCTGGCGCGTATCAGGTGCAGATGTGCTTCGGCTACGACGCGAACACCACGGACAGCGGGGATTGGGTGATCGATCCCACCTGCGTGACCCAAGACTTCACCCTCCCCACCGACCTGGTCGTCATCGATGTCGACCACGGCGGGTGACGGTCACTCGATGCTCCTGCGCGGTCTCGTTCATTCCGCGCCCCGTTCCTGGTACGAACAGAGCCGCCCGATGGCTCCTGATGTCCACCGCAGCTGTGAGTCACGACCTTCTGGGCGTTTTCTCGCGGGCACTTGTCAGGCCTGCCCCCACGCTCCGACTCGGTGAGCGGCGCGCCCTGCCGCAGGGCCTCGCGCTCGGCCCCGTGGGACAGCCGTCAAGAGCATCGTGTCCCACGACGATGCCTTCGAGAGAACGCGCACCGGTCGCGTCTCCGACGAGCGAGAGTGGTGTGAGGTGGGATACACAGCGACGAGCGGCGGCCCTTTCCGACCTTCCCAATGAACGGAGGGCGATCGACGATCGGCGATGTTTCGTCCCGAGCGTGCGTACGTCCGGGCGCTCAAGCGCCGCGAGGCTGCGTCCCGGTTCGCGCCCGTGCTCTGGTTCTTCTCGCCGACGATTGACCGCGCGCGCGATCTGTCGTACCTCTCGAGACTAGATTGGCTGCGTATGCGCTTTGGGTGGGATAACGTAGGTTAGACCATGCTCAACCTAGCAGACGTCAATGACGTCGTGGTAGCGAGCACCAACCATTCGGCGAATGCCGCTTCCGCGTGGACGTGTCAGTCCCGGCCGGGTTCGGCCGATGGTGACAGCGATACGGATCTTTTCGCCGTGGTCGAAGAGGTGGCGGGGTGCGGAATCTGGCTTCTCGAACGAGGTGCCCGGTGCAGGCTCACGTGCTCGGAGGGGCTCCTGTGCCTGTACGCTCTGACGGCCGAGGAGCTGCTGGCCACTCCGGACGCGATGACGGCGCGCATTCATCCGGACGACCGCGCGGGAGTTGCGTCGCTCGTCGAGCGCGCGCTCGAGCAGAATGACCCGTTCCAGGTCCTGTACCGCACGCTGCATCCGTCCGGCAAGCTGCGCTGGCTCGAGGCGAGCGGCAGAGCCGCGCTTCACGGCCCGGGTTGTCGTTGTGTGGTGGGCGTGGTCATCGATGTGACCGAGCGCGTCACCGCAACGGACGCGCTGCTGTCCGCCGAGCGTCAGTGCTGCGGCCTGTCCGAGGCGAGCTTCGACGCGGTCTTGTGCGCGCGTGCCGTCCGGGGCGCACAGGGACAGGTGGAAGACTTCGAGCTCGTCGAGCTCAATGCTCGCGCGCGTGTGGCGTTCTCCCGGAGCAGCAAGAGGCTCGAAGGCGCGTCCTTGTCGAGCGTTCTGTCGCTGGTTCGCCAGCCTCGGCTTGCGGCCGCGCTCCTTCACGTGGTGGAAACCGGTGAGGCGATGGACGAGCTGCTCGCGGACGCCGTACCGGAGCTCGAGGCAACCGCGGTGCGGATGCGGGCCGTGGCCGTTGGCGAGGGTCTGGTCATCTGTTTGCGCGACGCCAGCCTGGAGCAGACGCTTGCGGAACAAATCTCCCATGCCCAGCGAATGGAAGCGGTCGGGCGCCTGGCAGGAGGCATCGCCCATGACTTCAACAACATGCTCTGTGCCGTCATCGGTTTCGGGACCATGGCACGCGACTCATTGCCACCCACCAATCCGGCGCACAGAGACGTCACCCAGGTGCTCAAGGCAGCAGAACGTACGGCGGCGCTCACGCGGCAACTGCTGGCGTTCAGCCGCAAGCAGATGCTCGATCCGTGCTGCGTGCATCTGGCCGCCGTGCTGACGGACCTCGAGCGACTGATGGAGCGGCTCATCGGCGAGGACATCCGGGTGGAGCTCGACCTGGATGCGCCCGTGGGCGCCGTCTGGGTCGATGTCAGTCAGATCGAGCAGGTCATCATGAATCTGGTGGTGAACGCACGCGACGCCATGCCCGACGGCGGCGTGCTTCGGTTCGAGCTGAGCCGCGCCGAGCTGGACGCCGGGCAGCTGCCCTGCGGAGCGGAGCACCGGCCCGGCGGCTACGTGCAGATGACGGTATCCGATTCGGGCATCGGTATGACGCCCGAGGTCAAGGCCAGGATCTTCGAGCCCTTCTTCACCACCAAGCCCGTGGGTGAAGGGACCGGGCTCGGCCTTTCGACCGTATACGGCATCATAAAGCAGAGCGGCGGCCACATCGAGGTGGACTCCGAGCTCGGGGTCGGCACGACCTTCAGGGTCTTTCTGCCGCGCGCCACCTCCTCGCAGCGGCTCAGCACGCGGCCGCCTGCCAGCGTGCACAGCCCCGTGCTTTCGGGCACCGAGACGATCTTGCTCGTCGAAGACGACGAGTTCGTCCGGCATCTGGCGCGGCGCGTGCTGTCGAGCCGCGGCTACCGCGTGCTCGAGGCAGCGAACGCGGGGGAGGCCTTCATGCTGTCCGAGCAGCACGAAGGCACGATCGATTTGTTGCTCACCGACGTCGTGATGCCCCGGGTGAGCGGCGTGCAGCTTGCCCGGCGGATGAAGGCGGCCTTTCCTCGCTTGGCCATCCTGTGCATGTCCGGCTACTCGGAACCTCACGTGGGACAGCCCGCACTCGAGGAGCTGGGCGCGGCACTGTTGCGCAAGCCGATCACGCCGGAAGGGCTCCTGCTCAAAGTGCGCGAAACGCTCGCCCTGCGGAGCCTGAACGTACCGAGCTCTTGGCCCAGGATCACGCCCGAGGACTGGGTCGGCCCGAGCGAGAGGCCAGGGCTCGTCTACTCCGACGTCCGTTCCGTGGCGGGAGCTCAGGAGTCCGACCAGGGCAAGAAGGTCGGGTAGCCAGAGGGGGTTCGGGGCGGCAGGCCTTCGCAGCGGGTGCTAGGCCTCGAACATGGTCCACGTGCTCACGTTCGAGCGACCGGTTGCGGATCTGGTCGTCGGGGTCAGAGAGCTGAGGGAGGTCGTCGAAGACGACCCCCAGCTCCAGGGCGAGCTGAAGAAGCTGGAAGAGAAGGCCGCGAGCCTGGCGCGTGAGGTCTTCATCAGCCTGTCGCCCATGCAGAAGGTGCAGCTCTCACGGCACCCTAGCCGTCCCTATACGCTCGACTACGTTGCGAGGCTCTTCACCGACTGGCTCGAGCTGCATGGAGACCGCCGCTATGCCGACGACGCGGCGCTCGTCACGGGCCTTGCCAGGTATCACGGCCGGAGCGTCGTCGTGGTGGGGCACCAGAAGGGAAGGACCACCAAGGATAACGTGGCGCGCAACTTCGGCATGCCGAACCCGGAAGGCTACCGCAAAGCCATTCGCATGTACGAGCTTGCGGACCGCTTCGGGCTGCCGGTCATCACGTTCGTCGATACGCCCGGTGCGTACCCCGGCATCGGCGCCGAAGAAAGGGGTCAGGCCGAGGCGATTGCCGCGAGTCTCGAGACCATGTCGCGGCTCGGGGTTCCCGCCGTCGCGGTGGTCACCGGCGAGGGGGGCTCTGGTGGCGCGCTGGCGCTCGGAGTAGCCAACCGCGTTCTGGTGCTCGAATTCGGCTTCTACTCCGTGATTTCGCCGGAAGGCTGCGCGGCGATCCTCTGGAAGGACAGCCAGATGGCCCCTCTTGCCGCGGCAAGCCTCAAGATCACGGCGCCCCATTTGCTCGAGCTGGGCGTGGTCGATGAAGTCGTGGCCGAGCCGGCGGGCGGGGCGCACACGGATCCGGACGAGGCCGCCCGTCTGTTGGATCTCTCGCTCCATGCGATGCTTTCGGGTCTGGACGGAATGAGCCCGGACGAGCTACGCGAGGATCGCTATCGCCGATTCCGCAAACTCGGGGCTGTCCGAACCTGAAGACCCACCTCCGGTGCAGGCCCCGCGGGCGACACGTGCCCCGGGCTCGCGCAAAACTTGCACGTTCGTGGTGGTTCGCGTGGCGGGCCGGCCATCATGGAGCCCGGGTTCGCGGCCGGACGCTGACGTGAGCCATCTGCGGGTCGCCCCTTGCGGTGTCGTGTCGGTGCGTCTATTTAGCCACCGGTTCGCCGGGTTTCGGCACCGGTTGCTGCCTACCAGCGGCATCGGCCACCGAGTCCGAACGCCGGCCGGGCAAGGCAGCCCTTGCTACGCCATCCCTTCTCGAGAGAGGAACGCGTCCATGGCAATCAAGATTGGTATCAATGGTTTCGGTCGCATCGGACGGCTCGCTTTCCGCGTCGCCAACGCACGCAATGACGTCGAGGTCGTCGGCATCAACGACATCATCGATGTCGACTACATGGCGTACATGCTCAAGTACGACTCGGTTCACGGCCGGTTCGAAGGCGACGTCAGCGTCAGTGACGGCAAGCTCGTCGTGAACGGCAAGGCGATCCGCGTGACGGCGGAGAAGGATCCCGCCAATCTGCGCTGGAACGAAGTCGGAGCTCAGTGCGTCATCGAATCCACGGGTCTGTTCCTGACCGACGAGAAGGCCCGCGCTCATATCAAGGCCGGCGCCAGGAAGGTCGTTCTCTCGGCACCCTCCAAGGACGACACGCCGATGTTCGTGATGGGCGTCAACCACACGACCTACGCCGGACAGGATATCGTCTCGTGCGCTTCGTGCACCACCAACTGCCTGGCTCCGGTCGTCAAGGTCCTGAACGACAAGTGGGGCATCGTCGAAGGCCTGATGACCACGGTGCACTCGGTGACTGCGACGCAGAAGACGGTGGACGGCCCCTCGATGAAGGATTGGCGCGGCGGCCGCGGTGCTGGCCAGAATATCATCCCGTCCTCGACCGGCGCTGCCAAGGCCGTGACCAAGGTCATTCCGGCCCTGAAGGGTAGGCTCACCGGCATGGCGTTCCGCATTCCGACGCCGAACGTCTCGGTGGTCGACCTGACCTGCCGCCTCGAGAAAGCCGCCACCTACGACGAGATCAAGGCGGCCATGAAGGCGGCCTCGGAAGGCGAGCTCAAGGGCATTCTCGGCTACACCGAGGACGCCGTGGTCTCGACGGACTTCATGGGCGACGCGCGTACCTCGATCTTCGATGCCAACGCCGGCATCATGCTGAACCCGAACTTCGTCAAGGTCGTCTCCTGGTACGACAACGAGTGGGGTTACTCGAACAAGCTGGTCGACTTCTTGGTTCATGTCGCCAAGTAGGTAGGAATTCGGAGGGCCGCACATGTCCATGCTCGAAGGCATTCGCTGCGTCGATGAGCTCGACCTCAAGAACAAGCGCGTCTTCATTCGCGTCGACTTCAACGTCCCCATCGACAAGAGCACCGGCAAGATTACGGACGACGAGCGTATCCGTGCGGCCCTGCCCACGATTCGGTACGCGGTCGAGGCCGGCGCCAAGGTCATCCTGGCGTCGCACCTC
>JAFGIS010000094.1 GCA_016929495.1 Polyangiaceae bacterium | reverse complement strand
TCTCCAAGCGATGCCCCCGGCGACCAGCACCAGCACGACGAGCAGAGACAATCCGATGCCTGCCAGGAGCCATGAGCCACGCGCGGCGGGTGCTCTCGCGTCGGCGATCCTGCGGTCCGAGCGCCGGGGACCAACCCGAGCTACCGCGGTTTCGACATGGGGCACTTGGGGCAGACCCGACGCGCGAGGGCGCGAATCCCCCAACGTCGTTTCGAGTGGCTCCACGTCCTCGGGGCGGGCTTCCCTGGATTCGAGGGCCCGCTGCATGGAGCGCGCATCCTGCCAGCGTGCGCCCAGCTCGAAGGCGAGAGCGCGATCGATGGCGTGCGCCAAGTCCGCAGGAACGTCCGGCACGACGCTGGCGATCCTCGGAGCCACTCGAGTTGCCGCTGCGATGAGGGCCTCCGCGGCATTGCCAGCCAGATGCACTCTTCTTCCCGAGAGCAGTCGGAAGAGCGTTGCGCCCAATGCCCACAGGTCGCTGCGCGGGCCCACGCGAGCGCGATGTCCCGCGGCCTGTTCGGGCGCCATGTAGCCCGGGGTACCCAAGGTGGCACCGGATGCCGTGACGCGCGAATCGTGAGCGAGATCGCTTTGAATGCTCAATCCGAAGTCCAAAACCTTCACACGCCCTGCGTTCGTAGTGAAGATGTTGTCGGGCTTGATGTCGCGGTGGACCACGCCGCGGTCGTGGGCCGCGGCCAGTACGTCGAGGACATCGACAGCAATCCGGCGGACCTGATCGGCGGGTAGTGTTCCGCCGCGCTCTCGCGCGAGTCGAGCGACCGTCTTGCCCTCCAGCAGCTCCAATACCAGGTAGACGGCCTGTTCGTGTTCACCATCGTCGAGTACACGAACGGCGCCAGGATGCCCCACTCGATTCGCGGCTGAGGCCTCCCGTCGAAACCGCGACCGACCTCGTGCGGTCATGGCCAGATCGGGACGCAGCAACTTGAGGGCTACGGCGGGTTGACCCCTCTGCCTGGCTCGAAAGACGGCCCCCATGCCCCCGACGCCCAGAAGCTCGCACAACTCGTAGCCCCCAAGAGTCTGGCCCACCTTGCTTCGTGCCACTGCGTGCCAGTCATCGACCGCAGACCAATCCTCGGTCACGCCGTCCGAGGCGCGCGACCGAGTCTTCTCCGTCTCAACAGGCGCCCGGTGCATCTCAGGGCTCCGGCCAGCTGCGGTGCCACGGGCCAGATCCCGCGATATGAGCCACGATATGGAGCACGTGAAGACTGTCGTGCTCTGCGGGCCAGCGGACTATGGCCGGACTTCCCTCCAGCACTCCACCGAGCACCCCACCGTTGGGTTTCCAGTCGGGGGCCGAGGGGTCAGTGGCCAGGGCTGCCTTGTGGCCGAGCATGCCGCTGAGGGTTTGATAGTAGATATCCACAACGGCCCCGTCGAATCCCAGAGCGGGACTGGTGCCGGGGGCCAGAATCGGAAGGCTGTCCACGACGATCCAATCGGAAGGCAGCGCGGCCACGTCGCCCGATTTGGCGACGAGGCCGCCTTGGTCAGTGGCGGCGACCACGTGGGCAATGCCGTCCATTGCCGCCGCTGCAGGAGTAGCCGCAATGGGACCGACAAAGGACTTCCAGCCCGACCAAGTGCCACCGAGCCGAGTGCGCTGATAGAGAGCGTCCCCGCAGCGCACGAACAGATCGAGACGATCTCCCGAAGCTGCTACCAGGGCGGGCCCCGACGTCTCCTCCTTGCCGGGGGGCGCCAAGGGTTCGGACCATGCGTCGCCCCACTGGCAGGGAACCTGTTCGTCGCCCCCTTCGCAGCGGCGGTGCCGCAGGCTTCCGTCCTCGGATCGGGCGACAACGTCCACGATTCCGAGCTCAGAGGAGGCGCTGGCGACGACCTTGTCTGTAGCTGGAGCGAAGTCGCCCCCGAGATCGAGCCAGTATCCTGGCTCCCAGCCTTGCGCGTAGCGTTTGTGGTAGATGTGCCCATCCTCCCCGAGAGCGAATGCATCCATGACGTCTTCCGCTTGGAAGCTGAGCGCCGGGGCTCCCCGCATCGAGACACCCGCAGACAGATCCAAATCCAGGCTTTCCCTGTCTCCCGAATCGGAGCTGACGATGGGAGTGAAGGAACTGAAGTGGAGTTGGAAGTTCGTGTGGAGCTCGATGGCCGCGGCAGCATCTCGAAGTGTCAGGGTGGTGGGCTGCGGAGGTAGGCCGCCTTCGCGTCCTCGAATCCAGCAGGGAAGCGCATCGCCGCCACAGTTCTCCGGGTACGGCTCGGCGTACGCCATGACGGAGTTGAGGTCGTACGGACCCAGGCGTGCGGCGTTTCCACCCCCGCACTTGTTGAGATCGGCGGTATCCGGATGTTTCCCACGGCCCGGAGCGGCCCCGCAGAGGGGAAGACTCTCCAAGACGACGTAGCGATCGCGGTCGACGCGTTGATGCTGAAAAGGCAATCCGATGATGGAGCCCAGCACGCGCAACTGTTCGAGGGATGTACAATGGCCGCTCCAAGCGTCGACGTCTCGAACGCCTTCCGGCATCCCTGGTTCGGCGCCACATCGCGGCTCTTCCGAATGGCGGAAACGGACGCGTTGGGGATGCTCCGGATCCTCGCGAAAATGGAAGATGGGGTCGGTCATCGACTCCCAAAGGCTCATGGCTCCGAAAAGCAGCGCCTTGTCGTCTGCGCTCCATTGGCCGCCGAATTCGTAGTAGATGTCTCCAATCTGCATCCCGCCTTTTTCGTCGATACGGTGCCACGGGGTGACGTCGCACGAGATTTCGGCTGGTGTGCACCGATTCGAGCCGCCACCAGCGCTGGCGGGCAGGCGTGTCGCCCCGGCTGCGCCGTCCGCCTCGTTGGGTGCCACTGCTCCTCCCGCAGCGGCAGCACCCCCGTCAAGGCCGGCCGCACCAGCGGAGATGTCGGGCTGCCTCCCGCCGGTGGCACCGCCCGCCTCGGTGCCGGCCGTTGCTCCTGCGGCAGCGTCAAGGCCGGCCGCGCCAGCGGAGATGTC
>JAFGIS010000093.1 GCA_016929495.1 Polyangiaceae bacterium | reverse complement strand
TCACGATTGCAGCTTCCAGTTCCTCATCTCGGAGCATGCACCAGGATACCCGCATGCCTGCCGAGTTGCCTAGTCAGTTCTGACCCGGATCCTTAGATAAGGTTCCCTTAGTAAGGGTCGCGTTAGTTAAGAATCTTGGGCGTTTCTTAACTAACGGAGTGTAGCGCTCGTTGGGGCGGCGGGGGCTCGAAGCCTCGCAGAAGTCCGCGCCGACGCCGTATTCCGTCTCCCGGAACCGCCCTGGGCGCGCGATGAGCATCGAGCTGGCCTCATCACAGCAGCGTCCCTTGGTTGGGGTTGCTCCTAGGCTTGTCCCTGAGTCGGGGACAGTCGAGTTGTCGTTCACAGAAACCCCAACAGAAAAGGACGCCAATGGACAGGGCTCCGTTCAGTGGACCGGCTTCTGGGTTGTCCTTTCGCGCACGCGGTCGCGCTGGACCGACGTTGTAGCGATCGTGAAGCCGGCCACGGTGGTCGCCTGGCATCGTCGGGGCTTCGCATGGTTTTGGGCGAACAAGTCGAGAACGCGGGGACGCGCGCCGTTGACCGATGAGGTTGTCGTAGCTCATCAGGCGGATGGCTGCGAAGAATACGCTATGGAGTCGGCGCAGGATCGCTGCCGAACTGGCCAAGCTCGGCCACGACGTCAACAAGGACACGGTCGCGAAGTACATGCCCAGACGCTGGAGACACTCAGGCCAGCCGAGGTCTCCGACCTGGGGGACGTTTCTGCGAATGCATCTGGCTGTCATCGTGCTCAGCGAGCGCCACTTGCTGCGTTTGGTCCACGACCATATGCGCCAATACGGGGTCGCGCTCCTCGCAAACGAGGTCACGCAGGCGGTGGTCGTAGGCTCGGCGGCAGGGGCGGTTCGGCACCGGGTGGCAGTGCCCTCACGCGAGCTCCGATGCAAGCCCGTAAGCGTAGGCCGCCGCGACGGGGAAATGCCAACGATCTCGAGCCTGTTGCACTTGCGACGCGACGCAGCTGAGGGAAGGCGCGGCGAGGGTCACGCCCTCCCCTCCGTCCAAAACTCCGACAACAACTCCGCCTGCTGCAGCACCGTGTTCGTAGCCGCCTCCTGCTTGTCCGGCGGGTAGCCGTACTTTCGGAGGATCCGCTTCACGAGCACGCGGAGCTTCGCGCGCACCGACTCCTTCACCGTCCAGTCGATACTGACGTTCTTGCGGACGGACTCGACGAGCTCGCGGGCGATGATGCGGAGAGTCTCGTCGCCGAGGACCTTCACGGCGCTGTCGTTGACTTCGAGGGCGTCGTAGAAGGCGAGTTCGTCGTCCGTGAGCTTCAGCTTCTCGCCGCGCTGCTGGGCTTCGCGCATCTCCTTGGCGAGCTCGATCAGCTCCTCGATGATCTGAGCGGCCTCGATGGCGCGGCTCTGGTAGCGGCGGACCGACTTCTCGAGGAGCTCAGCAAAGGACCGCGCTTGCACCAGGTTGTGCTTTGAGCGCTTCTTGACCTCGTCGTTCAGCAGCTTCCGGAGCAGCTCGACTGCGAGGTTCTTGTGCTGTAGCCCGCGGACCTCCGCGAGGAACTGGTCTGACAGGATCGAGATGTCGGGGTTCCGGAGGCCGGCGGCTGCGAAGATGTCAACGACCTGATCTGAGACGACAGCGCGCGAGACAATCTGCCGGATGGCATGGTCGATCTCGCCGGCTGCTCGCCGTTCGCCGACCGAGGCCTTGGCGATGGCGGTGCGGACGGCCTGGAAAAAGCCGATGTCGTCGCGGACGCGGATGGCCTCCTCGTGAGGGATGGCCAATGCGAACGCCTGCGAGAGCTCGGTGACTCCTTGCAGCAGACGCTCTTTCCCGTCGTCCTGGGCCAACACGTGCTCCTGGGCGGCGGGAAGTACTGACAGTCGCTCAGCCGCGGTCCCCGTGAGCCACGGGGACCAGTCGAAGCCGTGGAAGATGCCGCAGCAGATCTCGTACTTCTCGAGCATCAGGGCGACCGCCTCCTCCTGATCGACGGCCGTGTTCCCTTGTCCGCCGCTTTCCGTGTACGTTCGAAGGGCGTGCTTGAGCTGATCGGCGAGGCCGAGGTAGTCCACGATGAGCCCACCGGGCTTGTCGCGAAAGACGCGGTTCACCCGCGCGATTGCTTGCATCAGCCCATGGCCCTGCATGGGCTTGTCGACGTACATCGAGTGCAGGCACGGCGCGTCGAAGCCGGTCAGCCACATGTCGCGGACGATCACGACCTTGAGGGGGTCTGCGGGATCCTTGAAGCGCTTGGCGAGTGCCTCCCGCCGGGGCTTGTTCCGGATGTGCTGCTGCCAATCAGGTAGATCTGAGGCTGAGCCGGTCATCACCACCTTGATGGCTCCTTCAGCATCATCCTCGCCATGCCAGGCAGGGCGCAGGGCAACGATCGCCTTGTAGAGCTCCACGCAGATACGCCGGCTCATGCACACGACCAGGGCCTTGCCGTCCATGGCTTCGAGCCGCGCTTCGAAGTGGCGCACGAGGTCTTCGGCAATGAGGGACAGACGCCGATCGGTTCCGACCAGCGCCTCGAGTGCTGACCACTTGGTCTTGAGTTTCTCCTTGCCCTCGAGCTCCTCGCCCTCCGTGGCCTCGTCGAACTCGGCATCGAGGTGGGGCTTCTCCTCCTCCTTGAGCTCGAGCTTGGCGAGACGGCTCTCGTAGTAGATGGGGACCGTGGCGCCGTCCTCGACGGCACGCTGAATGTCGTAGACGCTGACGTAGTCGCCGAACACCGCACGGGTGTTCTTGTCGGTGAGCTCGATCGGGGTGCCGGTGAAGCCGATGAAGGAGGCGTTCGGCAGGGCGTCGCGCATATGGCGGGCGAAGCCGTCGATGAAGTCGTACTGGCTGCGGTGGGCCTCGTCCGCGATGACGACGATGTTCCGGCGATCCGAGAGCAGCGGGAACGTGTCGCCCCGCGTTTCGGGGAGGAACTTCTGGATGGTGGTGAAGACAACGCCGCCGGCCGCCACCTTCAACAGCTCGCGAAGGTGCCCGCGATCGCGAGCCTGGTTCGGATCCTGGCGGAGAAGCTCTTTGCAGCGGGCGAAGGTACCGAAGAGCTGGTCGTCGAGATCGTTGCGGTCCGTGATGACCACGAGCGTCGGGTTCTCCATGTCCGGGTGCAGGACGATCCGCCCCGCGTAGAAGGCCATGGTCAGGCTCTTGCCGGAGCCCTGGGTGTGCCAGACCACGCCGACCCTTCGATCGCCCTTCGGTCGCGAGGCGGCAATCGTGGCCTCTACCGCGCTCCCCACGGCGTGGAACTGGTGGTAGCCCGCCATCTTCTTGATGGGCAGATCACCGTCCGACTCGTACACAACGAAGTAGCGGACCAGGTCCAGAAACCGTCCGGGCTCGAACACCCCGCGGATCAGGACCTCCAACTGGGTCATGGTCGACGGAGCCAGCTCCTCACCCTCGATCGTTCGCCACGGAGCGAAGCGCTCGCGGTTCGCGGACAAGCTGCCGATCCTCGCCTCGAGCCCGTCCGAGATGACCATGACCTCGTTGAACACGAAGAACGACGGGATTTCGTGCTTGTAGGTCTGGAGCTGCTGGAAGGCGTTCCAGATCGTGGCGTTCTCCGACGCCGCGTTCTTGAGCTCAAGCACACCGAGGGGCAGGCCGTTGACGAAGACGACCACGTCCGGGCGGCGCGTGTGGTGCCCCTCGGCGATCGTGAACTGGTTGACGACGAGCCAGTCGTTGTTGTCTGGCTCCTCGAAGTCAATGACGCGCACCGGGTCATAGCCGATGGTGCCGTCGGTGCGCAGGTACTCGACGCTCACGCCGTTCCCCAGGTAGAAGTGAAGCTCGTGGTTGGCGTCGACGAGCTGGGGGGACGAGATGCGCGTGAGCTTGCGAAAGGCCTCGTCGATCGCCTCGCCGGGGACTTCGGGGTTGAGCCGTTCGAGGGCCTCGCGCAGGCGCCCCTCCAGCAGGACTTGTTGGTAGCTCGACCGCTCGGCGCCGGGCTCGCCGGGGGCGATGTTGGAGCCGTGGATGGTGGTCCAGCCGACTTCCTCGAACCAGGACAGTGCCGCACTTTCTACGTCGGATTCACGCATGGGGCCTCGTCGTCCGGGTGGACTCGCCCGGCCGGTTGCGGAAGGTGGGCCGGGACGCTAGGCTTCGATCTGGATTGGGGATTCCCGGTCGGCATGAAACCTTGGCGGATTCGCCGAGGTTTTTTGCTGTCCGCTTCACGGAAGGCACTGGATCCCCCATTCTGGGTCTTGCCCGTTCGGATCGGCGACCAGCTTCGAGCGGATGAACTCGAAGGCGCGGTTGGGCTGCTCGGGTCTGAGGACGTGTAGACCGACAGGTCGAGCCAGGAGGTCGGCGAGCTGGAGTCCCGCGGAGTTCGCTCGCTTGTCCGTGACCACTAGCTCGAACGGCAACGACGTTCCGAGTGCGTTATCGCCTCCACAGACGCGCTGAAACGCGTTCGCGAGACCCTGGTCTTCCTTTGCCCCGCGTGCCTCGCAGACCACATGGGTCCGCCGCTCGTGATTCGGTTCCTGCTGGAGCCTGGCACGTAGGCGTTCGAGGCCGCAGCGGAGAGCCTGGTGGTAGAGATGCTCGACACCGTCATTCGCCCCACGCATCTGGCGCTTGTCATGCACCGTGGCGAGCACCTCGAACGGTGTGCGTTCGACGATGAAGCTGATCTCTTCGAGGAACTGTTCCTTCTTCTCCGGATCCCGAAGCAGCGCAAATGCTCCGAGATCCTTTCGGATCTC
The DNA here is from genome assembly GCA_016929495.1 of Polyangiaceae bacterium. Lineage (GTDB taxonomy): Bacteria > Myxococcota_A > Polyangia > Polyangiales > Polyangiaceae > JAFGIS01. The sequence continues at coordinate 63,685 of JAFGIS010000093.1, read as the reverse complement.
CCGCTCGTGCAGGATCACGCCGTCGTGGCCGAAGAGGCGGAACTTCAGGGAGCCAATAGCCGGTACGAACCGGTTGATGTAGGCGTTCTTGCGGAAGAGCGCGAACAGCACCACGAAGACCGGGTACGTCGGATCGATGGACGTCACCCCGTGATCGCCGCTTTCGTCGACGTAGATGACCCAGTCGCTGAAGGGGGCGTAGGCAAGCAACCCGGGGCGCGTCGAGGGGTGGAGGCCGCTTACCGGTAAGGAGAGGGGCATCGGCGGGTGTTGCTCGCTCCTTACCGGTAAGGCGCGGTTCGTCGTGACCGGATGAGGACCTCCCTACCAGTAAGCCCTGCTCGGTCGTCGGGGTGGGCGCCCGGGACGAGGTGTGGCGCGCGCGGGTGCGACCGTCACTTCAGGGTGCCCAAGGGGCCTCGCCAGAGCCCGACCCGGCCTCTCGTCCCCCTCTGCGATGATCCGTCCGAGCTCGGTCAACACGACCGGACGCAACGCGACGGCATCGAGCAACGCCACGACCTGTCCGCGTCCCTCCGAGACAGGACCTTACCGCCGCCCGTGCCGGCTCGTGAGGTGTTTCAGCGAGCGAAAGGTCCACACGACGGCGCCGATGAGCACGGCGTGCATCCACAGGAGCGCGGTCCCGACGAAACTCCCGGCCACGGGCCGAGTGCCGAAATCCCCATGGAACTGGGCGAACGTGCCGAACACCGACAGTCGAGGCAACAGCAGCGTGATCAAGGCGGTCGCGAGCAACGCCGGGACGGCACCCAACCCGACCATGACCCGCACGTTCCGCGCGGCAGCCGGCCGTGCTGCGGCTCGAAAGCCGAGCGGCGTGCTGGCTGCGGCCAACAGCAGCAGGCCCATGCCGAGTGCGCTCGCCAGTCGGCCACCCTCCAGGAGGTAGGCCATGGACCAATCCTGCGCCAGTATCAGGAAATACGCGACGATCGGCACGGGCACGAGCACGCTGAACAACGTCACGATGACCAGCGAGCGCGTCCCGACCGCGGCGCTCCCGGCCCGTGCGAGCTCGTCGGAGGCGACCCACGCAAAGGCCACTCCGAGCGCGAAACCAGCCAGAGGTGCAACGATCGGCAGCACGTCCCCGAGCAGACCACGCCGTGCGATGGAGGGGAAGGGGGACGAACGTTGGCGTGGGTCAGCCGCTGGGGCGGGCCCCGCGCGCGGGAGCGGCTGCCACCTCGACTCGACCGAGAGCCTGACCGCGAGCCGGGCGGGCCGGGCAGCCCTCGCGGCCCCGGCGTACAGGCGCCCCAGTGGCTCAGAACCGCCCCGTCCAGACTCTCGCACTCGGGCGAGCGCTCGCGGGGCCGGTCGCTTCGCGGTCGACTCGAGGCCGGTCGTGAACTAGGTAACAGACCGCCATGGACGCGGAGAAACTGCGTGAGCTGCTCGACCGAGTGCGGACCGGAGAGATCGGCGTCGAGGCGGCCGTGCAGGAGCTCCGCTGGTTTCCGGGTGCTGACATCGGCTACGCTCACGTCGATCACCACCGGGCGCTGCGCCTCGGCGTACCGGAAGTCGTGCTCGGACAGTCCAAGACCGCCCCGCAGATCGCCGGGATCGCTCGCCAACTCATGGCCGCCGGACAGAACGTTCTGGTGACCCGCCTGGCAGAGGACAAGGCAGCCGAGGTGTGTCAACAGCTACCCGAGCTCGACTATCGCCCCGTCGCCCGTGTTGCGTGCTACCAATCCACGCCGATCGCGGAGCGGCAGTGCCGGCCGGTCGCCGTCGTCACGGCGGGCACGAGCGACATGGGCGTGGCGGAGGAGGCGCTCGAGACGCTGCGCATGTGCGGTATTCCCGCAGCGCGGGTGTTCGACGTCGGTGTCGCGGGCATTCACCGCGTTTTCGGCAAACTCGAGGTGATTGCCTCCGCCCCGGCCGTGATCGTGGTGGCTGGGATGGAGGGGGCGCTGCCCAGCGTTCTGGCAGGCCTGATCGGTTCTCCCGTGATCGCCGTGCCCACATCGGTGGGCTACGGGGTCGCGCTGGGGGGCTTCACCGCCCTGTTTGGCATGTTGACGGCGTGCGCGTCGGGCGTGACGGTCGTCAATATCGACAACGGATTCGGAGCGGCGATGGCCGTGGTTCGGATTGTCTCCACCAAGGGCGCATCCGGAGACGGCACGTGACGAAGCACGCAGACCACGGGCACTCCCATGCCCAACCCGAGGCGGTCGACCCGCTTGCGCTGGCGGACCAGCTGGCGCAGGCATCCGGTCGAGGCAAGATCCTGTTCGTCGACGCGTTCAGTGGCGTGGCAGGGGACATGCTGACTGCGGCGCTCGTCGACCTGGGTGTACCGTATCGGCACATGGCCGAATGTCTCGCGGTCCTGCCCCTGGAGGGCTACAGGGCAGAGCTCGAGCGCTGCTCCGAAGGTTCCATTGGTGCGCTTCGGTTCCATGTTCATGTCGACGGCCCGCAGCCCGAGCGCAGCTTCGCGACGATCGACGCCATGCTTCGGGACGCCTCGCTGCCGGAGCCGTGCAAGGTGCTCTCGCGACGAGTGTTCCGGCACCTTGCCGAGGCCGAGGGTCAGGTTCATGGGGTGCCGCCGGATGAGGTGCACTTCCATGAGGTCGGCGCCGTCGATTCCATCGTGGACATCGTCGCCGTCTGCGCTGGACTGACATGGCTCGGCGCCAGCGTGCTTTGCACGCCGCTGCCGATGGGCAGGGGCACCGTGCTCACTCGACACGGACGCTTGCCGTTGCCTGCGCCGGCCACGGTCGCTTGCCTCAAGGGCGTTCCGACCGTCCCGGCAGATCTGGAAGCTGAGCTCGTGACGCCCACAGGCGCCGCCGTCGTGGCGGTCGTGGCGTCCGACTACGTCAGCTGGCCGTCGTTCACCGTCGAGCGCGTGGGTTGGGGAGCTGGTTCACGCGAGCTGCCCGGGCGGCCCAACGTCCTGCGGCTGGTGCTGGGAGAGCCGCTCTCCCGCGTGCAATCCCCGGCCTCGTCCGCTTCGATGCAGGTCGTCGAAGCCAACATCGACGACATGTCCGGGGAACTCGCAGCCCACGCCATCGACGCCCTGCTCGGCGCGGGGGCGGTGGACGCCTGGGCTGTGCCCACGACCACCAAGAAAGGGCGACCTGGCCTCGTGCTGTCCGCGCTCGTTCCGAGCGAGGCGGGCGACCGAGTGCTTTCGGTTCTGTTGTCCGAGACGACGACCATCGGCGCACGCCGCTACTCGGTCGAGCGAACCGAACGGCCGCGCCGTCAAGTGATCGTTCAGACCGAGTACGGCAGCATCCCGCTCAAAGTGAGTGAAGGTTCGGTTGGCCCGGCGCAGGTGAAGCCGGAGTTCGATGCATGCGTGCAGGCGGCGAGGGCCGCGCGCGTGCCGGTCCGTGTGGTTCTCGACGCAGCACGGGCGGCGTTTCGCCGCGGGTAGGGCCAGCAGCGTTTCGCTCGGACCGGTGCTCTACTCCGGCTTCTGGACAGGCAAGCCGCTCGCCTCCCAACCGAGGATCCCACCGTCGAGAAAGGCAACGGGTGTCCCTTTCGCAGTGAGCTGCCCTGCCAACTCCTTGGTCTGGTCGCCGGCCCGGCAGTACAGAACAGGCAACTGGCCACGACGGTACAGTTCGTTCAGGCGTTTCGGTACATCACCGAGAGGCACGTGAACCGCGCCAGGCAGATGCGCACGTGCGAACGCGAACGCATCTCGCGTGTCTACCGGGGTCGCTTTGCCTTGGCGGGTCAACTCCGCGACCTCCGTGGCATTCAGGGCGCCCTCCGGGCGGGGCAGAACAGGATCGAGCATCTCCCTGAGTTGCGCGCGGCGCATCGCTCCAGCCTTGGCAGCCACCGGAGCGCCCTGGTGCATGACCACGAAGGTCGGAACCGACTGGACCCCGAACTGTCGCGCCAGCATCTGTGACTTGTCGATGTCGATCGTGCAGACCTTGGCTTGACCCTGCAACTCGGAAGCAAGAGCCGCAAGCTCTGGAGCCACTGTCTTGCAGGGACCGCACCACTGTGCTCCGAATTCGAGCAGGACCGGAACCTCGCTGCGCAAGACCTCGAGTTCGAAGTTACTCTCATTGACCGAGACGACCTGCATGTTCCTCGGTATCTAGCGCAGCAGCAGGAAACCGGCCAATGCGAACAGCAGCATGGCTCCGAGCAACATGACCCCAACCAACGAAGGAGCCAGGCCCGTCGTGGGGATCTGCACAGGATCCTCGTCACTGCTGTACAAGGGGGTGCGGTCCGACGGCGGTCCACTGCCCGGGTCTGCTGATGGCCCGAGCCCACCCCGCTCGCCGAGGGCAACGGCTCCGACCACGGTATGGCCAACCTTGAGCTGGCCGGGAGCCTCGTAGCCAGCACTGACCGTGGGCTCGTCCAGGCCCGAGTCCAACGGCGGCGCGCGGACTGTCTGCTCGGGTGAGCCGGCTTCCGGCAGCGCGTACTTGCGATAGCCGAGAGGCTCGTCCAGGTCGCTGGGCTCAGGCAGCCCATCGCCCGTCACGAGTGCAACGATGGCCGTGATGTTGTCGTGCCCGCCTGCGTCGTTTGCCCGATCAATCAGGACCTTGCATGCCTGCTCGGGGTCTTCGAGCTGAAGCAGGACTTCTCGTATCTCCTCGCCGCGTATCATCCCCGACAGGCCGTCCGAGCAGAGGATCAGCCGGTCTCCCTGCCGCAGATCGGCGTAGGTCAGGTCGACCTGAACCGTCTCGGCCGTGCCCAGCGCCTGGAGAATGATGTTGTTGTGCTCGAAGGTCTCCGCCTCCTCCTCGGTGAGCTGGCCCGCCTCGATCAACTGGTTGACCAGTGACTGGTCGCGTGTGATCTGGACAAGACTCCCGCGTCTGAGAACGTAGCAGCGGCTGTCGCCGACCTGAGCAACGAACAGCCGGCCGTCGACGAGCGCCGCGATGGTCGCCGTGGTGCCCATGCCTCGCCGCGTCCTGTCGGCACGTGCCTCGGTGAAGATCCGGATACCAGCCTCCTCGACGGCAGCGACGAGTCTGCGCGCGAGTTCATCGTGGTCGCTCGGTGGGTCGCCCGCAGCCAAGCGGTCCTGAATGATGTCCACCGCGAGCTGGCTCGCGACTTCCCCTGCCGCAGCACCGCCCATCCCATCGCACACGCCGACGATCATGCCGCGGGGGCCGACCACCAGCTCCCGCAATGCGTCCCCTGGGCCACGGCTGCCCCGCGTGAGATCGGACACCAGGAAGTTGTCCTCGTTGTGCTCACGCACCTGGCCGACGACGGTACGGCCGAACACACGGAGCACGATCGGTCCCGTGGGCTCACCGCAGGCAGGCTTGCCTTCTTGGGGCATCTTAGCTCCGCCGCCTCGCGTCGACGTCGAGCCGGAAAAGATGCTGACCGATTCGGACGTGGTCGCCAGGCTGTAGCTGTATCTCGCCCCGTATGGCCACATGGGTCCCATTGGACGAGCCGAGGTCGCGTACCGTGAATACGCCGCCCGTCGGGTCACGCACGATGCTGGCGTGGCTTCGGCTCATGAAGGCGTCCGACGTGAACACGATGTCGCCCGATTCCCGGCCGACTATCGTCTCGTTGCCACACAAGTAGAAGACGCCTCGGTCGACCCCCTCCACCGTGCGCTGCCTGAGCCGAGCGTACCGAGGAGCAGCCGGCGACCCGAACAGAGCGACCCCGTGTTCCAGGGCGGCTCCCAGGCCTTGTTCTTCGCTGTTCACGATTTCGAACTTTAACACCTGAAGCCCCAGGAGTAACAAGTCGCCGTGACGGAGCGGGTGCGGACCCGTCAGGCGCCAGTAGAGCCCGTTGACCGAGTTCAGGTCCCTGATGTAGACGCGCCCCTGGCGCTGCGTGATCCGGGCGTGACGCGGGGAAACATAGGGATCGTGGGCGAGCAGGATGTTTCCGTGCTCCCGCCCGATGTCGGTCTGGTCTGGTTCCAGCGGGTATTCGGCGCCTGGCCTGCCATCCTCGGCGATGAGCACGAGTCTGGGCCCAGCCTCGGCGCGGCGGCGGGGTGCCTCGCTCGCCACGGCGCTGGATGCAACAGGGGCAAAATCCTGCGTTGCGCTGGCTGGGCGGACCGTGACCCCGACGTGGCGCGCCACCGGACCCGTCGCAGCGGCCCCCGCGGGCCTTGAGCTCGTCTGTCGTCCCGGAAGGCGGGCCAAAGACCCATCGAGCCGCTCGCCGCAGTCACGGCAGAAACGCAGGTGGGCTTCGTTCTGGGCCTGGCATTGCGGGCACACGATGGGGTCGGATGGCTCGCCCAGCTCGGCCCTGCCCCCGTTCGGGGGCATCGTGACCACCGGATCGTCGACGGTCGGCGCAACGGGCGCGCCGGAAGAGGTGCGACGCGTCCGACCGCAGTACGCGCAGACGATGGCTTCCTCGAGGTTCGAGCGAGCGCACTTCGCGCAGATCCAGCCCTCGACTTTCGGAGGCCTCGGCGAGAAATCGAACTCCGGGGCTGCGGGGCGTGAGTGCGCGGGGACGGTGCTGAGTCGAACGCCGCCTCTGGCGGACGACTGCTCTTGGCGCTCGCTGCTCGCCGGCTCCTCGGCTTGCGACCTATCGGAGCAAGCCAGCCGTTGGCCGCACTCGCCGCAGAACTTGAGCTCCCTGGGATTGTCGTGCCCACAGCGCCCGCATTTCACGTACTTAGGGGAACCCTGCCCGGGTCGGGGAGTCAAGCCCTGACATGCCTCCGAAGGTTCGAAGACAGCAGAATGCCAGGCCCAGCCCTCGGCCCGCCCTACCATCTGGGCAGCAGTCTCCGAAGCTCCCAGCTCACTTCGAGAGCCACCAGGTGGGCCAGGCCGAATCCGAGAAAACGGTCGGCCCGTCGTTCACCAGCGCTGTCAGTCCAGCCGCGCAGGACCAGAGCCCGGTAGACGAGCGCTGCTCCCACCAGGGTCGACTCGCTGAGTTGATACTCGAACCCACCGCCGAGCGACAATCCGATCCCACCTGTTTCCGCGCCCCATTCGTTGCCGTAGAGCACCCCCCCGACAGCGCCCGTGGCGTACGGTGCCAGACGGCGACCGACCAGAAGGTAGTAACGCGCTTCACTTCGGAGCTGCTGCAGGATAGCGAGCCGAAGCAGGCTTGCTGGGTTCTGTCGCGAGAACTCGTAGGCACCGCCCACGTACCAATTGCCTCGTGAACGATACCCGATCCGAATAGCCGGCCCAAACCCAGAGCCCAGAATGCAGGGCGCCGTGACGGAAGGACAGACGTCACCCCCGGACGCCACGGTCTCGGCCGCGAAGGCGATGCCGTACTGTAGGTAGTGAAAACTGCTAGGAGGCGGGCCGGTTGAGTCTGCTGCAGCCCTGGCCGGCGGGCAGATCGCCATGGTCGTAACAAGTGCCGCTAGCCCTGCGCGCTGCATCGCGCAAGGTTGTACGCCCGAAGTGCGGTCGCCACCAGTAACCAGCCGCTTGACGGGTCGGCAACGCTTCGTCTAAACGCCGAGGCGAGGCTCGGGAAGGGCACGACTCACCATGGACATCTACCTCGATAGACGCGCCGTACGTCGCATCCGACTCTCCGCACAGGAGGTGATCGAAGAGGGCGACAAGGAGTCACTGCGGGATGACATCCTCGACGCGTTCACCGAAGAACAGGTCGAGGAGATCGAGCGACGACTCGACAACGCCGACTTCTTCGAATTTCTGACCGATGTGCTGGACGAGTGGAGTGGTGACGACGTCGAGGAGCTCTTCGAACTCCTGGAAACCCAGCTCGGCGAAATCGGCATCGACCTGAAGACCGATGTCAAGAACGACGAGGAAGAAGAAGAGGACGTCGACCTCGACGAAGACGGGGACGAGGACATCGACGAGGACCTCATCGAGGACTGAGGCTGCCAGGCACCCTCTGGCGGCTGAGCGGCCGAGTTCGTCCCGGCTCCTCGGAGGGATGCCAGCGGTCAGATCGTGGTATCTGGCCCGTGCCCAGCAGTCCGGACCTGCAGGGCGCGGGCAAACAGGGCATGGGCCACGAGCTGGACAGCCTGGGCGAGATTGACGGACGGCTGGTCAGCGGCCATCGGTATGCGCAGCAGAGTGTCTGCCAACGTGAGCTCGTCGGCATCGAGCCCGGTCTTCTCGTTGCCGAACACGATCGCGACCTCGTGGCCCTGTGCCGTCAGCTGTTCGATCAGGACCGCGCTGTCGCTCAGCGTGAGCACCCCGGCCACGCCTCGGCGTGAGGTCGTTGCGACCACGTGGTGTGCGGATGCGAGCGCTTCTCTCAGCGATGAGTAGCGGACAGCGTCGGCGAGCACGTCACGCGACTTGACGGCCATTTTCAGCGCCATCTCGTGCTCGGGGACGGCGAGGCGGCCGGGCCTGACGAGCGCCAGTCGTGAGAACCCCATCGTCTTGATCGCTCGCGCGGCGGCCCCGACGTTCTCTGGATAGTGCGGCCGCGCGAGGACGAAGGTCGTTGCGTTGTGGATGGGCAGAGCGAGCATGGGACAAGCGTGGCTCAGCGCCCAGCGGTGCGAGCGCAGCGGAACCCCACATTGGGCAGTCGCGTGAGCGGCGGCAGCGCGCTGCGTGAGGCTCCGCGAAGCCATGGCGCCCCGCTCAAGAAGTCACCGCCGCGAACGACGCGCTTCGAGGATGCCCGGCGCGTGGCCGCTGTCGGCTCCTGGTAGCTCGGTGAGTAGTACTCGTCGACCCACTCCGAGACGTTTCCCGCCAGATCGAGGAAGCCGTCGGGCGTACGGCCCGCCGGGAACGAGCCCACGGGCGCCAGCTCCACGAAACCGTCCTGCCCATCGGTGCGGATGGCGCCGAAGCGACCGTGATTGGCCGCGCGAGAATTGTAGAGAGCTCCCCACGGATAGCGCCGCTGCTCGACGCCGCGAGCTGCGCGCTCCCATTCGGCCTCCGTTGGCAAGCGGCCTCCGGCAAACCGACAGTAGTCCTCTGCGTCGGCGAAGCTAACCCGTCCCACGGGCAGGCGCGGCTGGTCGAAGCGTCGGGCTGCGAGCGACAATGGCAGCCAGGCGCATGCACCGAGGCTCGCGCACCTCCGGTAGTCCGCCACCGTGACCTCCGTCCGATCCAGCCAGTACGGGGCCAGGGTCACCGGGTGACGGGGGCGCTCGTTGCTGAACAGCTCCGGGCTGCAGCGCTCGGCCCACGGTTCGCGCGCACAGCTCGAAGAAGCCGCGAGCACATCCTCGTCGCTCGAGCCTGCGAGGAAGGTCGTGCGCGCAACCAAGAGCATTCGGGGTCCTTCCGACCGGAGCCATATCACCCCTCGGGCCAGAGCCTGGGCTGCCGGTGTGCTTGACGCGGACCACCCGGGCCAGTCGCTGTCGCTGGCGGCCCCGGCCAAATGAGGCAGTGCAGCGTATAGCATCGCTGACACGAGCGCGGGGATCAGCAGCTCATGGCGCGGGTGCGTTCTGGAGACTCGTGGACCCCTCGTCATTCGGTGGCCTCGGCAACGTCGTTGTCCGGCGCACCTGCCTCGACGGGTTCCGGCGGGGGCGGACTGGGCGCTTCAGTGGGAGGGACGACCGTGCCTGCGTCTCGAGGGGAGTCGGCAGGGGAACTCGGTGGCGGCTTGCTGCTGCGCTCTACCGGAGCCGGGGCCGGAGCCGGGGCCGCTGCCGGTGGCGGTCGAGGTGCCAACCAGGCCACCGCCTCCTCGGATGCTGTCGGCTCCGATCCATCGCGTCCGCTCGCGGAACCGACCGTCTCGCGAGGGTGGTCTACCACGAGATCGGCAACGCCCACCGTGACCAGCGCGCCGAGCACGGCGCTGCCCAGCGCGACCCACACGGTTCGGGACGGGGCACCAGCTCGCCGACTTCGTTGATGATAGACGTCGGGCAGCGTATTCATCCTCGTACGCGGAGTCAGCGTCAGGGCCTCCGCCAACGCACGGCCGAAATCGTCGCAGCTCGGGAAGCGCGTACCCGGATCCTTGGACAGGGCGCGGTAGAGCACAGCGTCCACGTGCAGATCCAGCGAACACAGCTCCGCCACGGGTGTGGGCTGTTCCGTGGTGATGCGTGTCGCCACGGTGACAGCGTCCTCCCCGGGAAACGCCCGGCGAAGACTGATCGCCTCGTACAGCGTCGCGGCCATCGAGAACTGGTCGCTCGCCGACGAGAATGTCCCGTGCGCAACGGCTTCAGGAGCGCTGTACGCTGGAGTCCCCAGCAGCTTGCCTCCGCGAGTCAGTGTGGAGTCCGGTACGCGCGCGATTCCGAAGTCGGCGATTTTCGCCCCAGTTCGGGCCAGAATGATGTTCTCCGGCTTGATGTCTCGGTGCAGCACGCCAGCGGCATGGGCGGTGGCGAGCGCGCTCCCGAGCTCGAGCGCCAGACGAACGGCGGCATCGAGGCCGATGGGGCCGCGCGCGAGCTTCTCCTTGAGCGACCAGCCCTCCACGTACTCGAACACCAAGAACAGGCCGTGGCCGGCGTCTTCCCCCATGTCGTACAGCGCCACGATGTTCGGGTGGCTCACGCGAGCCGACGCCCGCGCCTCTTGACGCATGCGTTCGACGAGGGCTTCGCTCTGTTCCGGAGGGAGCCCCAAGTCGTTACGCAGCAGCTTGACGGCCACGTCTCTGTCGAGCACCGAGTCGTGCGCAAGCAGCACGCGACCCATGGCTCCCTGGCCGAGCAGTCGCACCACCCGGTATCTTCCGATACGGCCTGGAAGCGCGCGCTCAGATACTGCCATACGACCGGTCCGGGGATCTTGGCCGGTTCTATCCTCGGCAGGCCCGCAGTGCCACCCGTCATCAACGTCCTCCGGCCTTCCCGGGAAGACCAGGTCGGGACCGGTCTCGAGGTCCCGGACCGAGGGCCTGGACGAACGCCAAGCACTACTGGCTCCGGTTGGCACCGGCGTCGCGCTCGGTGCTTGGCGCTTTCTTGGTCGGTGGCTTGGCAGGGAGCGGATCGCCGTACTCGTCACGCATCTTCTTGAGCAGTTCGTCGCGCAAGATCTGCTCGTGGTAGGTCGGCATCGTCGGCACGCGTATCTGGAGCCTCACCCGGCCATTGAGCTGAACCAGCTCAATCGACCCGTCGCACGGACGAGGCGGGCTGCCCGGAGGGACGTATCGGAACAGCACGTACGCGGCGGTCGGGTCCTTCTCCACTACCTCGAAGCCCTTGTCGACCCGCAGGTAGCGCAGCGCAGCGCTGTAGGTTTGCGCGAGGCTGTACTCACAGAGCGTCTCCACCTTGGCGTGGGCGCTCTGGCCACAGAGCACCAGTGCGCCGACCAGCACGGCAATGCCTGCGCATCGAGCGCCTTTCTGGGCCGTGCAGCGGTGCTTGCCGGCGCGAGATCGAGCCGCGGCGACGTCCCCTGGGTCGGCAGCGTTCCGTTTCACGCAAGGCGGCTCTCGGCACTCGGTGGGGACGCACGTCATGGCACTCACTGCACTATCGTGCGGGGCGCCACGAGGCCAACTTCCGGAGCATTGGCCGGTTGCGCAGGTTCGGGCGCTTGTCGCTCTAGTGCCCCGTCTCCGTGATTCGCCGCAGAGCTCGACGGCCTCGAACGGGGTGCACGCCACTAGCCCGGCAGATGGCCGCTCAGCAGCTCCGAGGGGCCGGTGCGGAAGAGAAAATCGGCTTCGTCCGCACCGTAGCGCCGTTCGATGAGTTCGAGTGCTGCCGATACTCGCTCTACATCCTCGGGACAATGCGCGTCGCTCGAGCAGGCGTGGTACAGGCCCCGCTCGAGAAGCGCCTCGGCGCAACGCTGCGTCGCGCGCCCGTAGGCCCCGTCGAGCGAGCCGGCACTGAGCAGGACTCCAGCTCCGGCATCGATCAGCCGCTCCAGTCGGTCAGGTGCGTCCTTGAAGTAGGCACAACGCTCGGGGTGTGCGATCACTGCCGTGAGACCGCGCCGGGCCAGATCGCCCAAGCGATGCTCGACCATCGGGGGAGGCTCCACGAAATTGAACTCGATCAGCACGGCGCGGCCCCCGGGATACGGAAGTGCGGCACCGGACAGCAGCCGAGAGTAGACAAGCTCGTCGAGGTAGTGCTCGCTGCTGAGAGCCACCCGAGGCAGTCCCGGCGTGCATTCGACGAGGGGCAGGACTTTCTGGAATGCCGCCTCCAAGTCCTGGCGACTGTTGTCGAACAGCCCAGGACGCATGTGCGGAGTGGCGATGACGAGCTCGAACCCCAACGCGGCGAGCTCATGCAGCATCGCCAGAGCTTGCGCCTCGGAGCCTGCGCCATCATCGATGTTGGGTATCCAGTGGCAGTGCAGATCGATGAGGGCGCGAGCCATACGGTGACAGCGTAGGGCGCGCGGCGGCAGACGTCGAGCGGTTCGTCGCAGCGACCGGAAGACGAAGGGTGATGCGGGGCAAACCGATGCGCGGCCAGTGGTTGTGCTCCGTCCTCACCCCAGTCGTGCGGCGCACAGGGCACTACTCTGGCTTCTGGCCGCGGCGCGTGCGGCGCGAACGTTCTCGGTAGTAGACGGCCAGCGGCACCGAGTCGAACCCGAACGTGCTTCGCAACTGATTGACCACGAAGCGGCGGTAGTTCTGTGGAATCGCCGCGGCTGCATTGCACATGGCGACGAACTGCGGAGGACCGGCGCGCGCTTGGGTGACGTAGAAGATGCGCGGAGTCTGACGGCCTGCCGCGGGTGGCGGGTGGCGTTCCAGGACTTGCTCGAAGAACCGGTTCAGCTCTGAAGTCGAGACGCGGCGATGGAAGTTCGCGGCGGCCAAAGCGACCTGACGCATGAGCCGCGAGAGTCCGGTCTTGTCCTTCGCACTGACTTCCAGAATCGCGAGCCAGGGTGCGAACGGAAGCGCGTCGCGTGCTGCCTCAGTGGCGCGCTTTCGCTCGGTTGTCGAGAGTAGGTCCACCTTGTTGAGCGCCACGACGATGGCTCGCCCGCGGTCGCAGCACAACCCCACGAGGCGGGCGTCCTGCTCGGCGATGCCTGCTGTCGCATCGCAGAGCAGCACCACGACCTCGGCCCGGCTGATCGCGCGCAAGGCGCGCATGACACTGATCGCTTCCACGCCCCGGTCGACCCTGGAGCGTCGGCGGATTCCGGCCGTGTCGACGAAGACGAAGTCGGCGCCATCGACGGTGACTCGCGAATCGACCGGATCGCGAGTGGTGCCCGGGCGCGCGTCGACCAACGAACGCTCCGAGCCGACCAGCACGTTGAACAGCGACGACTTGCCTGCGTTCGGCCGACCGACGAGAGCGACGTGCGTCGCCTCTCCGGGCGAGGTCGATTCCGTCTCCGAGGCGGCAGGCCCGAGCGCCTCCACCAGGGCTTGGGAGAGCTCCGCCATCCCGAGGCCGTGGGCGGCGGACACTGGAAACAAACGCTCGACGCCGAGCTCGAAAAGCTGGAGGGCCTCGGTCTGGCGGCGTGAGGTGTCCGCCTTGTTGGCGGCATACACGACGGGTCTCCCGCTGCGCCTGAGCACGGTCACGGCTTCCCGATCCGCCGGCGTCACTGGCTCGGTCGCGTCGAGAACGCACAGGACGGCGTCGGCCTCGGAGAGCGCTGTCACGACATTGCGCGCGATCCCCCGACTCATCGGATCACCGGAACCGGGGTCGTAGCCGCCCGTGTCGACCAGGGTGAGTTGGCGGCCGGCGACGACGGCGTCCGCGTATTGCAGGTCACGGGTGACGCCGGGTTCGTCGTGAACAATGGCCAGCCGGCGACCGGCGAGGCGGTTGAACAGTGTGCTCTTGCCCACGTTGGGCCGGCCCACGATCGCGACGACCGGCGTCACGTTTTCCCCCGCCGCGATGTGCGTTTCGGGGTCCGCCGAGCGGGCGCGTCCGCCAGAACACGCGTGAGCTTCGGATCGTCGGGTGGCGTGTATCCGAGCTCCGCCAGCTGCCGAGGCGCATTGCGCCAGCGTGGCGTCACTCGTACGAATAGCTCGAGGTGCGCACGCCGCTCGATGAGCGCCTCGATCCGATGGCGAGCCGCAGTGCCGATCTCGCGAATGACGGCCCCGGCGTGTCCCACGAGGATCTTCCTCTGCCCGGGCTTTTCCACGTGCAGTGTCGCGGCGATGCGCGTGAGTTTCGGCCCATGTTCGATGCGGTCTATGCCGACCGCGACCGCGTGCGGAACCTCGAGCGTGGTCTGGCGCAGTACCTGTTCGCGGATGTACTCCTGGATGAAGAACGTGACGGGCCGATTCGTCAGGGTCTCGGCGTCGTACGCCGGGGCGCCCTCGGGTAGTGCCTGCTCGATGACGGTCAATACCCGCTCCACGTCGTCGGGACTGCGCATGCTTGCGGGGACGATAGCCTCGAAGGGGTAGAGGCTACTGTAACCATCGATGGTGCCGAGAAGCTTCGACTTGTCTTTCAGCCGGTCCACCTTGTTGATCACCAGCAGCGCGTGCACCGCCTTCGGAAGCAACGCGATGAGTGCACGGTCCGCCGTCTGGTAGGGGGAGCGCTCGGCTCGCGTAGCGTCGGGGCCCGTTGCCTCAGCGGTGTTGGCCGCTGCCGCGCCGGGGCCGGGACGCGCGCCGGGAGCCGCGACATCCGTCATGAACACGACGAGCTCGGCCGACCGGAGCGCATCGAGGGCGGCTGCGTTCATGCGACGACCGAGCTCGGAACGCGGCCTGTGCAGTCCCGGTGTGTCGATGAAAGCGATCTGGGCTGCGGGCCGTTGCACGACGCCCAGCAGCGTGTCCCGGGTCGTCTGCGGTACGGACGACACGATGGCCAGGTTCTCGCCGAGCGCCGCATTGAGCAGCGTAGACTTGCCGACGTTGGGTCGACCGACGAGGGTCACCGTTCCAAAGCGCATGGCCAAGTGCCGAAGGATAGGCTCCCTGCGTGGCGATGCAGCCGAAATCTGCAAGCTCACGCGCTGATTCGGGAGCCCCGCGCAGCTGGGACGAACGCAGGGCCGGGCGGGCCGTGCCGCGGATCCGCCGGGGCGTCGAGTGCGAGCGTGCGCGTGCGGAGCGCCGAGCGCGCGCGACACTCGTGGAGGAGGGGTCGTGACGGGGGCTTGTGGCGGAGACGGCGAGACGGTACACGCTGACGGCGACAGAACGACTCGTGGCGATCCAGACGTGACGGCAACAGACCCAGAGCTGGCCGCTGGCGGTCCGGCAGATGAATCGGTCCAGACCAGCTCCGCTGCTCCAGGGCATTCGGCCAACCGACGCCGTTGGCTCGTGCTCTTGGCCGCGGTGGTCGCGTTGGTCAGCCTTCTCGCCCCACTGGGCGTAGGCGGCATCTGGGACCCGCACGAACTCGCCGTCGCGGAGCTAGCGCGGCGCATTGCCGTGACCGTCTTCGGCGGCACGCGTCTGGCCTTGGCCGACGCACAGAACACCGTTCCATCTCTGGCAGAGCTCGGACGCGGCGAGTTGCCGTTCACGTCGGTTGCGGTCGGGTTGCGCGTGTTGGGCCTGAGCGCCTGGGCGGGACGTCTGCCGCTGGCGCTCTGGGGTTTGGTCGGGCTGTTTGCGACGTACGCCATGCTGGCGAGGCTCGTGGACCGGGCCGCGGCGGCATTCGCCGTACTGTGCCTGAGCACGACCCCCCTATACTTCCTGCAGGCGCGCACGATCCTCGGTGACGTCGTCACCATGGCCTCGATGGCGCTCGGCGTCGCTGGTCTCGGCATCGCCTGCTTCGACGGCTCTGCCGATGCGCCTCGGCGCGTCCAGCGTGCCGCATGGTTGTTCGTAGGGACAGGCGGGCTCGTCACCGGCGTCATGAGCCGTGGCGTCCTCCTCGGCGCAGCTCCGCCTGCGCTGGCGGTTGCCTTGGCGTGGTGGGTCCGCCCTCGCACGCCGACACGCTGGGTCGATAGGCTGTCCGTCCTGAGCGGAATGGTCGCGTCGGCAGCGGGCGTCGTGGCCCTGGGGCTCGGGATCTGGGCGTTTGTCAGGACCTCGCACGCAGCCTCTTCCTACTCGATGCTGCTGGGTGCCGCGTTTCGGACCGAGCCCGGTGGCACGACGCACGACCTCATGATCCACCAGGTCGGGCATGCCATGTTCCCGTGGAGTGCCCTCGTCCCCTTCGGTCTCGCCGCGGCCCTGAGTGCTGCACCACCTGCGGCGAAGGACGCGAACCGCGAGGTGTCGGCGCGCACAACGCTCGGTGCCGTGGCCGTGATCGCGGTCGTGTCCTACACGCTGCTCGGTCCCTACGTCGGGGCATTGCCCTACGGTGCCGTGTTCGCGCTCTGCGCGCTCGTCGGGGTCTTCCTGCGCGACCTCGAGCGCGGTGCGCATACCTCTCGGGCGTTGGCCATGGCGACCGTGGCGGTCCTCGTGCTCTTGTCCCTCGACTTCCGCGCGACGCCCGACACCGGCATGCGCGCCTTCGTCGTCGAAGATGCCGTGATGCCAGCGAGCTACGTGCGCACCGCCTCGGCCATCGTGCGCAACATCACGGTGCTCCTCGGTGTGGCCGCGTTCTTCACGCTCATGGAGAGGGAGTCCAGGCCGCGCTTCCAGCTGCGAGACTACCTTGCCTGGCCCCGTGCTCTGCGTGATGGCCTTGGTCGTTGGCTCGTATTCACCCTGGTCGAGTGTGCCTTGCTCGCGCTGGCGGCGATGGAAGTGCTCAGCCGCAGGGGCATGCACGTTCACGGGCTGTCCAAGATACCGTCCGTCCTCGCGGCGATCGTCCGATACGCCTGGTTGGTGTGGCCGCCGCTCGTTGTCGCAACGCCGATCGCAGTGCTCTTCGTGCGAGACGTGTTTCGTTGGCTTTTCGCGTCGGAGTCTCCTTGCTGCGGCGGCGTAGAGGGTGCTGGCTGGTTGGCGCGCTGGCGTCCATCGCGAGCGCTGGGCGCGGCTCTGGCGTTCACTGCCGCGGGCGGAGTGCTCAGCCTCGTCTACTATCCCGGGCTCATGACGCAGCTCTCCCCTGACCAGGCCGTGCACAGCTTCGGACGCCTGGCCCGGCCCAACGAGCCCCTGGCCATGTTGGGGGTCAGTCCGGAGGCGGCTGCCTACCTCGTCGGCGAGAAAGTGAAGACGTTCTCCAGCGACAGAGCCGCATCCACCTGGCTCTCGGGGGAAGGGCGCCGTTGGCTGGTCGCCGGTGCGGACAAGCTGTCCGCGCTCAACTCGACCTATCGACAGCATGCCTCCCCGCGCGTGAACCTACCGGTGCTCGACGCACGTTCCAGCCGCGCGTTGCTCGTCTCCAACCAACGGCGGCCGTCGGAACGCGATCAGAATCCGTTCGATTCCTGGATACTGACCGATCGGCCCCAGCCCAAGCACTCGGTGACTGGCCAGCTCGAGGGGCAGCTGTATGCGCTCGGCTGGGACTTGACCACGTTGGACGGGCGCAACACGGACGCGCTCGAAGCCGGACGGGCCTATCGGCTGACGCTCTTCTGGCAGGTTCTGAACCCCATACTGACTACGTGGAGGACCTTTGTCCACATCGACGGTCAGCAGCGCCGGCTGAACGCCGACCACGACACGCTCGAGGGCAAGTACCCGATGCATCTGCTGCTCACCGGTGATTTCTTCGCCGACACCACGGAATTCACCGTGGAACCGAACTTCGGTCCGGGCGTGTACGAGCTGTACTATGGCCTGTATCGGGAGAACCAGCGTATGAGGGTCGAGTCCGGACGGCACGACAACGATCGCATCCTGGGCGGCCCGATTCGCGTCCGCTAGACCGACTCGTTTGCCACGAGGCCAGGTTCCGGCCGAACCTGCCGGTCGGCGCCCGTAGGTTGTCGTGCGTGACACCGCCGCCGTTTGGGGGTAAGCCGCCCGTGTGAAGGATGACGAAGCAGGCGGACCGGGCTCCAACCGGTTGTCGGAACGTCGCAGTGCCGAACGCGTCGATGTGGAGTGGGCCGTCGATTGTGGAACCGACGAAACGTTCCTCTATGCGTCGATCAGAAACATCTCCGAAATGGGGATCTTCGTCCAAACGTTCGAGCCCCTCGAAGTGGGCACGCGTCTCACGTTGCGCTTCGCTCCACCGGGGCACCAAGAGCCGTTCGTGCTGAAGGGCGTGGTGCAGTGGGTCAATCCGGTTCGGCCTCTATCACCGAGCCCGAATCCCGGCATGGGGGTACGCTTCGTGGATTTGACCCTCGAACAGCGCGAAAGGCTGGTCGAGGCGATCCACACCATCGCCTACGTGGGTGACACACTCCAGAACTGATCGAGTTTGGTGCCGGATTTACGCCGACTGGAACTAGATCGGCGTCTGGTCCGGATTCGAGTCTTCGGCTGGGGCGGCGGCATCCTCCGTCGCCGAGTCGACCGGCGCTGCGGGGCCTGGCAGTCGCTCCAGGGCCTTTCGGGCACGTGGCCCGTACTTGGGCGAATCGGTCAAGCTCGAATACAGAGCCCTGGCCCGCTCTCGGTCGCCGAGTGACCGGTAGCACGACGCCGACTCCCACGCTGCTTCCTGTCCGATATCGGAATCGGGATACTGGGCGGCAACCCGAGCGAACCGCTCGACGGCCGAGGCGCAACCGGCACCATTGCGCAGGGCATGCGCGGCGAGGAGCGCAGCGGCCGCCTTGTGTGCGCCCTCCGCCGCCGCTACGCGGTCGAACAGGCGCCGTGCTTCTTCAAAGCGCTGCGCGTGGTAGGCCGCTCTCGCCTCGTTGAATAGAACGGCCTCGGCAGGATTGGCGGCGCCTGCTTCGTTCGCGTCGGGCAGCCCTGCATCGGCTGCAGGACTGGCGGCGTCCGCGTCGTTCGCGTCTGCGTCTCCTGCATCGGCTGCAGGGCCAGCGGAAGTCGGGCCAGCCGCCTCGTTGCCGCCCGCACGGGCCGTACGATCACGCGCGGGTCTGCTCCGCTCTGGCTGGTGCGTTGTGCGGCGAGTATCGAGGAGCGTGGTGGAAACATGGTCCGCTTCGGTCTCCGGAACACCGCGCTCGGTCACCTGGACGGATTCACGTTGTCCGGGGTGTGCGCGCAGGAGCAACAGGCTCGCGCCAATCATCAGCAGGAGCAGGGCAGCCATCGCTGCCTGTGGCCTCATGGCCAACCCTGCCATGACGGAGATGGCGCGCCCGAAACGTTGCCGGGCGGGAAGACGGGTGGTGACGGTCTTCTCCGCGATGAGAATGCCGTCCACCATACCTGCCGGGGGCTCGAGCAGCGGCAGTGAAGCCGCCGCGCGTGTGGCGCGCAGCCGGGCCCCAATGCGCCGGCAGCGTCCACAGTGCGCCATGTGCCGGTGCATGGCTGCGCTCGCGATCTCGTCGAGTTCCTCGTACAAGAGGTCCATCACCACTCGGTCGAAGTTCTCGCAGTCCACAGTGCATCCTCGCGCACGCAGGTGCTTCAGCGCAGGGCGCGTGCGTACTCCTCGGTATCCACGACTGCCTCGTGCATCCGTTCGAGCGCGTGGCGGATTCTGCTGCGCACCGCGTCTGCGTCGGACTCGGTGATGGCGGCGATCTCCGCGAATGGCAGGTGCGCGATCTCGCGCAAGAGCAATGCTTCACGCTGGTCAGCGGGCAGATCGGCCAGCGCGTCCGCCGCGCGTCCGGATGCGTTCGAGCGCGTGGTATCGACAGACGGTTCGGTTGGTGTCGGTTCCGGTGTAGTCGGGGCGCTGGGCTGCAGGCTCGGCGCCGAGACCTGCTGGCCATGCTGGACGCACAGCGCGCGCACCATGCTGTACAGCCAGGCTGTGAAGCGAACCTCGTGTTTGAACTCGGCAGTGCGGCCCACGACCGCGACGAACACCTGCTCCGTGACCAACCGAGCATCGGAAGCGTTGCCCAGCACCCAGTTCGCGTAGCTGTAGACCGACGGAGCGTGACGGCGAACCAGGTGAGCCAAGGCTTCCCGATCTCCACGCTGATAGCGCACCATGAGCATTTCGTCGGTAGCCTCTGTCGGAAGTCGGCTCATCAGCTCTTGCTCCGGGTTGCCATCGCGGTCGTGTTCCCGGGGACAGGTGCGAAGACCGAGCGGCGCCTGGGCGCGAAACTAGGTCGGCTCGGTTGGGTGGGGCAGTAGGCCATTCGCTGTCGATTGGCTCGGCCTGTTCGGATCTACCGCTCAAGTTGGCGACTCTGGGGCCGAATCATCCGGCAGGGCAAGATTGGCTGGAGAGCGCCTGTCCAGAAGGAACGATCAGCCGGCCAATGCTTGTGCGACCACCGTCTGTGGTTCGGCTGTTCGGTGGGTCAGTGCGATACTCCGACACTCAACGCCAGCAGGTCTGGTAAGGTGTTGACGGCATTGCAGTGAACGTCGAGCGTGGTTGATTTGGCGTTGTCAGCTGCCCACTGAGAGTGAGGGAATGATGCGAGTCTCTGTGGCTTTTTGGACGGTGCTGCTCTCGATCGTCGTGTCCGCGACCGCCGCGCTGGCGCAACAAGAGCCCGCCACACCCGGCAGCGCAGGGCAAGCGCCAGCTCCGGCGTCGACGGCCGGGGCCCCGACTGCGGCCGCGGGAGCCACGACGGGCAGGTCATCCGCCGCAGCAAGCGGTTCGGCCGCTCCCGCCGGGTCGGACGTTGGTGCCTCCAGTCCAGCCCCGGTTGCCGCCTCCGCAGCCCCGGGCGGCGCGTCCGCAACGACTGGCTCCGCCGCCCCAGTGGCCAGTCCCGCGGCGCCCGCGACGACGGCCGCGGCGCCCGCGACCGCGCCTCGGGCAAGCGCGGCGGCGGCTGCCGGTCGGCCGCTGGACGGCGCAACATTTGCCGTGCGTTTGCGCGACCTCGAGCAGCGCATCGACGAGCTGAAGGAACAGATCCGCAGGAGCCACACGCGGCTCAGCCTTCTCAGCGACACCATTCTCTCGGGTGGAGTCGGCGGCGCGCGTTCGGAGATCGAGTTCCGGAACGAGATGAGCGACGCGTTTCGACTCACCAAGCTGCTCGTCGTGCTCGATGGGGCCGTCCTGTACAACAAGGCCGATGAGTCCGGCGCACTGGCAGAGCAAGCGAAGGTACCTATCTTCAGCGGTTCGATCCCGCCCGGAGACCACACGGTGCAGGTCAAGGTCGAGCTCCGCGGTCATGGCTATGGGGTGTTCTCCTATCTGCGCGGGTACTCCTTCAAGGTCGAGAACAGCCATTCCTTCACGGTTACCGAGGGCAAGACCGTGCAGCTCAATCTGATCGCCTACGAGAAAGGCGGCATAACGACGCCCCTCGAGCAGCGTCCCAACGTGCGCTTCGTAGAGACGGTGACCGCTGGCGTGAAGGGCGCCCGAGGCAAAGCGGGCGCGGCGAGCAAAGCCGGTACGTCGGCTTCGATACGCGCAGGTGGTCAGTGACCGCTCGCGGCGGCGCCCGACCGTGGGCTTTCTGGGGTGTCTTGGCGGCGTGCACGGTGGCCGGCCCGGCTCACGCCATGGATCCGGTCGATGCCAAGAACCTGGCCCAGAAGGCCATCGGTGACGCGGAACGTCGCACCGACGAGGTGAGTCAGGCGGCGACGCGCGCCCGGCCGCGAACGGTCTCGGCGCCCGAACGGGTGGCCGCCGGCGATATCATGTTGCGGACCCGCAACTACGAACGGGCCATCCAGCTCTTCAGCCAGGTACTGGAGCTCCGCCGTCAGGGCAAGGCCACCGAGGACGAAGCGGCGGACGCCGACATGCTGATCACCGAGAGCTACTTTCGGGACAGACAGCTGCACTCGGCGCGACGTCACGCGCGGGCTGTGCTGGAGGCGTCGTCGCGTCCTGCCTACAGCGCGTACTGCGGCCGCGCTCTGAGTCGGCTCGTGGACGTCGCCATTCGGACCGAGGACCCCAAGGTGCTGGCCGAGGCAGTGCACCACGCAGCACGCCTCAATGCGTCAGATGGGAGTGGCTCACTGGCCTACGCCCGCGGCAAGGTCTGGTTCGCTGCTCACGACTACGCTCGCGCGAGGGAGGCGCTCGGCCTGGTGGCGTCCGGTTCGCCGTACACGCACCAGGCCCAGTACCTGCTCGGCGTTCTGCTCACCAAAGAAGCTGCGGCCGCCGCCCCGGTCGCGGGGCGCACCATTCCGGCCGGCGAGGCGGAGGCGAACCGCGGATCCGGTCACGGTGGCCAAACGTCGCGGTACGCGGCCGCTATCGAGCAGTTCAAGCGTGTGACTCGGCTCCCTGTCGACTCGACGGAACACCGACACGTCATCGCGCTCGCGTGGATGGCGATTGGGCGTTTGTACTACGAGGCAGAGAGCTATCTCGAGGCCGCCGACGCATACGCCAGAGTCGACCGCAGTTCTCCGGAGTTCCCGACGATGCTTCAAGAGCTGGCCTGGGTATACGCACAGCTCGGCGACCATTCTCGAGCACAGCGTTCACTGGAGGTGCTCAGTATCACGCACCCGGACACGCTCAGTCTCGCGGACGGCTCGCTGCTGCGTGCCGACCTGATGCTCCGTTCCGGGCAGTTCGACAAGGCGCTGACCCTCTATCGGAGCGTGCGCCGCCGATTCGATCCTATCCGAGAGCAAGTCCAGCATTTCTTGAAGACGTCCGCGGATCCGGCCGTGTACTACGATGAGCTCGTGGCGGACCGTCTGGAGCCGGACCGCGCACGTGCCCCGTTGCCGTCGCTGGTCATCGAGTGGGCGCGGCAGGAAGCCGAGGACGACCACGTGTTCGGCGTGGTCGATGACGTGGCTCGATCGCGCGACCTCATCGACCAATCACGAACCCTCCTGCGCGAGCTGGACGCCCTGCTGTCCTCACCCGCGCGTGCCAAAGCGTTCGAGGAAGTGAAGCGCCCGCTCGAGACCACACTCGGTCTGCTGAATCAGATCGGCAAGGCCGAGCTCGCTCTGGCTCGAGGGATGGACGACATACTCTCCTCGGAGGGCGGCGCGGAGCTACGCGCGACCCGACGCGAGCGCCGCGCCCTCATGAAGCGCATGGATTGGCTGCCGACGACGCCGGGTGACTTCCTGAGCCGAGAAGCTGCAGGCGAGCAACAGTGGAACGAGGTATCCCAGCACCTGCAGCAGTTGACGGTCGAGGTGGATCGCCTGAACGCGATCACCAACGCGCTCAAGCAGTTGCTCATGGATCCGGGCAAGCAGGGCGTCAGCCTCGATCTGTCGATCCGTCAACGGTTGCAGGCCGAGGTCGATGCGAACCACGCCGATGTGCGGACCTATCGCGACCGGATCGCCAAGCTCAGGCACGTCATTCAGTTGGGGCGTGCGCAGGTCGGTTTGGGTGACCAGCGCTACGTGGACGACGCAGAGACCCGAACGCGCTTCCTGCAGGTGTTCGGGCGCGAAGTGGCGTTGACGGCATCGAGCCCGGGCGATCCGGCCGCGGCAGCGTATGCCGAGACGATCCGGCCGCTCTTGGTGAGGGCGGACACGGTCACGCGCAGACTGAATAGCGTGCGGGAACGCCTCGAGCGGCTCGCTGTCGAAATGGCCACCAAGCTGCGCAACAAGATCTGGCACGAGTCGGCTGCCCTGGACGGCTACGCTTCCGAGCTGGATGCGCTCGACTCGGAGGCCCGTCTGCTCGTTGGGCAGGCGGCCGTCGAGCACTTCGCGCGGGTGGGCGGACGTTTGCGAGACATCGTGCTGCGAGCCGACGTCGGGATCGTGCAGCAGGCCTGGGAAGTGCGTGAGGAGCAACGCGGGCGAGTCCGCGCGCTGCAGCGCGAGCGCGCGCGTGAGGAGCAAAACCTGAACGATGAGCTGCGCGAGGTACTCGACGACGCGGAGGTCGCGCCATGAGATCGCTCGCACGGCTCAGCGCGTGGCTGTGCATGGGCCTCGCCGCGGTGGGCGCGACGGTCGCGACCGCAGCCGGGAAGACCAGCACGACTCCGTCCAAGACGGCGGGTACGTCGGGCGCGCCGTCCGGACCGGGCTCGACGGCTACGGTGAATACCCAGAGCGGCGCTGCGCCAACCGAGGCCGCTTCCAAGCTGGCGCCCGGCGCGCGCCGGGCGCCGATTACGGTCAAGAAGGGTGCGGCGCCGCCGCCGCCGCCTTCCGCGACACAGATCAGGGCGTTCCAGGAACTGGAGTCCGAAGCGCGCCACTACGAGGACAGCGCCAAGGACTATCGGCGTCTTCTGACGATGGTGGTTCGCCACCACTACGAGGAGCGTCGGCGCCGCATTCTGTCGGTGCTCAATCACGAGATCGCCGTGGAGAACAAGTCGCTCGGCGAGGCGCGTGCCGAGGCGATTCGAAGGCTGGAGACCTTCGTCGCGCGCTACAGCGGCGAGAACGCCGACCCGTCTGCCACTCCTGACGCGATGTTCCGCCTCGCCGCGCTGTACGAGGAGAAGGCCCGCGCGAACTTCGAGGCCGATCTCGCAGTCGGGCTCAAGCCGGCCATCAGACTTTATCTGCGACTCATCCAGGAGTTCCCGCAATACGAAGAGATCGCCGCCGTACACTACTTCTTGGGACATGCGTACACCGACGCGGCCCGACTCGAGGAAGGACAGCAGGCCTGGCGCTCGGTAGTCTGCGCGAATCGGTTCGCCGTGGAGCCGGATCCGAAGACCGAGGACGGCATCGTCCTGCAGAGCTTGGCGCAGGACCACGATGACGCCTTCTGGTCGCACTGGTACAACGAGAACCCCATCCCTCTGGACCAGGCCGCGCCGCGTCGTGGTCGGCGCACGGGTCGGACGTTTGCCGAGGACGAGCTCGTCTACAAGAACCCCTACGCCGAGTGCGAGCCCCTCGCTCAGAAGATCGAGCCCGGAGAGGAACCTCGCTACGTCGCCGAGCTCTGGTGGCAGCTGGGCAACCATCATTTCGACCAGCTCGACACGAAGGGCGGTCCATTCAACTTGAACCGCTCAGTGACCGCGTACGGTGCCTCCATGCGGTTCAAGAAGCCGCCGCTGTATGGCGTGTCGATGTACAAGCTGGCGTGGACCTACTTCAAGCAGCAACGCTACTCCGCGGCCGTCAAGGAGTTCGTGCGGCTGCTGTACTATGCCGACGAACAACAGAAGGAGACCGGAGATCCAGGGGCGGACTTCAGAACGGAGGCGTACACGTACATCGCGGGGTCGCTGACCTACGTGGACTTCGACGGTCCACCCCCGGAGGATCCGTACGTTCCTCGCAACGACGTTCTGGACCTCGAGCCCGATCCGCTGGTCGCCGAGCAGAAGATGACTATTGCCCTGCAACGTGTGCAGGACCCCGCCATCGTCCCGCAGGACCAGAAATGGACCGTGGAGATCTACAAGTCTCTGGCCCAGGAATTCATCGAGATCACGCAGAACCACAACGCCGTCGCGGCCCTCGAGCTGACCTTGAAGAAGTTCCCGCTCGACCGGGACGCGCCGACCATGCAATACCGGGTGGCAGAGCTCTACGAGGAACTCGGACGTTTGGCGCCCGAGGGGTCCGCGGCGCGCGCCGACTACGCCGGCAAGGCGCTGGAGGCTCGCACGCAGCTGGTCGCCTACGTCGGGACCTCGCCCTGGACGGACGCGAACCGAGACGACCCGGAGGCCCTTCAGCAGGCGGAGCTGCTCGTGCGCGGGGGGCTCAAGCGGGCGGCGGCTGACCACACCAACTACGCCCGCGCCTACTACGAGAAGGCGCTCGAGCTGAACGATCCGGGCGAGCAGACTCGCCTGCTCGAGAAATCCGTGGCCGAGTACCGCCTGGCCGAGCAAGGCTGGTACGCATATCTCGAGCAGGACCCAACGGCGCTCGATACGTACGACACGAAGTTCTGGCTGGCTGACGCCCGCTACTGGCCCGTCGTGTTGCAGGTGGCGATGGGCCGCTCGCCAGCCGACCAGGAAGTCGAGGCGGCGCGTGAGGCTATCACCGCCGTTCGCGACTCGAACGAAGACGATCGCTACCAGCAGCCATCCGCGTTCTACCTCGTGAGTCTCGCCGAGAAGATGCTCGAAGACAAGTACCGCCTGTTTGCCGAGTCCAATGGGACTCGCGGGATAGAGAAGCGGTCGGAGCTGGAATTCACCGGTGAGGGCGCAGATCGCCGGATCGTCAGTGTCGAGCTTCCGTCGGAGGTTCTTTCCGCGATCAATGCCCGCGACGAGTACAACGCCCGCATCCCGCTGGACCGGGATCCGGAGCGCAACGGGCTCTTGTACGCCTTCCAGGCCGCCGACTACTACTTCGTCTACGGCCGCTTCAAGGAAGCTCGGGCGCGCTTCCAGCCGCTCTATGCCTCTTTCTGTGGTCAGAACGAATGGGGCTACAAGGCGTGGGAGAAGCTCATCAGCATGAGCAACTTCGAAGGCGACGTGGACGGGAGCCGCAGGCTGGTCGAGGGGAAGAGCTGCGCATACAGCGAGGAGACCAAGCTGGCTGAGGAGCAGATCAGAACCCCCGTGCGGCAAGGTGTGGCGTACCTGGACGCGCGCAAGTTCTACGACGAAGCGGAGAAGATGCCGCCGGGCCCCGAACGGGACAAGAAGTGGCGCACCGCGGCCGCCGCCTACAAGGTGGCGTTGGATGCCGCACCCGACCGCGACGAGGCTCCCGAGGCGGCCATGAACGGCGCGTACGCCTACAAGCAGGTCGGCGAGTACGACAAGGCCATCGCCATGTACGAGTTGTTCATCTCGCGCTACGGTGATACGGCGACGCTCGAGAAGCTTCGGCACGGGGACCCCAAGGCGCAGCCACCGCTGGAGCCGCAGTCCGACAAGTACGAGGTGCGCGTCAAGTACCTGAAGAGCGCCTACGACGCGCTGGCAAGCTCATACGTCTTGTTCTTCAACTACCCGCGGGCGGCTGAGACGTTCGACAAGATCAGCACGACACCGCATTTCTCCACCGCTGACCGGCGCGAAGCCGCTCACCAGGCGCTCGTGCTCTACGCCAGCCTCGGGGACGCCGGCGGGATGGGACGCGCTCGGCAGCGGTTCGTCGAGCTGGGAGCCAGCCCGACGGAGACGGCCGAGGCCGACTACGTGGTCGCCAGCGCCGACCTCAAGCGCTGGGATAGGTTGAGTCCGAGCAGGGGCGCCAACGAGCAGGCGCGCCTGCGCGCGCAGAACGTGATGCTGGCCTACTACACGCGCTATCGCAATCAGGACGCGGGGGCGCAGTACGTGGTGCGTGCGGCGTACGCCGTGGCGCTCGCCCAAGCGGCGGCCAATACGCGTGAGACCGACCGGTGGAGGCGCACGGTCATCGAGGCATTCGCCAAGTGGAAGAGACTCGCGCCGCGAGAGGGCGGGCGCAACACGGCTCTCGGCTCGCTCGAGGCGGGCATGGCCGCGGAGGTCGACTACGCGATGATCGACGAGCAGCTGCAGAAGCGTTTCGACTACGAGTCTGGGTTCCACCGCTACAAGGGGACGCCGATCCAGGTCGTGGGCGCGTACAACCAGGACGCCGTCGAAGCAAAGAAGTGGTACGACCAGCTGCAGCGCATCGTCGACGAGTACCTCTCACCGGAGTGGACGACCGTGGCCGTGGCGCGACAAGGCTCGCTCTACGACTCGCTGCGTTCCGGTCTCTACAACACCCGGCCTCCGGAGCTGAAGATGTTCGATGCCAAGACGGAGGCACTGCTCAAGAAGGCGGAGCAGAGCGACAATCTGGATCTTCAAGAGAAGGCGGACGCCGTGCGCGTCAAGGTGCGCCAGGCGTGGCGCAACAAGCGCGATCAGGAGCTGCAGAGCGCCGATCGCGTCATGGTGGACCGGTACGCCACGAGTATCACTCTGGCGCGGCGCTACAACCTGTCCAAACCCGAGGTGACTCGAGCAATCCGCAGGCTGGCGTTCCTGGCGGACCTGGTCGGAGAGGCGCAAATGGCGCAGCTCAGCGGTGGCGTGCAGGGGCTCGACTACGCGCCGGGGATGTTCGCGAAGATGCGTCCAGGCTTGGCGACAGCGCCACAACCCGATATCAGGCCGGCTCCACTGCCGGCGGCCGCGCAGTGACGAGTGGAGATGAGTATGGCGACCTCTCGCTGGAACGACGAATGCGGACGGCATCGACACGTGTCCTGCCGGACGACGTGCCGACGCGCGTCATGGCGTGAGGCGCTCGGCGGAGCAGCCTTGGCGGCCGGGCTTCTGGTGGCCTGCGCGGGCGGCAAGGAGCAAGCCCCGGTACGCACGCCCGAGTCCGCGCCTGCGCCGGCATTGCCGGGCGAGGCGTCGGCGGGGGTGCCGGCCGGTCCTATCGAGGGCGCATCGGTCATGGATGTGCCGAGCGGGCGAGACCAGAAGCTCGGACCGCGCCCGAGGATCAACGCCAAGGCCACGCAGGAGTACGCGCAGGGCCTGCAGGCGTTCGCCCGCGGCGATCTGCGCGCGGCACGGACCCAATTCCTGCTCGCGATTCAGAGCGATCCGAAGGCGTACCAGGCGCACTACTCGCTCGGCGTGATCCGCGAACGCATGGGCGACGACGCCGGGGCGAGTTCGTCGTATCTCAAGGCGCTCAGCATCGTTGCTGACTACGAGCCTGCGATCGTGGCTGAGGCGATGCTGCTCGCTAGCACGAATCGCGCCGACCAGGCCGAGCGGTTCCTGGGCGAACAACTCGCCAAGATGCCAAAGAGCGCCGCGATTTCGGCGGCCTTGTCCGAGGTCAAATCGATCCAGGGGGACAGTGGAGGCGCTCAGCGTCTGGCCCAGGAGGCCCTGAAGAAGAACCCGGACTATCGCCCGGCCATGCTTGCGCTCGCCCGTGACCACTATCGTAGCAGGCGACTTGACCTGGCTCTCTACACGCTCAAGGGCATCCTGGACGGATTTGGTCCGGAGAACCCGCCGCGCGACAAGGAGAGCGCCGAAGCCACCATGCTGCGCGGGCTCATCTACAAGGAGCAAGGAAATCGAGCGGGCGAGCTCGAGCAGCTTCGGCGCGCCGTGTCCCTGCGGCCCGACCTGGTCGAGGCAAGGCTGCACTTGGCCGTGACCTTGCTGGAAGCCGGCAACGCCGATGAAGCCGTGCCGCTGCTGGAAACGGCGGCTCGCTACGACCCGAACAACGTGTTCGTGCGTCTCAACCTGGGAGACGCCTACCGGCTCCAGGGCAGAGCCGATGTGGCCCGTCCCCAGCTCGAGTGGGTCGCGGCGCAGAGACCTGATCTGCCCCAGGTGCAATACGACCTTGGACTGCTCTACCTTTTCTCGGAGAGCATTCCCGGGGTCTCGCCCCGCGATGCCGCGCAGAAAGCGATCGACGCGTTCGAGAAGTTCAAGCAGATTCGGTCGCGATCGGAGGCGGCAGGGGATATCGACGAGCTCATCACAAGGGCAAAGAGCAAGAAGGCGTTGATCGAATCGGAGAACGCCGAGGACGTTGACGTGGCGGATGCGACCCCGGCTGCTGCCAGCGCGGTGGGCGCTTCCGGCGCCCCCGCCGCGACCGACGGCGCGCCCGCGAAACCCCAACCCGAGGCCAAGCCAGCGTCCGGTGCGTTCCCGCCCGCGTCAGGCGGGGCCTCCGGACAGACCCAGTCGGGAGCGAAGCCGTGATGAAACCCAGGTTCGTAGCGCTCTTGGGCGCACTGTGCGTATTCGCAAGCGTCGCGGGCGCGCGTGCCCAGCAGACGGGCAAGAAGGGCCGAGTGGTGACCATTAGCGAGGTGACCATCGTGGGTAGGGTTCAGAAGCCCATTGCCGCCGTGGACGTGAGCCGGATACAGCCGAGACTGACGCTCGCCGAGCTCCGGAAGCCGTTCCTGGATCGCATAGAGAAGGCGATCCAGAAGGATCCGTTCTAGTCTCCCCGTGGCGCGAAAGTCGTTCAACTTGAGTCAAGTTTCGGATCTGATGCCCCCGGTCTACAGTCGAGAGTCGACAGTCCAGAGTGGGACTGGGCCGGAGGCCATGCTGTCGACTCAAGGCTCTCGACCGTCGACGCGGGGCTCCGGCGCATCGGTCAGCGCAACCCATCAGGTCGCAGCATGCCTCGTCGGGCTGGAGCGGAGCCCCGCTCGTCTCAGGGGACGATGAGTCTCGTTCTCACGCTCGTGGCGTGGACGACGACCGTCGCTTGCGTGACCGCCAGTTTCGTCCAGTTCCGTCGGACGACCCGCAGGGCTTTGGGCTCTCCAGGCGAAGCGCTGCTGGCGCTGGCGCGAGGGGACCGTTTCGGTCGGCGCTCACTCCGGGCCGACGACCGCGCCCGGGAGCTCGTCGAGGCAGTGCTCGCCGCGCCACATGGCCGGGTCCGAGTTGCGACGCTCAACGAACGGCTATTGGACATCGAGCGGATGACCGATGATGTGGCGGTTGTGCCGAGAGCAGGGGCGCGCATTGCGCTTTTCACCGGCCTCGGCTGCGCGGTGCTCGCTGTCGCGCAGGTGCCGTCCGACGCGGCGAGCGTCGTGGTCACGCTGACGTCGATGTGCGCGGGCGTGGGCGGGGCGGTGTCTTGTGCGTGTTTTGGTCGCCTGGCCAGTCGCCTGGCCCGCCTATCGCGCAACGACTACAACAAGCTGGCCGAGCGACTGACGAACGAACTGCATGTCCGATAGCGAACCACATCGAGGCCCTGTCCTTCTCGGCGCCCGAAGCTATCTTGAGGGCCGTATTCGACACGGATGCTGGATCCGCAGCGCGCGGGCAGCTACTCTGGGTGCCTGGCTGTTGTGCCGACGGGAATCGGCCGTATCTCCGGGCGATGTCTTCTGAGGCCGCCACTTCGCGCTTGTTGTCCGCAGGAGAGCTCTGATGACTCAGCAGCAGCCCCAAACGTCGGTCCACTCCGCACGCCCCGGACAGATGACGGCGGTGATGCGTGCAGTGGCGCCCACCGGTCCGAAGGTGCTGCGCATCGGCCTGGTGCAGGCAGGCCGAGTGCTGGAGGAGCGAATCATCAAGACTCGGTCGGATGTTACCGTGGGGCCGAGTGAGAAATGCATGTTCGTCATCAGCTCTCAGAACGTACCGGCGAACTTCCGGTTGTTCGAGCTGATCAACAACGAGTACCACCTGACCTTTCTCGAGGGGATGACCGGACGGATCGCGTTGCCCACGGGTATCTCGGATCTCGCCGTGCTCAAGGGACAGGCTCGCAGAACTCCCCGCGGGGCGTACCAGATCCGATTGACCGAGGACTCGCGCGGCAAAGTCGTCATCGGTGAGACGACGTTCTTGTTCCAGTTCGTGGCTCCCCCGCCGGTGCAGCCGAGGCCGCAGCTGCCTGTAGCTGTCACTCGGGGGGCAACGTCGATCGACTGGCCCACGACGATGATTGCGGCCTTCTCGTTCCTACTGCACTTTCTGGCCATCGGCTCGCTCTACTCCGATTGGTTAGACCCCGTCGTGGACGAGTCGCTCAACGTGCAGGGGCTCATCGATTCGGTCAAGAGCCTGCCTGCGCCGCCGCCGGTGGAGCAGAACCAGCCGACGATCGCGGACGAGGGAACGACCCAGCAGGAAGAGAAGAAGGCAGAGTCGCCGGGAAAGGGAAGTGGAAAGGCTGCGGGTAGCGCGGGTCCGATGTCCGCGGCACAGGTGGCTGCGCTGACCAACGAGCTGGAGCAACTCGAAATGGCGACGATCGGCGCTCTGGCGAGCACCGGTCCTGCGACGGCCGGTGTGTTGCAGGGCGGCGAGGTCGCCACGGGTGCGCTAGACCAGGCGGCCGCGAGCGGCGCGGGCGTTTCGGGCGACGCACTCGGAGGACTGCGTCTCGGCGGTGGCGGGGGAACGATCCGGCCTGGTGAGGCCGGAGGCGGACTCGGCAGTATTGGCCAAACCGGCAAGGGCGCGGGAACCGAAAGCGTAGGCAAGCAGCAGAAAGTCAAGGGGCCTCGCGGTTCCGCGAACGTCGCGTCACCGTCCGTAGGCGGTGGCGCCGTGTCGAACGCCAACTCCGTTGTAGCTGGAATGCGGGCCGGGTTCCGTGCGTGCTACATGCGCGAGCTCGAAAACAACCCGGACGCCCAAGGCCGGATCCAGCTGACCATCAAGGTCGGCCCGGGCGGTGAGGTGCAGAGCGTCAGCGCATCACCGAGCGGGAATTTAGGATCCGCCGTGGCGTGTGTGCGCGCGCGCGCGGCGGCAGCGAGTTTTGCTCCACCGGAAGGAGGTATGGCCGTCATCCAGGTCCCGGTCACTTTCGTGAAGCAGTGAGAGGGCAACAGCGAAACCGGCCGCGCCGGTGGCGTGGTCAGGGGCCGTTCTTGGGGAACGGGATCTGAGATCCTCGAGAGTCCCTGCGAGCGTACCGTTCGCTGCGTCTGCGCGGCGTGTTCTCTCGTCGGGCCAAGATATGGCTAACCTACCGTGACTACAGCGTTTTTACTCCAGAAAGGGGACATTGACACTCCGATGAGCCGCTTCTATAGTGCAACAACACCAGCGCGGAGGAGGCGCCGCTGATCGATGTCGATGAACGTCAAGACCATGACGCTGGCCGTGGCAGCCTGTTTAGCCGCTGGACTCGGTGTGGCAGGCGCCCAGATGTCCGACCAGCTATCGACCGGAACACAGTCCGAAACGGATCAGGCTGCGCTGGCCGCGATGACTCCCCAGCAGCTGCTGCAGAAGGCGGACATCTACTTGCAGGGCATGGAGCAGGGGGCCTCCGCGGTGCGGCGACAGCTGGAGAAAGCCCGGGAGGCGCGGGATGTCGTCAAGGTCCTGTGCCTGAACGACAAGCTCAACCAGATCAACGTGGCCGTTCGGACGGCAAACGAACGCAGAGGGAACTTGAGTTCCGCCGCAGAGCGAAACAACGCTGACCGTGCGCGCCACGAGTTTACGGTCATCGAGGTTCTCCGCAATCGCCTGCTGACCCTGGTCAAGGAAGCCAACCAGTGCATCGGCGAAGAGATTGGTTTCGCTGGCGAGGCCCGACTGACCGTTTCGGTCAATCCCGAGTTGCCCACGGAGGGTGAGTCCGTGTTTCCAGATGAGCCCATCATCAGTACGCCTCCCACGCTGAGCAGCAACACGGACTAGCTGCCAGCCGAGCCTCGCCTTGCACGTGTCCACATCGGAACCCCACCTTCCTGCGAGCCGCCTTCGCATCTCATGCTGAGATTTCACCTCTTCTCGGCGGTCGTGCTGACCGTTGCCACGGCTTCGCTCGCAGCAGCGGCGCAGATGCGGCCGTGGGTCGACACGCGGCCCTGGATCAGCGAACGGCGCTACGGCGAGGGCATCGGCATCAGGACGGGGGACTTCGAGTGGCATCCGGGCATCGCAGCCGAGGCGGGCTACGATTCCAACTACTTCCAGCGTTCCGGCGACACGTACGCCGACGGAGCCGATAGTCCCATTACCGATGTCTGGCGGCTCCGCATCACTCCGTCGCTTACCCTCTGCACGCTCGGACCCAGAAGGCAACCGACCAGCAACCTTGGCGCAGCACCCAAGCTGCGGTTCAGTTCGCAACTGTACCTGTCGTACAACAGGCTCATGGAGGCAGGGGACCACGATAGCTCGCTCCCGGACAACCAAAGCCTGGATGCCGGGGCCGGTGTTCGGTTGGAAGCGTTCCCCTCTCGGCCGGTGGGCTTCGATTTCAGCGGCGACTACGTGCGCTCCGTGGAACCTTCGAACAACGCTGACGAGGTCTTCGCGTGGAATCGCGACAGCGTTCGGCTCGGCGCCGGGGTCAGCTGGCGCCCGCTACCCGACGTGTTCACCTGGCGGCTTGGCTATCAGCTCGACTACTACTTCTTCGAGGAGACCGCCTTCGCGGACCTCGACAACGCGCACCATCATATCGAGACGCGCGGAAGCTTCCGCTTCCTGCCGCGGACCGTGCTCATCTACGACGCACGGTACACGTTCATCGACTACACGAGCACAAGCACGAACAAGAACGACGGGCAGGCCATCCGCTCACGGCTCGGCATCAATAGTCTGGTCACCGCCCGCTTCGGCGTTCTAGGCCTCGTTGGCTGGACGTCGAGCTTCTACGAAGCGAGCGGCAACCCGATCGTCCACAACTACGATTCGATGACGGGTCAGGGGGAGTTGACCTACTTCCTGCGCCCCCAGCCGCAGCTCCGGCCGGGGGACGCGACCGTCGGCTTGTCGACGATAGCAGCCGGCGTCGTGCGCGACTTCGGCAACAGCTACCTTGCGGACTACTTCGCTCGTACTCGGGCGTACGCGAAGTTCGCCTATCTCATCGGGCAGGCGGCCATCGTGGACCTGCAGGTGGGCTATACCAACGTCAAGAATCCGTCCTTCCTGGCGAACGGCGGACGCATCGGACGTACGAGCCAGCATCGCGTCGACGCGCAGCTGTTTGGGGAATACCGTCTGACCGAGACGGTGGGTATCAACTCGACGTTGCGTGCCGACACGAGCCTCGAAGACAGCGTCGTGCGCGTCCCTGATGCGAACGCCGGCCAGGGCTTCACCGACAACCTCGCCTACACCCGGTGGCAAGCATGGGTCGGCGTGCGTTGGTTCATGTGATGCGCGGCTGCCATATCGTGCCGGGCCGTCATGAGGTGCCGGCTCACAGGAGTTTCGCCGACGCATTCTCGCTTCGGGCGCTTTTGCTGCTACTGGTGTTGCTGCTGTCCGCTGCAGCTTGCGGCGCTCGCGTGGCGAGGCCGGTTCCTCCTCCGCCGGACCCCTTGGAAAGCACGACGCTGGGCGCTGGCGACGTGTTCCGAATGCAGATCGTCGGCGAGAGGGAACTGCCGGAGGAGTATCAGGTCGCCTCCGACGGTTCGGTTGACTTCCCATACGTTCATCGGATCAGCGTCGCTGGGATGGAGCCGCAGGACGTTGCTCGGTTGGTTCGGCAGAGGCTCATCGACGGAGGAATACTGCAGGATCCGAGTGTCGTCGTGACCGTCAAGGAGTACGTGAGCAAACGCATCACCGTGCTCGGCCAAGTCCAGAAGCCCGGGACGTACCCGCTGACTCGCGGACTGGGTCTACTCGAAGCCATTTCGCTCGCCGGCGGACTCACTGCCCTCGCGAAGGGTGATCAAGTGCGCCTGACCCGCCGGACGAAGCAGTCTGCAAGAACGTACATCATCGACCTTGACGCCATTCTCAACGGGCGCGCCGCGAACGTCCCTCTGCAGGCAGGCGATTCCATCTACATTGAGGAGCGCGTGTTCTAGTGCATCGTCTCCAAGACAGGGTACGCGAGTAGCAACGCGTTTGTTGTTTGTTGGCTCAGACGACGGGCACCGCCGGATTCCATGCCGAATCACGGAGGCTGGTATCTCGCCACGAACACGAGGCGAACCGCGCATGAAGTCATGCCGGAGAACGTCTCTTCCGTCGCCGTGCCAGCGGCATCGTGGCGGCGCTCCGAGGAGAGCGGAAGGGCAGCGCCGCCACCGACTTGAAGGCTGAGGCCTTGTTCGCCCATCGGCGCCGATCGCAGCGACAGCAGCCATTCTGCCGGAACCAACGTGGCCTCGATCGTGGAACCGTTGGGAAGCGTTCGAGTCTGCGAGCCGAGCTCCGGGAGGGCCCAAGCCTCGATGCTCGTGCTGAGGCGTTCGTGCTCGAGCAGGTCCACCCCGATGCCGATGCTCGTTTGCGCGGCCGTGCCGAATCGCGCTTCGCTGAGTCTGGACGGCTGGCGCCAGCGAAGGCCGACGGAAGCAGCCATGAAGGTCCGCCCCAACCGCAGTGTCGTGGTGCCCTCGGGCGCCACGACGGCCGAGCGGGATCCGGCAAGACGGTCCTTCTGCCCGAACGGTAGTGCCATTGCGAGATCGAACCGTCCCGTCAGCGGACCGAGTCCCGCCCCGAGGCTGCGGGACGGCAGATCGAAAACATCGATGCCCATGCCGAGCTTTGGATCGCGAAGAGCCGTGGACGGCAACGGCCGGGCACGCTCGCTCACCAAGGCTAGAGCTCCGGTTCCATCTTGGTGGAGAGTGAGCGGCAATTGTGCAATGAGTTCCATTCCAAGGCCGACGCCGATGGCCCACATCCACGTTGCGACGGATGCGTGACGGACCACGGGTACTTCACGCCCCTCGGGAGCCGGCGAGCTCGCCCTGGCGACGATCGGTCGAGACAGGTAGGTGAAGGCCAAGCCCGACGACACTCCACGCGCGGTCAGTGTCCGTGCGTTCGGAATGCTGATGAGCCGTGTCGGCGCAGCGGGTAGCCACAGCGCGTCGGCATCGACGCACGGCGACCGCGCGCCGTCGTCGCACTCCTTGCTTGAGGCGCGTTGCGTGTACGCGGTCAGGCACGCCATCATCGAGCAGAGTAACCAGCGAGTCGTCACCGCAGAGCTCAAGAACGTGCCTTACCTCGGAATGCGCTCAGAGCATAGTGTCCCGTCTCCATGATTCGCTGCAGAATTCGACGGCCTGGAACCGCGTTTCGATCGAGGCGATGGGTCTTCTCCGCCGCCGACCGAGCGAGGGCGCAGAAAACCCCGCCGCTTGCCGCCGATCTGACCCGCACACCCCTGGTTTCCTGGCATCGCTGCAATCGAAACGATGCACCAGCGGGGGCTTGGCTTATCCGAATCGCAAGGGGGAAGAGGTCGTGCTATGGGCCTGCGCCATGGCCCCTGCGCTGGGCCCAACGTGGCGTGGTTCTCAACGTGATCAGCAAAGACAGACCTCTGGTACTGGGTTCGGCCTCGCCCCGCAGGCGTGATATCCTCACGGGCCTCGGGATCCCTGTGCGTGTCGTGGTCGGGGATGTCGACGAGGCTGCATTGTCGACCGAGGCGCCGGCCGAGTATCTACATCGGATCGTCGCCGACAAGCTCGCTGATGTCGCCCGTCGTCTTGCTGGGACACCGCCTTTTGCTGCCGTTCTCGTCGCCGACACGATCGTCGTGCTGGCCGAGCGGATCATGGGCAAACCCGAGTCGTTGGACGATGCGTGCGCGCTGCTCTCTGCACTCGTCGGAACCACACATCGTGTCGACACACGATATGCGATTGCACGCTCGGACTGCCCCGAGCGTCCTGTGATGGAGAGAACCGTCCAGACGCTGGTCACGATGAGGGCTGCGACGGTCGACGAGGTAAGACGATACGCAGAAACCGGTGAAGGTCGGGACAAGGCAGGCGCGTACGCGGCGCAGGGCATCGGGGCGTTCTTGATCGAGCGGATCGACGGCTCGTACACCAACGTCGTGGGACTTCCCGCCATGCAGCTGGTGAGCGATCTGTGCGGCTGCGGACTGCTGGAGCGCTTTCCGTGACCGACACGGTCGACCCGGCAAAACACGATGGTGAGGAGCCTTCCAGCCTTCGGAAAGCCTCTGCAGGTGGGGTGACGGAGCCCTCGACGCGCTGGAGAGGCGATGCGCTCGTCGTAACCGGGATCGGCCTTGCTCTGCGCCTTGTGGTGGTGGGCTGGGCCAGCGGCAGGTTTCCACCGGCTGGCGACGGAACATTCTACCAGGTCGTGGCCGCACGGATCGCGCGAGGACTGGGCTACACTTGGGCTTGGCCGAACGGCGCCGTCACCTACGCGGCGCACTACCCGATCGGATACCCCGCGGGGCTCGGCGCGCTCTACGCGTTGGTCGGCCCGCGCTTGGTGGCCGCATTCATACTCAATGCCACGGTCGGCGCGCTTGCCGTGTACGCGGTTCATCGAATCGTGGCCTTGACCGAGTCCCGCGGAGCGGCTCTTGCAGCGGGCCTGCTTGTGGCTCTGCACCCGACGCTGGTCGCGTACACGGCCGCGCTGATGACCGAGGGGGCGGCGGCGACTCTCGTGACCGTGTGCGCGTGGCTGGCCGTGCGCCACCGTACCGGCGCCGGCAAACGCATGGCCGTTCGCGTCGCTGTCTTCGGACTGCTGATGGGAGTCGCGACCCTGGTCCGACCGCAGCTGCTCCTCGTCGCTCCGCTGTTCGGAGCCCTCGCCGGCTGGTGGAGCAATCAGACCGGTCGGCGGCTTGCGTTCAAGATCGTGGCCACGTCGATCGCGGTGACCGTGCTTTCCGTTGTTACATGCCTGCCGTGGACTGCGCGCAATTGCGCGAGGATGGGGCGTTGCGTGTTCGTGAGCGCCAACGGGGGCTGGAACCTGCTCATTGGCTCCCATGAGCGGGCCAGAGGCTCCTGGGCCGCGTTGGAGAAGCTCGGGATCCCCGAAGCATGCCGGCAGGTCTTCGGTGAGGCGGACAAGGACGCCTGCTTTGCAGCCGCGGGGCTGGCCCGGATCCGTCAGCAGCCCATACGCTGGCTATCGCTCGTCCCAGCCAAGCTGCGGGCTACCTTCGACGAGGTGGGAGCACCCGGGTGGTACTTGAACGAATCCAACCCGCGCGAATTCACAGAGGTGGAGCGCCAGGTGCTTGGTGCGGCAGAGGTCGTCTGGCAGCGCGTGCTTGTGCTGCTGTGCCTCATAGCCTTGGCCTGTTGGCCCGGCCCCTCGATTCGTGCGCGCCGCGCGCTGGGGTGGACTGGAGCGCTGCTCGCTCTGGGGGCAGCCGGTGTCGTGCTGGCCGTCGGCCTCTTGGGCACCGTCGTGCTGAGTCGAACGGCGTCGACGATTCGGCCCGGCGCTCGAACCCGCGCCGTCGCCCTCGCAATCTCGGCGCTGCTGTTGATTCTTGCCGTCGCCATCGTTCCCGCGACGTTCTGGCTCGCCTGGCAGGTCCATCAGGGAGGGCTGCATGCACTGGGGCGCGCGGGTGAACTGGTGCTGACCGGCCCATGGGCCTGGTGCGCTTACCTGGCACTCGTCATGCAGGCGTTGCTTCTGGGCCGGATGCTGCGCACCCACCGCGCTGCAGCGGCACTCGCCGCGCTGGTAGCCGTGACGCTCGCGACGCACGCCCTGTTCTTCGGAGCGGCGCGGTACGCGATGGTGTGCTTCCCTCTGATGGCCGCCGTTGCCGGCTGCGCGATTGATGTGCTTCCCAGACGACAGGGCCTCGCGTCCGTTTGATGAGTCACACGACGCGCTTTTGACAGCCGAGGCGGCGGCGGGGGATACTCTTGTTCTCCAAGGAGACGCTCATGCCCCTCATCCAAACCGAAGAGGCTGCTCGCCGTCTGGCCCGTGCAATCGCCAGCGACCTTTCGCTCTACAACGAGGAAAAGATCGTCCGAGGCATCGAGAACGACAGCCTGTTCGAGGAGATGAGCGAGGAGATCGAGGAAGGCCGGGCCCTGTACAAGAGCAGGGTCGCCCCGAACCTGTACCAGAAGAACTACTACGACCGCGCGCTCGTTGACATCCTCGTCAAGTCCAAGGGCCACATCAGGAGCTGCATCTGGTAGGTTCCTCGGCGGGATGCCATACACGTTCGTGCTCCCGCCAGAGCAGACGAAAGAGCGGATCGACCGGATCGTAGCGGATTTGCTCGGCGATGTCTCGCGGGCGACGGTCCAGCGCTGGATCGGCGATGGTCGCGTGCTGCTCGACGGAAAGCGGTGCAAGCAGCGTGACGTCGTAGGACCGGGTATGCGAATCGACGTCGAGCCAGGTCCCCGGCCGTCGACGAACGCGGAGCCAGACCCGTCGGTGGCATTCGGCGTCGTCTACGAAGACGAGCACCTCATCGTGGTGGACAAGCCTGCCGGGCTGGTGGTGCACCCCGCACGTGGGCACTGGACCGGCACCCTCGTCAATGGTCTATTGGCCAGGCCTGGATTCGCGAGCCCGCCGGCAGACCCGCGCGATCCCGTGGGGGCTCTGCGTCCCGGCGTGGTTCATCGGCTGGACCGCGACACCAGCGGCCTGCTCGTCGTGGCCAAGGACGAGCCAACGCGCGAAGCACTCAAGCGGCAGATCCAGGCGCGCTCCGTAGAACGAGTGTACTGTGCCATCGTCGTCGGCGTGCCAGAAAGCGGCATGATCGAGTCGCTGTATGGCCGGCACCCTCAATCCCGGCTGCGCTTCACGAGTCGGGTTCAGTCGGGTCGATCTGCGAGGACAGCCGTGCTCGTCCGCGAGCGGCTCGCTGGCGGCTCGGCGGCCCTCGTCGAGTGTCGTCTCGAGACGGGACGGACGCACCAGATCCGGGTGCACATGGCCGAGCAGGTCGGAGCGCCGGTACTCGGAGATCCGCTGTACGGCGGCCGATCGTATGGCGAGCCGATCGACACGATAGCGAAGGAGCTCGGCCGGCAGGCGTTGCATGCGGCGCGTCTCGGCTTCGTGCATCCGATCACGGCCGAGCGCCTGCGCCTCGAATCGCCCATGCCCGAGGACATGCGGCGAGCGTTGAGCCGAATGCGCGGAGAGCTCTAGCCTCCCCGTAGCGCGAAAGTCGTTCAACTTGAGTCGAGTTACGGATCTGATGCCCCTGGTCCACAGTCGAGAGTCGACAGTCCAGAGTGGGACTGGGCCGGATGCCCTGCTGTCGACTCAAGGCTCTCGACTGTCGACGCGGGGCTCCGGCGCCTCAGGTCGACATAGCCCACCAGCTAGTTCGCAGCATGCCTTGTCGGGCTGGGGCGGAGCCCCGCTAGATTCAGAACTTCACCCGGCTGCCGAAGCGGCGGCCGAGCGCAGCTTGTGCTTTCGCATCCAGGGGGTTGCCGAACATCTCGAGCGATTGGAGCGCCGCCAGCCGTCCTGGCCTCGCCAAGGCCTGCGCACCGACACTTCCGATCCGATTGGCGCTCAGATCGAGCGTCCGAAGGCGGCGCAGTGATGTCGAGCCGGCCAGCGCGACGACGCCGTCGTCCCCGATGGCATTGCCGGCCAGTCCCAGTGTCCTGAGCGCCGACAGATGCCTCGACTGTCCGAGTGCGCTCGCTCCTTGCGCGCAGATCCCGCACCCGAGCAAGAAGAGCTTCTGTAGGTGGGACAGCTCCGCTGAGTCGGCGAGAAGTCGTGCACCGGCGGGCCCGATGGGGTTCATGGTCAGATCGAGCGACGTTACGTTGGCGACAATGGGTGAGCGCGTCAGGCGTGCCAGTCCAGTGGCCGTGATGCCATTGCTGCCCAGCTCCAGCACCTCGAGACGGACCCATCGCGTCGAGTTCGCGAGTGCCTCTGCGCCGTCGTCCTCGATGTCGTTGCCGCTCAGGTCGAGCCGGCGGATCTCTCCGAGGTACTCTGACTCGAGCAAGGCCCGAAGACCTTCGGGGCCGAGCATGTTGTCACTGACGTCGAGCGACGTCAGCTTGGCGAGAGCGCTGGACTTGCCGAGCACTTCCCCGAGCCTGGCGTCCCATCCGCGACCGTGCAGGTCGAGACCGGTGACGCCGCGCAGCGTGTCCGCCGTGAGACGGTTCGCGATCTGTTCGGGCGACTCGGCGTCGCTGAACGTCAAGATTCGCTCTGCATTCGCCGGCCTGCTCGGGTCGACCCTCGTGTGGGATGGGCGGGTGCTCGATCGCGTCGAGCTGCCGCAAGCTGGAGCGAGCACGCACAACGCTGTGGCGCACGCAAACGCCCCAGCGCGACGAAGAGGGAACGGCCTGGCTGTCTGCACCCATCGGCTCCAGAGCGGTTGCGTCGCCAGGGAGGACGATCGATTGCGCATGCTACTCTTCTCACTCGGTCGAGGTGCACACTATCGGATCGAGCTAGCGTCTGCAGCGTCGGGTCAGCCGCCACAAGAACAGAGCGGCGCCCACGAGCGCGATGGCCCCGCCGGTGAGCGCGATGGCCCAGGGCGGCCATGCGTAGCTGCCTCGTGCCAGGCCTGGCGGAGGTCGCTCGACCAGGACCGTCGCAGTTGGAAGCCCCCGCGGGGCGCCGCCGGTCTCCGAATCGTGCGCGTTCATGCTGCGCCGCGCTTACGCGTCTTGAGCGATGTGTGCAATGTGAGCGAGAGGGTGTACCGGCTGTTCGGTCACCAGCAGCCTGCACGCAGTGCTAAGCTGCGGCCCCTCGGATGGAGCGATGACCTACCCGGACGAGTCCCCCGCCGACTCAGAGATGCAACTGCTCGAACGGTGCCGTGACGCGTGTGTTCGGCTGAGAAGCCAGATCTCGCGCGTCGTGGTCGGTCAGGAGGGGGTGGTCGAGTTCATGCTGATCACGCTGCTCGCGCGGGGCAATGCGCTGCTCGTCGGGGTTCCAGGCCTTGCCAAGACGCTGCTGGTCGGCAGCGTCGCCCGATCATTGGGCTTGTCGTTTGGACGAGTGCAGTTCACGCCGGACTTGTTGCCTGCCGATATCACCGGCACCGATTTCCTTCGCGAGTCCGAGTCCGAGGGCCACGTGAAGAGGGAACTGTGTTTCATGCAGGGCCCGATCTTCAAGAACCTGGTACTGGCCGACGAGATCAACCGCACGCCTCCGAAGACACAAGCTGCGCTGCTGCAGGCCATGCAGGAGCATCAGGTTACGATCGGAGGCTCGACTCA
This sequence comes from Polyangiaceae bacterium, assembly GCA_016929495.1. Classification (GTDB taxonomy): domain Bacteria; phylum Myxococcota_A; class Polyangia; order Polyangiales; family Polyangiaceae; genus JAFGIS01. The sequence goes on along the minus strand of JAFGIS010000093.1, from coordinate 21,549 downwards.
CGAGCTTCCTGACCCGTTTCAGGTCTTCGCGACGCGAAACCCCATCGAGCAGGAGGGAACGTATCCCCTCCCCGAGGCTCAACTCGACCGGTTCTTGCTCGAGGTGCACGTGCAGTACCCCTCGCATGCTGAAGAGTGCCAGATCGCGCGTCAAACCACGTCCGGGCCGCCCGCCCCCATCGATCCGGTGGTCGGCGTCGAAGACATTAGAGCCTTCGGCGCTCTGGTACCGCGCATTCCCGTCACGGACGAGGCGGTGCAAATCGCGGTTCGCTGCGCTCGGCTGTCTCGCCCCAGAAGCTCCGACGCGCCGCGGGAGGTCAACCAGTACGTGCGTTTCGGTGCTGGCCCCCGGGGCAGCCAGGCGCTTGTTCTCGCCGCGAAAGCCAAGGCGGCGGCGCGCGGGCAGCCAGCTGCCGACGTGGACGACGTCCAGTCATTGCTGCTGCCAGCGCTGCGGCACAGGCTGGTCCTCAGCTACAGAGCGGAGGCCGACGGCGTGACCGATTCGGATATCGTCGCTGCGATCCTGCGCTCCGCGCTGCGGTGAGTTGTGCGGACGGCCGAGCGACACACGACGCGCGAACACATCCGGCCGCCTGCGGTTTCGCGGGATCTGCCGCGCGTGGCCACGGGAGGACCATCTACAAGACAGGGCACCGAACACATCACTCGGTTCAGACCGGGCGCGTTCAACGCAGAACCCGGAGGCGTCGCCCATGCCGAGGCCGACGAGCTCTGCGGCGAACCACGGAGACCGGACGGCTCGCCTGGGCTGGACTATCCGAACGGAGCGTCTATGCTCGCCTCATACGGGTCACGGCATGGATCGAGCGGATCTACTACTGTGCGTCAAGCGGCTCATCATCTCGGAACTCGACGTGCGAGACCGCAGCGAGCACGATATCCTGGATGACGAGCCGCTCTTCGGCGGTCGGCTCGGTCTCGATTCGCTCGATGCCCTGCAACTGGCCATGGCCGTGGAGGAGCGTTTTGGCGTGAGAGTACCCGAAGGGGAGCAAGCCAAGGCGATCTTCGCTTCTGCCGCCGCCATCGCCGATTTCGTCGCCAAGAGCCAGCCCCCCGGATGAGCGTCGGTCCTCAGCGCATAGCGGTGACAGGCGTGGGTCTCGTCTCGGCGCTCGGCCGGAACGCTCACACCACCTTCTCGCGACTCGTTTCCGGTGAGCGCGCCTTCGCTCCGGTGACGCTGTTCGACGCGGCGACACAGCGGAGCAGCATCGTTGCCGAGGTCTCCGGGCTGACCGTGGCGGATGTGGCCGTCGGCGCCGAGCGCGATGCCTGGTCGCGAAGCGACGCGCTCGGCGTCATGGCCGCCCGCGAGGCCATGCAGCAAGCGGGGTTCCCGGAAGGCTGTGGGAACCTCGGCGTTGCGCTCGGCGCCACGACTGGGGGCACGTACGAGGCCGAGGGGGCGTTTGGCTCGATGCAGCGGGGCCTCGCGAGCGAAGCCGCGCTGCGCCGCCTACTGTCTTTCCCGCTGTCCGCAACGGTCCGACGTATCACAGGAGTTGTGGCGGGCGTCTCTCGGACGACGACTCTGTGCAGCGCCTGCTCGAGCGGCGCCATCGCCATCGCGCAAGGTGCCGCTTGGCTCGAACTCGGGCTCGTCGAACGCGCTCTGGTGGGCGGTGTGGACGGGCTGTGTCTGCTGACCGTGACCGGCTTCAACGCGCTCGCGGCGACCGCGCTCGAAGCGTGCCGTCCGTTCGACGTGGCGCGTGCGGGACTGACGCTCGGTGAAGGAGCGGGTTTCCTCGTGCTCGAACCGGAGAGCTCGGCTCGTCAACGTCATGCCAACGTACTCGCGTGGCTCACCGGCTGGGCAGCCGCAGCGGAAGCTCATCACATCACGCAGCCGGAGCCATCCGGCGCGACGGCTGCGGGCTTGCTCCGTGCCGCCATGCAGAGTGCCGGCCTCTGCGCCGAGCAGGTCGACTACGTGAATGCGCACGGAACGGGTACTGTTCACAACGACGCGATGGAGGCACGTGCGCTCGAGCAGGTGTTCGGCGCTGAGCTCGAACGAGTGTACATATCGTCTTCGAAAGGGCAGCTCGGACACACACTCGGAGCGGCCGGTGCCGTCGAAGCAGCGATTACGGTGTTGTCCGTGGAGCAGGGGGTCGTGCCGCCGACCGGTGGGCTCGAGCGGGCTGACCCGGCACTGCCGATGCGCCACGTGGTTGGCATCGGGCAGAGGGCATCCATCCGCGCGGCTCTGTCCAGTTCATTCGGCTTTGGCGGCACCGGATGTGTGCTCGCTTTCGAGCGTTCGGACGCCGGGGATCGACGGGCAGCTCGCATTCGGCAGCCGCTGGCGGTGAGCGCTGTCGTGACCTTCGGGCCATACGGGACACAGCGCGGAGCCATGGCAGCCCGCGCGTTGGCGCCAGTGTTCTTCGCGCCGGACGGCGCGCCCGATAGGATAGAACGCGATCCTGTGGGTGCGCTGGATCCGACTCGATCAAGGCGTTTCGATCGGACCACGGCGCTCGTCGTACTGGGGGCACAGTCGTTGTTGCGGGATGCTGGTGGGCTCGAGCCTGCACGTGTCGGTCTGTGCGTCGGCACGGCGTTCGGAAATGCGCAGCGTTCGCTCGACTTTCTGGCCCGCATTGCGGACAAGGGCCCCGCCTTCGCGTCCCCCGCCGAATTCCCACACCTGTTGCCCTCAGCTCCGTCGGGCAATGCTTCGATCTACTTGGGCATCACTGGACCCGTGGCAACCACGCCCGAGCTCGATACCAGCGCGGAAGCCGCTGTCGCAACGGCGTGCGACTGGCTGAGCTCGGGGCTCGCCGAAGCGGGTATCGGCGGAAGTGCGGAGCTCCACGACGACTTCGTCGACCGGCTCCTGTCGCCTCCATACGCCCGTACAGCGCGATCTCACCGAGCCGAAGGGGCCGCGTGGCTGCTCGTCGAAACCGCGAAGTTCGCTACTGAGCGCGGCGCACCGATCATGGCGTGGGTACGCCGCTACGGACAATGCGTACCAGCCGAGGAGCGCGTGACCGCCCTCGGTGCGCCGGACAAGCCCGAACGTGCGCTCGTGGTCGTGGCTGGTGATCTACTGCGCTGCGATAGGCTTCTTCGTGGCTGCTCTTGGGCATCCATCGAGCGCCGCAGCGTGCAGTCGAACGCGGGCACTCACGAGGGGGCAGGCGGCTTCGCACTCGCGGCCGGCGTGGCTCTTGTCGCCGGCGGCTCTGCTGACGACGTGTTGGTGCTCTCGTGCGGAACGGACCAGACACATTGGTTCTGGTTTGCCCGGTCGCCTGGTTCCGAGCAACCGGGTTCCTTGGTCCGCGGAGGCGGCCGTTGATCGGCGCCGACGTCGTCGCGGCCGGTGCGGTCTCGGCACTCGGGATCGGAGCCGACGCGTGCAGGCTCGGTGCGGTAGGCGAGAGGCCTCCCTGCGCCGTCGCGCCACTCGCCTGGCTTCGGGAGGCTGGACTTCGTCGTCCGGTCGGCGCGGCTGCGCTCAGCGCGCGCGATCTGCGCGGTGGCAGCCGAGTGGGCGACCCCGTGCAGATCCTCCTCGACGAGGCGTTCGGCCAGCTCACGAGGACTCTGGACGGAGGCTGGGGCGGCTGGCGCTCGCTACGCGTGGGCCTCGCGCTCGGCACGTCCGGAGGGGCGCTTCCCGAGCTGACGCGCCTGTTCGAACTGCGTGACCTCGGTGCCGCGCTCAGCCCGGAGCTCGCCTGCAGCTCACCCTACTTCGGGCCGGTGCTGGCGCTGCGCAGCCGATGCGACTTGTCGCTTTGCCCAGTTGTGCAGGTTCTTGCAGCTTGCGCGTCGTCGACCTTGGCGATGGGCCTCGCGTGTCGTTGGCTCGAGCACGGGCATGCCGACATCGTGATAGCCGGAGGCTACGACGCGCTGTCCACGTTCATAGCCGCCGGATTCGAAGCGCTGGCCGCGACGACCGGGACGCAGCCACGTCCCTTCTGTCTGGAGCGTGACGGGCTCGCCGTCGGGGAGGGAGCCGCGTTGGTTGCGCTGGCGCGTCCGGGCGAGCATCCCATCCTGCCGCTCGGGCGTATCGCGGGTTTCGGAGCGTCGGCGGACGCGGTGCACGTGACGGCGCCGGACCGAACCGGGCAGGGCCTAGCCGCGGCAGCGCGGCTCGCGCTGAGTGACGCGGCGGCGCCGCCGCAATCGATCGACTTGGTGAGCGCCCATGGTACAGCGACGAACTACAACGACGCCGCCGAAGTGCACGCCTTGGTCAGCATCCTCGGGGACGAGCGGCGCGCCGCCGTGCTTCATCCCTTCAAGGCGGCCGCGGGACACACGATGGGGGCTGCTGGCGCACTGGAGAGCTTGGCGGCCCTCGAAGCGATGCGGCGCTCGCTGCTGCCGGCCAGCGCCTGTGTCGAGAACGTCGAACCGCTCCTGCCGGTGCGCCTGCTGTCCCGCAATGCGTCGGGGGCGTCACGCTGCTGTCTGAAGCTTTCCTCGGGGTTCGGCGGCGCCAATGCGGCTCTGGTTCTGACCCAGGGCGCTGCCGGGCCGCCTCGAACCGCGAGATCGGTGCATGTGCTCGCCGTGGGCGAGCCGTGCGAAGCGCCGGACCCCGAGCTCGTGCTCGGAGCCGTCCCAGGTGCGGACCGGAGCTACCTGCTTCGAGTGGACTCGACCTCGGGGCTCATTCTTGCCGCCGTGGGCAGTGCGGTCTCGCGCAACGTCATCGCGCTGAGCACTGACCGAACGGGCGTCGTGCTCGGGACTGCTGCGGCGACTCTCGAGGCCAACGAACGTTTTGACGCACGGCGCCGACAACGCGGCGCCGCGTCTGCCGAGCCCCGACGCTTCCCTCCGACGTCACCGAACCTCGCTGTGGGCCAGTGCGGGATCGTCTTTGGGTTCAAGGGTCCGTCACTCGCGGTCGGTGCCAGCCCGGCGGCAGCCCTGGAAGCGCTGCTTGTGGGCTACGATCTGATTGCCTCGGCGGACGCCGACGCGGTGGTGGTCGTCGCTGCGGACGAGGTGGGCATCGTGGTGCGTGACGTTTGGCATGCAGCCGGCTGGCCCTTGCCCCGTCAAGGCGCCTGTGCCGCGATCTTGGGAGCCGAGGCCCGTGGGCCGGCGCTCGACCGCGCAGAGCTCACCCGCGTGCACCAAGCGGCGCAAAGTAGATCCGGCCTGCTCGGTGCAGCCGCGCCAGGTTGGCCGCTCCTCGGCGAGGGCCTTCGAGCTGGAGGCTACCGAGCGGAGGGGGGCGCCTAGCACCTCGTCGGCTACCTTCCTGCTTCCTGCTTGTCAGGGCCTCGATTTGATCGAACGGAGGCACAACTAGCGAGGCTGCGCCTCAGACCGACGAGGCATGCGGAGGTCAGGCCGAGCATCTGCTTTGTTCTGAAGGGGTCTCCGACGCTCATCCTTTGGAGGAGTTCCCTCGGAGGGGCTGGCGCAGCCTCCCCCCAGTCGACGCAGTCGACCGGGCCCCCCTCTCCCACTTCCCCATGTTGCCGCTCTCGCTGCCGCTCGAGCGAACATGGGGCCCATCGCACCCCGTCAGGCGGGGTGCGCCCACGCTGCGCGTGGGGCCCCGCTTGCCAAACTGTCACAACGTGACTCAAACGTAACGGATGTCGCTCTTCAAGGTCTCTAGTGCCAGTCGGCGCAACTCCGGCCAGGAGTTGCGCCGACTGGCACCGGGGACGAACGGCTTGGGCGGGCTGTCCAGCGAGGTCCGGAGCCGCTATGGTCGCTGCCCAGACCGGCGCTCAGGCTGCTGGCTGCACGACGGGCCAGCGGACCGAGAGCACGGTCAGCAGTGCCCCGGTGTGGCACACACCAAGCCCTGACCGGCACCTGGGCTCACAATGCCGCAATCTTCTGGAATAGCCCGCAGCGGCACCAGCGTTTAGGCTCCGCGTACCCGTGATGATCCGCTTCCCGATTTGGTCGTTCGCAAAGACGTCGCTGTTCGCTTTCGTCCTGCTCGACTGCAGTGCACAGAAGATCCCCAACACGGACGTGGAGGACACGGAGCTCAACCGGCACGTTATCGAGTTCTGCGAAGAGTACCGGCACGCGGTCGAACAGCGCAACATCGGCCTGTTGCTCAAGATGGCCGACCCGCGCTACTACGAGGACGGTGGCAACATCGACGCCACGGACGACTTGGACTACGCAGGGCTCGCGCAGTACCTCAACGGCAGGTTCAAGGATACGCTCGCCATCCGCTACGAGATGCGCTATCGCCGCGTCGGCAAGGGGCGCGCAGACACCATCACCGTCGATTTCACGTACAGCGCCAGCTACAAGCTGGCGACGGAAGAAGGCGACATCTGGCGCAGGACAGTCGCCGACAATCGTCTCGAGCTGCGCCCGGTCGGAGAATCGTACAGAATACTGTCCGGCATGTGACGACTGGAGTTGTCTGGTCGCGACAAGCGATCGAGCTGCTTGTCACTTCACGGCAACTGGAAGTTCTCCGCCATCGCGGCGATGCGGAAGGTCGCGCCGAAGGGCACGAGGACGAAGTCGATTTCGTCTCCGAAGAACGTCTGTCCGTTGACGCTGCGGGTGAGCACTGGAACGCACACCAGCACCTGCGGCGGCGTGATGGTGAGCGGAGGTAGACGGGAGCCGTTCGCGTGCTCGGCGTCGGGTGCCGCGTACGTCTCTATCGCACTCTCGCGATAGACGACCCGGCCTTTGAGTTGGGTGTAGTCCAGCCGCGCGAAACGCGCTTGCCAGAAGCTCATGGCCCGCCAGCGCGTTCCGCGCGCGTCCACCCTCATTTGAGCCTGCGGCTCCAGCAGTGCGCCGACGCCGTCCTCGTCCTCGAGAGCAACGGCCTCCATGAAGCGCCGCACGACCTGTCGCGCGGCATTCATGGAGGCCGGCGCTGTCAGTACGGTCAGGCTCTGAGCGGTGGGGGCGCTGGAGACTGCCGCAGGAAGCTCTCCTCTGGGTTCGATGGCGACTCCGGGCGCACGCGACGGCTCCACGGGCAGCTCGGTCGTGGTGACGAGCCCGGACGAGCCTGCGCCGGCGCAAGCCGCTGCGCAGAGCGAGAACAGAGCCGAGCTACAGCGGCTCCACCCGTGGCTCATGAGTCCGCGTCAAGGTCGTGATGGTACCGAGCGGCAGAGCCGTCCAGTCGGCAGGAAGCACGTCCGGTTCTCCGGCGACGAGGCAGAACCTGGTGCTGTCCAGGTTTTGTGCCCGTGCCGCGCTCGGCACGTCCTCGGCGGCGAGTCGTTCGAGCGCGTGGTGACCCTCGAGGACATGGGTAGCCATGGTCCCCTCTCGATGCACCGCCAACAGGCATTCGGCGTCAGCGAGCAACAGGTTGCCCGTGTGCGCGGGAAGCCCCTCCTCATGGGACAATCGGTCCACGAGTTGGATGGCCTCGCGCAGAGCCGTGCGCAGGCCTTCCGCCCGCACCCCGGCGGAAGCCAGATGGCCGGCGCCATGCAAAAGCGTCAGGAAGGAATAGAACAGGACCTCGCTGTCCGTGTCGCCCAGGATGTTCTGGCGCAGGAACTCCGGCATCAGATCCAGCAGCTTGGGCCTGATCCGGTCGAATCCGACCACCGTTCCGGAGTGGGCGAACAGCCATCCGCGGTAGCGGAACGGCTGGGTGTTTTCCGTGCTCAAGGTGCCGACCTTTGGAGTGCGCACGTGGCAGAGCAGCAGATCCGTTCTGATGCCGCGCGCCTCGACGCTCAAATCAACCACCTCGCGATCGTCCAGCGGACGCCGTCGCAGCAGCATCTCACCGGACTGGTTGAACCCGATCCCCCAACCCCACGCCGGTCGCGCATTCCTGCGCGCCTGCAGGAGCTCCGCGTGGGCGGCTATGATTCGCGGACCGAGGTCGGCGCGATTGCCGATGAAGCCGAACATGCGAGCCATGAGTGACTTCGACTCTCTACTCTTGGAAGCATGATGGCTTCAGTCACGGTTGTCACTCGCCGATCCGGATGGGGTGCTGCAGCGGCGCGCCACATGTCCGAGACCCCGGCGTGACCTAGTGGAGGAGCGGGGCCATCGCGGCCCGGCGTGGGGGGGGAGCGGCCCGGCCGTCCAGGCGTACGGTCGACAGCGGTGCATGTGCGGCGGCCCACTGGGTATTGGAGAGGCCTTCCTGGGCACGGATCCGCGGCCTCGGGAGGCGAGACGTGCCGGCAGATTGGCGGCAGATGCGTTTTCTCGTGACGCAACACGATGTGCTGCACGAGAATGCAGGCGTGTTTCACTGGACATGCCGGCAGGGAGCTCCCCGACTGCGAGAGCCGTCGCACGGGGCGAGCAGAGGGTTCAGCATCGGGTCGCCATGGATGGTCGCGCTGGCGCTGACCGCGGTGGCGAGCTGTGGAGCCGTGTATCCGGAGCTTCGCACCTCGGTGCGAGACGTGGACGAGGGCGATGTCGTTGGTGGCACCGCTCCGCGGCAGATGGCCTACATCGAGTTCGAGAGGGCGCGCGTTCCGCCCAGGGCGCCAGACGGACGACCGTGGAGCGAAGCGGGGGATGAACTTCCGGATCCGGTCGCCCGATTGATCGTGGACGGCAGGACGCTGATCGAGACACCCGTTGAAGAGGACACGCTGACACCGACGTGGCCCAACCAGCGCCGAGCGAACTACCGACTGAGGCCGCGTAGCCGTGCCACTGTGCAGCTGCTCGCCCACGGCACCATGAACGATCGACTGATCTGTGCAAAGAACGTAGGTGACCTTCGCGCGGAGGCCGAGCTCGGGCGCGTCGAGCTGGTGTGCGACAACGGAGCGCGCATTTGGCTACTCGTGCAGCCTGCCCGTCCCAAGTTCGGACTGGGGTTGTTCTACGAACTGCGCATCAATCAGGTGTTCGTCTCGCTCATAGTCGAGGATTCGCCAGCGGGCCGCGCGGGCTTGCGTGTCGGCGACGAGATCATCGCGCTCGATGGGAAGTGGGTCCGCAGCATGGATGAGGCGCAGGTGCGCAGCATGTTCAATGCGGGCGCCGCCAACGGGCTTCGCATCACGGTCAGGACTGCGGCGGGGCCGAGAGAGGTCGTGGTCAAGGAGGGGCCGGTCTATCTCAGCATCGACGACTCCGAGATCTGGGGCGCAGACGCCCGGTTCGAAGAGTGAGAGCAGCGTCGGCGCGGTCGGGGACTTGCTCTCAGACAGGGCACAGGTCATTGGGTCGGGTGGCCGATGCGAAGCGAGCGTCAGGGCGCGGGTGAGCTCGGAGGGGGGCCCTCGGGCCTTCCGCCGTGGTCGAGCGACGAGCGTGATGCAATAAGCGCGGGATGGCTGGTTCCTCGCTTCCGACTTCCAACGCCCGATCTGCCGAATCCTCCCGTGTGACCACGGGCGGGCTGCGCGTGTGCGACGATGCGTTCGCCTTGGTGGGCCGCACGCCCCTCATTCGTCTTGCTGGCATCGCGTCGGGCAGAGCCGCGGCCGTGTGGGCCAAGCTCGAGCTGGCCAACCCGGGCGGGAGCGTCAAGGATCGGCCCGCCCTCTCCATGGTGCAAGCAGCAGAAGCCGAGGGCAGGCTGGGGCCGGGAGCGACCCTCATCGAGGCGACGAGCGGGAACATGGGCATCAGCTTGGCCATGATCGCCGCAGTGCGCGGCTACCGCTGCGTACTGGTCATGCCGGAGGACATGAGTATCGAGCGACGCCGGATCATGAATGCCTATGGGGCGGAAGTCGAACTGACGCCCGCGGCTGCGGGAATGGCCGGCGCGGTGGGCCGTGCCCAAGCGCTGCGCGACGAGTTGCCCGGAGCCTTCATGCCCAGCCAGTTCGACAACGCAGACAACCCGGCGAGTCACGAGAAGACCACGGGTCTCGAGATCCTCGAACAGACAGGGGGCCGCCTGAACGCGTTCGTCGCAGGCGTGGGTACGGGTGGTACGCTGACCGGAGTCGCCCGCGTGCTGCGCGCTCGGCTGGGCAGCGCCGTCAGGATCGTCGCGGTGGAGCCCGCATCGAGCGCTGTGCTGAGCGGCGGCACACCTGCACAGCACGCCATCCAAGGACTCGGCGCCGGCTTCGTGCCGCGCGTGCTCGAGCTAGAGCTCATCGATGACGTGATCGCCGTGAGTGACTCGGACGCCAGAAGCATGGCGCTGCGATTGGCACGAAAACATGGCCTTCTGGTCGGACCCTCCTCGGGCGCCAACGTGGCCGCTGCTTGCAGCGTGGCGTCGGAGCTCGGGACGGGAGACGTTGTCACCGTGCTCTGTGACTCCGGCGAGCGATACCTGGGCTAGGGGGAGCGGAGGGAAGCCGCCGTTCGCCGTCGTGCGGCGTTGGTGCTAAGCGTGCTGGCGATGCAAGAACCGTTCGAACTGCCCTCGCCTCAGCCACTCGCCGAGCAGCGCGGCGAGACCTTCCCGAGCCTGGTTGCTCTCATGCGACGGCTGCTTGGCCCAGGGGGCTGTCCCTGGGACCGCGAGCAGGATTTCCTTTCTCTCAGGCGCTACGTGCTCGAGGAGGCGTGCGAGGTCATCGACGCCATCGAGGCCGGTGACCTCGAGCATCTGCGCGAGGAGCTCGGTGACCTGACGCTTCAGGTCATTTTCTTGAGCGAGCTCGGACGGCAGGCTGGGCGGTTCGGGCCGGACGACGTGGTCCGCACCCTGGCCGAGAAGCTGGTCCGACGCCATCCGCACGTGTTCGGAGACGTGCAGGTCGGCGGCAGCGCAGAGGTCCTGCGCAACTGGGAGACGATCAAGGCGCAGGAGAAGCACAAGGAGCGAGCGCTGCTCGATGGCATTCCTCGTTCGCTGCCGGCGCTCAGGCGTGCCCAGACCATGAGTGAGCGAGTGAGCCGGGTCGGCTTCGACTGGGAGGATACGGCTGGATCGCGCCGCAAAGTCGACGAAGAACTCGGCGAGCTCGACGAGGCCCTGGCCTCCGGCGACACGGGGCGCGTCGAGTCCGAGCTCGGCGATCTGCTCTTCGCGCTCGTCAATTTCGCGCGGCATGCAGGTGTCGACGCCGAGCTCGGCCTGCGCAAGTCCGCCGACCGATTTCACGAACGCTTCGCGCACGTCGAACGGCGCGTCAAAGCCGAGCACGGCGGCTGGCCGCGCGGCGCCGACGGCAAGCCCGGCCCAGGGCTGCCGCTCTGTGTACTGGACGGCTACTGGGAAGAGGCGAAGCGGAAATCCGAATGAAGGCGGTTGGCACCAGGACGGGAGCCGCGGCGACCCAGGCTGAGGACATAGCTCGTCCGCCCCAACCTGCCGAGCCGGTCGCGCGGCTACCCGAGGAGTGGCAAGACAAGCTCGAGCGCCTCGGAGAGCCGCCCTATCGTGCGCGTCAGCTGTTTCAGTGGATCCACGCTCGCGGCGTGTACGACCCGCTCGGGATGTCGAATCTGGGCCGAGGCTTGCGTGAGCTTCTGGTCGAGGAAGGCGTCAGACCGCCCGCCACGGTGGTCGAGGTCCGCCGTGCTGGCGACGGCACGCGAAAGATAGTCTACGGCCTGGCCGATGGCGCCCGCGTCGAGGGTGTGCTCATACCGATGACCGACGACGAAGAGATCGACGATTCGGAGGATGGAGCAGGCGCCCGCGAGGCGGACCCGTTGCGGCTCGAGCGCAGAGCGACGCTCTGCGTCTCCACGCAGTACGGCTGCGCCGTTCGTTGCGCGTTCTGTGCGAGCGGTCGTTCCGGCCTGCTCCGGGGGCTTCGGGCCGACGAAATCGAGGCGCAGGTACTGCTGGCCCGGACCCAACTCGACCCCGGAGAACGCCTGCGAAACCTCGTGTTCATGGGGATGGGCGAGCCGCTGCAGAACTACGACCCGACGGCGCGCGCGCTGCGCCTGCTCATGCACCCCGATGGCCTCGGCATGAGTCCGCGTCGCATCACCGTGAGCACCGTGGGAGTCGTCCCCGCCATGCGCCGGCTCGGCCAGGATTTCGCCGGCAAGGTTGGCTTGGCGCTGTCCTTGCACGCCCCCGACGATGCCACACGCGCCCGGCTCGTCCCCATCAATGCGCGCTACCCCATCGCCGATCTCATGCGCGCCCTTCGCGACTATCCGCTGCCCAAGAGACGTCGCATCACCATCGAATACACGGTCATCGACGCGGTCAATGACTCGCCCGCCCAGGCGCGCGCGTTGGCGGAGCTCTTGCGCCCGATCCCGGTCAAAATCAACCTCATCGCGATGAACCCGGTCGAGGGTTCGCCGCTCGGGCCGCCGCCGCGGGAACGCGTGGAACGCTTCCGAGAGATCCTGGCCGATGCGGGCTACAGCTGCTTTCTCAGGACCCCGCGCGGGGACGACGTGGCCGCGGCTTGTGGGCAGCTGGCGCTCAGGGGGAGGGGAGAAGGGACGTCGGGCGAGTAGGCCGGTCGTTGCGAGCTTGGGCGGGCCCGAAACCTCGGCGCGCCGCGCCGAGCCGGGCACCGCGAGCTTCGCGATGCGCCGCAGGAGCCGGGTCCGGGCATCGCGGCACGTACCGCGGGTGTCGGTTGGTCTCGCTCCGGGGCAAGTTGGCCCGTCGCTCCGAGCAACTGACAACCTGGTCCTTCGCGATGGTCGGCATGCCGGAGCGTACTCGGCACCGGCGAGTCTGCCTGTGTCACCGCGCGCACGTCTGGCCCGAGGCGTCTTGATACGCGGGCCCTCGGGGCGCGCTCGAGCTCGCTCCGGGGCGAGTTGGAGGTCAAGTGTCTCGCGCGGGCCGCGGAATGGGGTCGAGAGCCGGCCGTGGCCGACATGCGCGTCCAATCGCCACCGAGCGACATTTCGATCGGCGCGGTCGATTTTGCTTGCGAACGTTCCTGGTTCACCTGCTCACGTCGTCGCGCAACGCCTGGGATTGGGTTATTGCCGCGCGCCCATGGGTCTGCCGAACGGCTTCGCCGGCGCGCTGGACTCGGCAAGCCCGCGGATCCGAGAAAGCGCGTCTGTGTGTCACCGGCGAGCCCGAAAATCGCCGTGGTAGATTGCCTCATGACCACGGATACGGGGCAATGCGATGCATTCGACAGGGTGGCCAGTCTCTCAAACCCGGAGCTCTGCGCTGAGCTCGAGCGGCTGGTTCAGAACGATCGGCAGCTGACGGCCGAGCTGCTCTTGCACTTGGGGGAAATGGACGTACGGCGCTTGCACGAGGCGACGGCTTGCGGATCGCTCTTTCGCTATTGCGTCGAAGTCTTCGGCTTCAGCGAGGGTATGGCGTTCAAACGCATCACCGCCGCCCGACTGGCGCGACGTTTCCCGTCCGTGCTCGAGCTCGTGCGAACCGGACGGCTGCACTTGTCGGGTCTTCTGGTCGTGGCACCTCATCTCACGTCAGAGAGTCAGTCGGAGTTGCTTGCGTTGGCTTGCGGCAAGACCAAGCGCGAAGTGGAGAAGCTCATTGCCGAACGGTTTCCGAGGCCGGACGTCCCGGCCACGATACGCAAGCTGCCGGAGCGACGAGCGTTGGTGCCCGAAGCGGAGACACCGGCAGCAATTTGCGCGCCCGCAGCGCCGGTGGTCCAACAACCGGCGCTGCGGGCGACCGCGGCCGCGATAGAGACGGCCAACGCGGAGACCGTGCCCGAGACGAAGGCGGCACTCGTGGGGGGCGTCGCGGCATCGATGGCAGCAATGTCGGTGAGACTCGCGGCCGACTCTGCGGCATCGCCTGCGCTGCCGTGGCGCGCGGTGGCGCGCGGTGCAAGCGGCGCCGCGGAGCGCGCAGCCGCTGGCCGAATAGACCCGCTCGCATCCCGGCGCTACCGAGTGACGTTCACCGCGAGCCAGGAGCTCTGCGACAAGCTCGAACGCGCGCGGGAGCTCACCAGCCATGCCGTGGCTCCAGGCGACCTTGGGGCGCTGTTCGAGCGTGCCTTGGACGCACTCATCGCTCGGGAGCAGAAGCGGCGGTTTGCTTGTGAAGCGAGCGCACCCCGTTCGAGCGCGGCCGCTGGACGCGCCCGCTCGAAGGGCGGCGCGAACGGAGAAACAGGCGCTGGGCGGAGCGACGAGGTGGCGGTCCGGTCGTCGGGCGAAGGTAATGAGCACGCAGGGCGCGGTCCACTCGCTCCGGGGCGAGCGGCGGGGGTTGACTCTCGTGCAGCGCGTGAGGGTCCGGAGACCCGTCGGAGTGGAGCCGTCAGAACTCGTCCTCGGTCGCGCCACATTCCCGCCGAGGTGCGGCGCGCCGTCTGGGAGCGCGACGGCGGGCGTTGCACGTTCGTGGACGAGAGGGGCCAGCGGTGCAGCGAACGCCGATGCGTCGAGTTCGAGCACAGGCTGCCGTTCTGTCGCGGAGGCGCGGCAACGGTCGAGAATATCCGTCTGATGTGTTCCGTCCACAATGGACGAGCGGCGAGGGTCGTGTTAGGGGAGCGGTGTGTCGAGGAAGGGATAGCGCGTAGCCGTAGGGCAGGGGCTGTGAGACCAGGTGATACCTAGCCAAGGCCGGGTCGGGGCTGCTACCCTGCGCTGCGATGCGCGGACTAGAAGTGGTGAGCTACAGAATCTGGGTCCGGCGGACAGCGGCCCTGCTCGTGGGCGGCGCGATGGCGTGTGGGTCGTCTACGCCGCTTCCTCCGCCGCCTCCTCCCCCGCCGATTGAACAGTGCCCGGCCTTCGAGCGCGATCCGCTCAGGGAGCCCGACTTGATGGCCTGGGACGCCACCGAGCGGCAGAAGGTGCAGGAGAAGCGGAGCGACGGAGTCGTGGCGCTCCGGATGGAGCAACAGGGCTGCATGGTCACCGCGAGGGTCGTGGACTGCGTGGGCCAGGTGGCAGGGGCAGCTAGCGGGAGCCCGTACCAGTTCAAGCCCTATCCGCGTTCGGACACGCTGGTGGCCGACAGCCAGCGCGAGGCGTACGCGAAACTGCCGCTGAATGCCGCGTCGCTCGGCGGGGAGTTCGGGGCCGGGCGCTCGCTGCGGGTGGACTACCGCATGGTGGGAGCGTACGTGCTGCCCGATGGCGTCACCGTGGGCGAGTGGAAAGGCACGGACTGCGAGCAAGCGACGCACTACGCGACGCGGGTGATCGTGGGCGGTTTTGCGCGGGCCTCGGGGCAGCGGGATGCGGTCAAGGGAGACGTTGGGGTGTTCGGGGTCGGAGCAGGGGCGGGGCAGAGGCAGAGCGAGCTACGGTGGAGCACCGAGGGCAACCCCGCCGACTGCGAACAGGCCATGTCGAAGAAGGAGGAGAGCGCAGGCTGCAACGTGCCGCTGCGGCTCGAGCTCCGGGCCATCCCTGGAAGGGAGGTGGAGACCGAGGCTCCCGCGACGCCGTCAGCTACTGCTCAGGCTGCCCCGGAGCAGCCCACGGCGCCGCGACCAGCCGCGCCCGACCAGCCTGCCCCGGAGCAGCCAGCACCTCCGCGCCCCGCCGCGACAGCTCCGCCCGCTCCTGCCCAGACTACGGCCACCAGCTGCCCCGGCGGCATGGCGTGGATCGGGGGCGGAACCTTCCAGATGGGCTCGAACAACGGCGATGACGACGAGAAGCCGGTGCACACGCAGGAGGTCTCGGGCTTCTGCCTGGACGTGACCGAGGTCACGGTGCGGGCGTACAAGGCGTGCTCGACATGTAGCGCGCCGAGCACGGGTCGCTCCTGCAATTGGGGCGTGTCTGGGAGAGACCAGCATCCCATCAACTGCGTGGACTGGGACCAGGCGCAGGCCTACTGCGCGGCGGTAGGCAAGCGCTTGCCCACCGAGGCGGAGTGGGAGTACGCGGCGCGAGGAGGAAGCCAACAGCTCACCTATCCCTGGGGCAGCGCTGCGCCTGGTCGTCTTGCTTGCTGGGACGGCGAGGGGAACGATCTGGGCAGAGGGAACCGCCAGGGCACGTGTCCGGTCGCGAGCTATCCAGCGGGAGCCTTTGGACTGCGGGACATGGCAGGCAACGTCTGGGAGTGGGTGGCGGATTGGTATGGGCCCTATCCGCAGCGTGCAAGCAAGAATTATGCCGGACCATCGAGCGGCACGGGCCGTGTCCGCCGCGGCGGCAGTTGGCTCTTTGACAGTCCTTCGCTCCTCCGCGGCGCCAGTCGCAACGGGCTCACGCCCGCCGGCCGGGGCGTCAGCCTCGGGCTGCGTTGCGCCAGGACCAGGTAGGTATATGGCATGATTCTTGCAATGAGAGCTCAGTCGTACTAACCCTCGATCCTTCAATCCTCAATCCCTTGGCTGAGCCGATGTGACCGAGTCAGAGCGTGAGGCAAGGGACAAGAACGAGGGGGTCAGGACCGGAGCCCGTGGTCGGCGGCGAGGGGCAGCTTCCGCTGCCGTGCCACCCCTGGTCATCGAGATGGAGGACTTGACCCTCTGGGTTATCGGACGCGTGTCTAGCTTCCCACGCGACCATCGGTTCACCCTGGGCGACCGCCTCATCGAGAGCTGCCTGGCGGTCGTGGATGCTCTGGTGGAGGCTTCCTTCACGCGCGACAAGCTGGGGCTTCTGCTGGCGGCCGCGCGCTCGCTGACCCGGGCTCGCACCTTGGTCCGCCTCTGCAATCGGGCAGGGTTCGTGTCCGACAAGCAGCGCAATCATTTTGCCGAGCGAACCGATGAAATTGGCCGCAAGCTTTCGGGCTGGACCCGTCAGGTGCGCTCGCGCTAGCGTCCATGCTGCGTGCGCGGATGCGTACGTGCGTCGGCTCGAGAAGCACGAACCGTGTCAACCGCGGCGGCAGTTGGAACAATGACAATCCTTCGCACCTCCGCGGCGCCAATCGCAACAGGAACACGCCCGACAACCGGAACAACAACCTCGGGCTGCGTTGCGCCAGCACCAGGGCCTCGTTTCGAACGAAGGGCCTCTGTCAGCTGCACCCCAACGGGTAGCAGCGCGCCAGCAGGTGGGTCGGAACAGGTGTGG
The DNA here is from genome assembly GCA_016929495.1 of Polyangiaceae bacterium. Lineage (GTDB taxonomy): Bacteria > Myxococcota_A > Polyangia > Polyangiales > Polyangiaceae > JAFGIS01. Next base: position 4,710 of record JAFGIS010000093.1, on the reverse strand, counting down.
TCACGGCTCTACCTGGAGTACCCAACCTGGTCCACTCGCAGCCGGCGCGGGCTCCTCGCCCCTGGTGGAGCCCGCTGAGCATCGTCCGCAAGTGCGGCCGATCCCCCGTTCGCCGAGTCGCCTCCACGCTGGCCTTGGCCGGCGCGCGCGGACGACGGGCGGGTTCTTGCCTGGATCGGGGCTCATCTTCGAAACACGAGCTCCGAGAGCACTCGGCGAACCAGCGTGCGAGTATGACCGTGACGTGCGTGCGCGAGCCAGGCCTGTACTCGTGACCGAACTTCATGCGCTTCGAGAGCGCCGGCCGCGTACAGAGCCTGGACTTTGCGCATGCGCTTGCGAAAGCGCCGCAGGTTCTCCGGCCTGAGGCGCACCGAAACGGCCGAGCCGCGGCGCTGAAGCACGAAACCGAGGAAGGGCACTGGCTCCGTGGTCCGGTAGAGCCGCGTCTTGCGCGGATGCAGCTTCAGCCGCAGGGTCGCTGCGTGCTCTTCCAACCGGAGCAGCACCTCACGAAGCCGTCCCGGGTCATCATCCCAGATGAGCCAATCGTCGCAGTAGCGGACGAAGCTGCCGATGCCGAGGTGACTGGCCAGGAGATGATCCAGGGGCGACAGATAGAGGTTGGCCCAGATCTGCGAGGTGAGCGAGCCGATCGAAAGCCCGTGCGGATGCTCGAGCGGCGTGAGCAGACCGTCCCCGGGAAACCACGAGACGAAGCGTTCCCCGCAGTACGGTGCGTCCACGAACCTGTCCGAGAGCCAGCGCCACGGCGGCTCGGTGACACGCAGCAACATCCGCTTCAGGCAGGCGTGGTCGATGCTGGGAAAGAACTTGGCGATGTCGAGGCGAAGCACGAAGTCTCGCCGTCGAGTCCAGTCCCGTGCGCGCTGCAGGGCCCGGTGGGTTCCGAAGCCACGCCGACACGCATACGACTGGGGTGCAAAACGCCGTTCCAGGGCCGGTAGCGTTGCGGCAATGAGCAGATGCTGCACCACCCGGTCGCGGAAGGGCACCACCGTGATCCATCGGGGTTTGGGATCGCGGATCCGCAGAGGCCGTCCGGGCTGCGGTGCGTATTCGCGTGTGCGGATTTCTCTGCCGAGTTTCACGAGTTCTTGGTCGATATCCACGAGAAAACGGGCAACGTCCGGGCTGTGTCGCTTGCCGCGGGCAGCGCGCGCCGCCATGGCGCGCAGGGTGTCCAAGGTCACTTCTTCCGGTCGACACACGGGTGTGCTATCCGTCATACCCGCATGTTGCCTGACGCGTCACCCCCGCAGCGGCCGCTTCGCTTCGCCCTTGGCTCGGTCCTTGTCGCCTTGCCCCTGCTCGGCTTCCCCCTCGGCTGTGCACACACTTCGCCAGCTAGCGCCGATACCAGGGCTCCCGAAGGCGACGCTGTAGCGCTGCGCTGCGAGCGGGACGGCGGCTTCTCCGCACCGAGCGACCAGGGAGCGCTCACGGATGTGCCGCGCCCAGGGGCGCGCGCCACGGTGCTGGAGTTCTGGTCGCCTTCCTGTATTCCCTGCGAGAGCACGGTGCCGGCCGCGGTGGCAGAGCGCGCGGGGCTCGCCGACAGGGGTATCGATCTGTTCCTGGTCGGCGTGTTCGAGGAAGGCCAGAAGCCTGGGGAATCAGGCGGCGCGAAGCTTGCAGCGTGGGGCGTCGCAGGCGAATCCTTCCTCATCGACTTGGGCGGTGTGCTGATGCGGCGCTATGGCATTGCGGGGCCGCCTGGATCGGTCGTTCTGGATGCGCAGGGCAATCTTCGCTGGACGGCCGAGGGCAAGGCCGCGGCTGGCCATTTCCCGGACGCGGCTCGAAGGACTCTGGACGAGCCGTGCTCTCCGTGAGGCGCGGCGCAGCACCAACCGTGGCGACTGCGCTCATGGCTGCTGCGCTGTGCAGCTGTGCGGCGCGTGACGCGGCCGTGTCTGGACCAGCTACTGTCGCGTCAGCGCCAAAGGCAACACCAGCGGCCGCGCCTGTTCCAGTGGCCCGAGCGGTGTCGGGGCCGGCAGCGGCTCCGCCATCAGCAGCCACACCGGCACCGACAGCGGTACGGGGAGCCGTGCCAGCACCCGAAGCCTCCGCGGGCGCCCCGCCAGCCGCGCCCGCTGCAGGCGGCGTAGCATCGCCCGCCACCGTGGCTCCTTCCGAAGCTCGGGCTCCTGCGGGACGGGGCGTCCAGGGCACGGCGGTGAAGCACGATGCCTACTCGGTATGGCTCGAAGCACCCGCGCCCGTTCGCGTGGGGCGGAGCGCGTACGCCCGCGTGGTCCTGGTCGCGAAGCCTCCGTATCACCCCAGCCCGAGCTACCCGTATCGGTTTCGTCTCGACCCGCCGCCCCCGAGTCTCGGCTTTCGAGAGTCGGTCGCGAAGGGCATGATGATCGACGGGGATCGCGGTGTGCTCTCGATCCCGTTCAGCGCCACGACGACGGGCACGGTGCGGATCTCGGGGACGCTCGCCTTCTCGGTGTGCAACGACGACCGTTGTCTGCTCGAGAAGCGCTGGCTCGTGGTGGACGTGCCGGTACAGTAGGCCTTGCGGCCATGTGGCGCCGGGTTGGCGAACCAGCCAGCTTCTCGGCAGGCCCGATTTCCGCCGGCTCGTGCTCGCTCGCCCCGGGGCGAGCTCCGCGCAAGCGGGGAAATCGGCACAGTACCTTGCCTGACGTGCTTTGCCCTGCGGCCGCGCTCCCCAGCGATGGGCTTGGTGACAGGTGTGTCCCCACGGGTGCGAGGCCGCGAGCCTCCGAAAAGGACGACTCAGGTCCTCATGGCATCCGCGTTCGGCTTCGGCTGCACGACCGGGACGCGCTAGTGCCGTGTCTCCAAGACAGGGCACACAACGAGCCTGTTCGCGCGCTGCGGTGGGCGCTCGCTCGTCCCCGTGCCCTGCTGTACACCTAGCGTCCGCATGAGCTTCCCAGCCTCCCTCGACGCCGCCGCCCGCGCCTGGATCGAAGCCGACCCCGATCCCCGAACCCGCGCCGAACTCCAATCCCTCCTCGACGATCCCTCCGCGCACAAGGACCTCGGATCCCGCCTCCTCCCCCTCGAGTTCGGCACAGCCGGTCTGCGTGGCCTGATGGGCGCCGGACCCGGGCGCATGAACATCGCCGTGGTCCGTCGCGTGACCCGTGGCTTGGCCGAGCACATTCTCGCCAACCAAGCCGCCGCCCCAGCCCGTCCGGTCGTCGTCGGCTTCGACGCGCGCATCGACAGTGATCGCTTCGCCGAAGAAGCCGCGGGCGTCCTCGTCGCCGCCGGCATCCCGGTTCGCTACTTCATCGAATCCACCCCCACGCCCTTCGTTGCGTTCGCCGCCCAACAGCTCGGCGCAGCTGCCGCCATCACCGTGACAGCCAGCCATAACCCCGCTGGCTACAACGGGTACAAGGTGTACGGCGCTGACGCCGCCCAGATCGTCGCGCCGGACGACGCCGACATCGCCGCCCGCACCGCCACCGTGGGCCCAGCCTCCGCCATCCCGACTGTTGCCGGCGTTCTGCAGGGGCACGCCGCGAGCCCCCTCGCCGAACCCGTGCCTGGCGACATGTTCGAGCGCTACTGGGCCGAGCTCACCAAGCTTCGCGCCTTCAGCTCACCGCCCGCGACCCTCGACATCGTCTACACGCCGCTCCACGGCGTCGGCGGGGCTCCTTTCAAGCAAGTCATGGCCCGCGCCGGACACCGCCACCTCCACGTCGTCGCGTCGCAAGCTGACCCCGACGGTCACTTCCCGACGCTCCCGTTCCCGAATCCCGAAGAGCCGGGCGTCCTGGACCAGGCGCTCGCTCTTGCCCGCGAGTCGCGCGCGGACCTGGTGATCGCCAACGATCCGGATGCCGATCGCATGTCCGCCTGCGTTCCGGACGCAGACGGCTCTTGGCGTCAGCTCACTGGCAATCAGATCGGCCTGCTTCTGGCCGATGACCTGTTGGCGCGCACGCCGAGAGACCCCGAGCCGCTCGTCGTCTCCACCGTGGTTTCCTCGCCGCTGCTGGAGGCCATCGTACAAGCGCACGGGGCCTTTCTCGAACGCACGCTGACGGGTTTCAAGTGGCAGTGGAGCGCGGCCCTGGAGCTCGAGCGGGCGGGCAAGCGATTCGCGTTTGCGTTCGAGGAGGCGATCGGGTTCTGTCCGGGGCCTGCGGTGCGTGACAAGGACGGGATCAGCAGCGGGCTGCTTCTGGCGGATTTGGCTGCGCGCTGTCGCGCCGAGGGGTCGAGCTTGCTCGAGCGGTTGTTCGGTCTGTACGAGCAGCATGGCCTATGGGTGAGCCACGGCACGAACGTAGTGCGCGACGAGGCCGGGGGAGGGGCGCGCATTGTCCGCGCCATCGACAAGCTCGCGGCCCATCCGCCCGCGATGCTACTCGGCGAGCGCATCGTCGAGCTGGAGGACTATCGCCAGGGCGCGGAGAAACGGCCGCGTTGGCGTCCCGCCAGCGAGCTCATCCGGCTCGGGCTCGAGTGCGGAGGGCGCATCATCGTTCGTCCGAGCGGCACCGAGCCGAAACTCAAAGTCTACGTCGACCTTCCGGCCCCTTCTGGCCCCCGCTCGACCCTGCGCGGTCGCGAGCGCCAAGCGCTGGAGCGCGCAGCGGTGCTCGGCGCCGAGATACTGAAGTATCTCGACCTCGAATGACACGATAGCGCCGCCATTCGGAACGCAGGGCCAGGGCCGGAAACCGACAC
>JAFGIS010000092.1 GCA_016929495.1 Polyangiaceae bacterium | reverse complement strand
TCGTCGTACCAGCGCGGAACGTCAAATGGCTCGGTGGGCGGCGGCAGCATCGCGGCCTTTTCCACGGACTCGAACACCTCGCGAGGTACCTGGTGCGTGCTACCGTGGATACGGGCACCCGCGGTGTCACGACACCACTGCTCGGCGTGCGTGCGTGCGTCGTCCAGACTGGCGAATGTCTCGCCATCGAACCAGCTTTCGCGCACGTAAGGAACTTGGTTTTCGACGCGGGCCTTGTCCTTGGGCGACCGTACACGTGCCGGGTCGACGAACAGGCCCCGGGCTTGCACGTAGTCCAGAAACGCCGCCACCGGCGTCGGTGCTAGCGCGTCGGGGTCCTTAATCATCGCCTTGGTGTTGTCTGGGATCAAGACCCTGATCATGGCGCCGAAGAACTTCCACGCCCGATCCAGACCCTCGCAGATCGCCTCCGTCGTCTGCGCAAAAGTCGGCCATACGAACTGGTAGCGACTGAACGCGAGCGTGATGACGAGCGCCCAAAGCATGCGTTTCCGACCCGTCTCGGAGTCGACCATCATGCCCATCTTGCCGAAGTCGACCTGCGCCTCCTGGCCTGCCGGAGGATCCTCGAGTCGGATGGTTGGCTCCTTCTGCCGCCAGCCGAGCTCTTGCATCGCGTACCGGCGCAGCGTGTCGTAGCTCGCCTCCACGCTGTGCTCCCGTACTTGCGTATTCCGGCGCATCTGGGCAGCCATTCCGACGTGATCTGGGCACCGTTCCGGGGCATCTGGGCGCTCGATCGGAGCGTAGCGACGGCCGGCGGTCAGGTTGGATGTCAGGATGCCTTGCTCTTCAAGCCTTTCGTCTTTCGCAGGGAGGGACCGCCCAGGGACAGCAGGTGAGCGTTGTGCACGAGGCGGTCGCAGATGGCGTCGGCGATAGTCGGATCGCCGAGCGCTTCGTGCCAAGTTTTCGGGTTCAGCTGGGTCGTGATCACGGTCGAGCTTCGGTCGTATCGGTCTTCGATCACCTCGAACAGGTCGCGTCGTTCGGAGTCCTTCATCGGCGCGAGAAGGAAGTCGTCGAGCACGAGAACATCGAAACGCGATAGACGGCCGAGCTCGGAGCCGTAGCTACCGTCGGCACGTGCGGTGGCCAGCTGCTGCAGCAAACGTGGTACACGGACGCACAGCGAGCGGAAGCCCTGCCGACACGCGCTCTGCGCGAGCGCGGCGCCGATGTAGCTTTTGCCCACGCCGGTTGCGCCCACCAAAATCACGTTGTTGTGAGCACGGATCCACTGGCCAGCGCCGAGGGTGCGCAGCATGGCCTTGTCGATGCCTCGAGCCGGATCGAGCGTCACCGTTTCGAGGCTCGCCGCCATGGGAAGCTTGGCTTCTTTGACACGACGTGCGACGCGACGGTTGTCGCGTTCGAGCCACTCACGGTCGACGAGCAGGCCGAACTGCTCCTCGAAGGTCAGCTCATGGCTGGGCGGAGCCTGCAGGATCTCACGGAACACTTGCGCCATCGTTGGCAGGCGCATCTGGATCAACTTCTGGATCGTTTCTTCTACAATCACTGTCTTCCTCCTGTTGGTAGTACGCTGCGCCACGCAGGTTGTCGTGTAGCAGCGGGAGCCGATGGGTAGGCTCGTCCTCGACGGCGGCTAGGGGCTTGGTTTCGATGCCCCTCTTGAGGATCGCGAGCACGCTCTGGCGACTGGGTCCATTGGGTCCTGCGATGCTGAGCGCTCGCGCGCACGCGGCGTCGAGTCGAGCATCTCCGTAGCGCTTGGCGTCACGCGTCAGCGCGAGCACGGCGCGGAAGCCGAATTCGGGGTTACGATAGCGGGCGAGGATGCAGTCAACGACCGCGCCCACCGAAGGACCTATCGAGCGAGCCCAGCTGCGCATCCGCTCCGGTGGCCACTGGCCGTAGTCTCGGTGTGACTTGGGCTTGTGCTCTTCGAGCGTGACGTACGTCCCTTTGGGCGCGTAGCTGCGGACGTGCGAGGCCACTCGAACGCTACCGTGGAAGATCTCGATCGTGCCGCTGGTGGCGCGCACCTCGACACGTTCTTGCCGCAAGGCGTAGGGCGCGCTGTAGTACCGAGAATCGAACTCGACATGATAGTCGATGCCGACGCGCGCCTTCTTCCATTCGCCGCATTCGTAGCGACGGGCGGGCAGCGGTCGCATGACAGGACGGTCGATGCTCTCGAAGGCCGAGCGCCGGCAGCCCTCGAGCTTGGCGAACTTGCGCGTGTTCATCTCCTCGACCAGCTCGGCGATCGCGGCATTGAGCTCGTCGAGACTGAAGAAGCGGCGATTGCGTAGTCGCGCCAGGATCCAGCGTTGCGCGATGAGCACGCCGACCTCGACCTTGGCCTTGTCTTTGGGCTTGACGGGACGGGCTGGGATCACCGCGACGCCGTAGTGCTGGGCCATCTCGAGGTAGGCGGGATTGAGCTCTGGGTCGTACCGGTCTGGACCTTTGACCGCGCTGCGAAGCTGGTCGGGCACGATCACCTCAGGCACGCACCCGAAGTACTCGAAACCGCGGATGGTCGCGGCGATGAAGTCGCCGGAGCGCTGCGTGCGAGTGGCCTCAGCATACGTGTAGTTGCTGGCGCCCATCACCATGACGAACAGCTCCACCTTGATGACCTCCCCGGTGTCGGGGTCGACCAGCGTCGGCTGGTCTCCAGAGAAGTCGATGAACGCTTTCTCACCCGCGTGGTGCGTCTGCCGCATCGACAACGCGAGCTTGCCTTTCCAGCTGCCGTACAGGTCGCAGAACTGGCTGTACTGGTACGCAAGCCCCTGCGGGTTGGCGGCAAGGGCTTCCTGGTATTCGAGCCACAGTAGCTGCAGCGTCACCCCCTTTTGGCGCATCTCGCGGTGTACCCCGTGGTGTGCCAAAAATCGACGCACCTGGATCCGGCTAGATCCGCGGTGTTCTCGCGGCGTTGGGGTGGCCAGTGTTCGCCGACGGCCACCGTCGCTACCGTCGTCCCGTGAATGCCCTGATGCTGCACTTCTTCGTCTTCACTGTTGCCGGCT
>JAFGIS010000091.1 GCA_016929495.1 Polyangiaceae bacterium | reverse complement strand
GACGACGAGAACACGGGCGGCAAGGGCGCTGCCGGTGCGAGTACGGGAGGCAAGGGCGCTGACGACGAGAACACGGGCGGCAAGGGCGCTGCCGGTGCGAGTACGGGAGGCAAGGGCGCTGACGACGAGAGCACGGGCGGCAAGGGCACGGCCGGCGAGAGCACGGGCGGCAAAGGCGGCGACGACGAGCCCGACCCGAACGCGGAGCAGCTCAGCGCTGAGGCCCAGGCCGAGCTCAGCGATCTGAAGAGCATGGTCGCACAGACCAGCGCCGTCAGCTACGAGGATCTCGCAGCACAGCACGAGGTCGCTCACGCCGGCCTTTCCTACGATCCCACGACCGCAGAGTACCTGGACCTCATCAACGCTTCGGCGCTTGCGCTTTCGGACAAGGAGTCTGCGGTGCTCGAGAGCACCGGCTTCGTCATCTCCGAATTCCATCACTTCTGCTCCTTCTATCAGGGATTCGACGCCATCTACGTTGCCGATCTGCCGGTGTACGTTTCCGCCGACTCCATCCTCGAAGCCGTGCATCGCTCCTACGACGACATCCTCAAGCAGGTCGAGCTCGCGTGGCTGGTGGGAGAAGTCGGGGCTCTTCTCGAGGGAATGCGGCAGAGCCTCGCCGAGAGCACGTCAGGCTCTGCGGAGGATCGGAGTGACGTGGATCTCTATCTGGGAGTGGCGCTGAGTCTGCTCACCGGATCCGCGGCAGCGCCGGTGGCCGGCGCCTCGGCACAAGACCTGGCGGACTGGGTCGCCCAGGCCGAGGCCGCCAGCGGCATCGGAGAAGTGGAGCTGTTCGGTCAGAGCCAGATGATCGACTGGTCGCAGTTCAAACCGCGCGGCCACTACGAGCAGGATCTGAGGCTCCAGCGCTACTTCCGCGCCATGATTTGGCTTGGCCGCACGCCGCTGCGCATCATCGCCACGGCGTCGGATGGCAGCCAAGCGTTCATGCGCCGTCAGTTCGACGACATGCTACTCATGACGGAGCTGATGGGCACCGACGGCGTCGCGCGTTGGGAGAAGATGGAGCAGGTGCTGTCCGCGTTCGTCGGCGAGAGCGACAACATGACCCCGGGCGAGGTCACGGCGCTGCTGGCGGACCTGGGCGTTGCGAGCCTGTCCGACACCGCCGCGATCGACGATGCGGTCCTGCAGAGCGCCATCTTGAAGGGGGGCTACGGCGCCCAACGGATAGCGAGTCAGATGCTGGTCAACGACACGGGCGGCACTCTGCCGCTCGATCGCGCCTTCATGCTGTTCGGGCAGCGCTACGTGGTTGACTCCAACGTCTTTTCGAACGTGGTGTACGATCGGGTTGGCGGCGGACAGGTCAAGCGCATGATGCCGGATCCGCTCGATGTGGCCTATGCGGCGCTCGGCAACGACGATGCGCTGCCCCTGCTCGAGCAAGACCTGACGGACTACGCGTATGCGCCCGACCTGGAGGCGGTGCGCTTGCTGGTGGATGCGCACGGCGAGGCGTACTGGCAGGGCAGCCTGTACACCCGCTGGATAGACATGCTGCGCGCCCTGTCGCCTTCACCGGCGCTCGCGCGTCCCAGCGGCGAGGTGCTGCCTGCCATCGTCAAGACCGAGCCCTGGAGCCGGAGGATACTCAACACGCAGCTCGGATCATGGGCAGAGCTCCGTCACGATACGCTGCTCTACGCAAAACAGTCCTACACGGGCTGGCCCTCCTGCGAGTACCCGGACGCGTACGTGGATCCCTATCCCGAGTTCTATACTCGCCTGGCGCAGTTCGCGGAGAAGGGCATCGACGTGGCAGGCACCATCGCCGACGCCACGGGTCAGTCGCAGGCCGCTCTGTCCAACTACTTCTCGAAACTACAAGGCACGGCCACCATGCTCGCTGACATGGCCGTGGCCGAGCTCACCGGGGCTCCGTTCACCGAGGCGCAGCTCACGTTCGTGAACAACGCCGTGCGCTACAAGCCCCTGGATGTCGTATGCGCGGTCGTCGACGTGCCCTCCGGCTGGTATGTCGATCTGTTCTTCTCGAGCGACGGCATCGATGACTGCAAGCCCACCATTGCCGATGTGCACACGCAGCCGGCCGACGAGGGCGGCAACCCGGTGGGACGGGTGCTGCACGTGGGTACGGGCTATCCGCGCATGATGGTGACCACCGTCGACACGTGCACTGGCCCCAAGGCGTATGTCGGAGTGGTCTTTGCCTACCACGAGCGCATCACCGACAACTTCCAGCGCCTGACCGATTCGGAGTGGCTCGGCGAGCTGTCCAAGCAGACGCCGCCGGACGTAGCGTGGATGCAGGATCTGGTCGTGCGTTGACAGTGCTGCTGAATTTTTCCGCCGTGTTGTGGCTCCTCGTGTGCCCGGTGTAGGTTGCCATCCTAGCTGGCCAGTCGCACAGGGTCATTTCGGCGGGTGATTCGCTCTTTCTGCATAACGCGACCGAGCGTGTGAGCCGTAGGGTCACCGAATGAGCTGGGAGCGACTGGTCGAGACCACAGGGGATGTTGCAGTGCGAGCGTGCGTAGCTACCATGTGGCGGTCTGCGGCAGAAGGGCCCGACGCATGCCCACGCTGTCGCTTTGTACCTACATCGCTTATCGACGAGGCAGCAAGACATGAGTGAATCGGTGATCGGTCGAACGCGTTTGCTTTCGAGTTGTGCTTTCGTTCTAAGCTTGGGCCTTTCGCTCTTCGGCTGCAGCGGCGACGACTCGGACCAAGCGGAGCGAAGCGGCGCGGGACAGAACTTCTGCGCGGAAGGCTGGGATTCGTGCAACGGCTCTTGCGTTGTTCTGGCCACGGACGGTGCCAATTGCGGCAGTTGCGGCGCAGCCTGCGACGCTGGCCAAATCTGCGTCGACGGCGCGTGCGCTCCGGACGCGCAGATCGGGACGGGCGGTAGCGGCTCAGGCGGGACATCAGCAACCGGCGGGGGCACGTCCACCTGAGACGGGTCTCACCCGCGCGAGTGAGCCCCATGCCTGCTGCGGGCCTAACGGACGGCCTGCTTCATCCGGTACCCACGTCAAGGTTGGCCGCACCGCCACCGAACCAGCCAAGCTGACCGTTCCTGGCCTCAGGCCCTTCGTCCAGCAGCCGTTTCCATTGGCAGAGGCCACCAACCAGCTTGACACTGGCCCCCCTGCGGCTACCCTCCCGTTCCCCTGAACCGGGGGGCGACCTTTTCATCAATTCCGATGCCAACGATACAGCAGCTCGTCAGAGCCGGGCGAGAAGCCCTTATTGCGAAGACCGCTTCGCCGGCGCTCAAATCCTGTCCGCAGAAGCGCGGCGTGTGCGTTCGCGTCTACACCACCACGCCCAAGAAGCCGAATTCTGCGCTTCGCAAGGTCTGCCGCGTCAGGTTGACGAACGGCATCGAGGTCACCAGCTACATCCCTGGCGAAGGCCACAACCTGCAGGAGCACAGCGTCGTGCTCATACGCGGAGGCCGCGTCAAAGATCTTCCCGGGGTTCGCTATCACGTCGTGCGTGGAACCCTGGATGCAGCCGGCGCCTCGGGTCCGAGCAGCACCAACAAGGCCAATCGAAACCGCAAGCGGTCCAAGTACGGTGTCAAGCGGCCGAAGCAGTAGGAGAGAGCGATGCCCCGCAGACGCGAGGTTCCCAAGCGCAAGTTGACTCCCGACCCCAAGTACAAGGACAAGCTCGTCGCGAAGTTCACCAACGCGCTGATGCTGAAGGGGAAGAAGTCGGTCGCCGAGAGCATTCTCTACGGCGCGTTCGACGTGATCTCGGGCCGTTTCAAGGAAGATGCGATCGAGGTCTTCCGCAAGGCGCTCGACAACGTCAAGCCCAAGCTCGAGGTCAAGAGCCGCCGGGTCGGCGGCGCCACCTACCAGGTCCCGGTCGAGGTTCGTCCGGAACGCCGTGTGGCCCTGGCCATGCGCTGGATCGTCGCGTACGCCCGCAGCCGCGGGGAGAAGACGATGAGAGAGCGTTTGGCTGCGGAGTTCGTGGATGCAGCGCAGCTCCGTGGCAACTCCGTGAAGAAGAAGGACGACACGCACAAGATGGCCGAGGCGAACAAGGCCTTCGCCCACTATCGCTGGTAACCCGCACTGCAGAAGACACCCTTCGAAGAGGAGCACGGCGGCGAGCAAATGACCGAGACGACATAGGATCGGGTTCGCACCAAGACGCCTTCGCACGGCGTCCCGCCGAGAGGCGGCAGGCAGCGACCCCGAGGCCCCTTCCGGAACGAGCAGGATCCCCCAAACGGCGGGGGAGAGGAGTCCGGAAGGGGTTTCGTCCGTCTCAGTTCCGGCTCTCACAAGGACGACCCCCGGCTCGAGCCCCCGATCATGGCGCGCGACTTCCCCATTGAGCACACCCGTAACATCGGCATCATGGCCCACATCGATGCCGGGAAGACGACGGTGACCGAGCGCATCCTGTACTACACAGGGATCAGCCACCGGATGGGAGAAGTCCATGAGGGAACGGCGACCATGGACTGGATGGCGCAGGAGCAGGAGCGCGGCATCACCATCACGAGCGCCGCAACCAACTGCTTCTGGACGCCGCTGCGCGGGCCGCTCACGGACACCAAGCACCGCATCAACATCATCGACACGCCCGGACACGTCGACTTCACGGTGGAGGTCGAACGGTCTCTGCGTGTGCTCGACGGAGCCGTGGCCGTATTCGATGGCGGCAATGGCGTCGAGCCGCAGACCGAGACCGTCTGGCGCCAGGCGGACCGCTACAGCGTTCCGCGCATTGCGTTCGTCAACAAGCTGGACAAGGTGGGCGCCGATTTCCAGATGAATCTCGACTCCATCCGCGACCGGCTCGGGTGCCGCCCGGTTCCCATCCAGTGGCCGGTGGGGCAGGAGGACGACCACCACGGGATGGTCGACTTGGTGCGCATGGAAGCGGCTGTCTTCGACAATGAATCGCTGGGCGCCAAGCTCACTTGGGAACCGGTGCCGGAAGCGCTTCGGGACAAGTGCTTCAGACTCCGCGAGCAGCTGATCGAGGCCTGTGCGGACGTCGACGACGCGCTGATGGCGAAGTTCCTCGACGGACACATCGGCGAGATCACGGACGAGGAGATCCACAGGGCGCTTCGCAAAGGGACGCTCAGCTTCAAGTTCGTTCCCGTACTGGGTGGGTCCGCCTTCCGGAACAAGGGCATCCAGCTCCTGCTGGACGCCGTGATCAACTACCTGCCTTCTCCGTTCGATGTGAAGCCGATCGAGGGCGTCGATCCCAAGCGAGAAGGCAAGGTGCTCGTGCGCAAGGCCTCCGACGACGAGCCGTTTGCTGCCTTGGCCTTCAAGGTTGCCACCGATCCGTTCGTCGGCAATCTCACCTTCTTCCGGGTGTATTCTGGCACTCTCACGAGCGGTCAGGCCGTGCTCAACGCGACGCGCGGACGCCGTGAGCGCATCGGACGCCTCCTTCGCATGCACGCCAACAAGCGCGAAGAGCTGAAGGAGTGCTTCGCGGGGAACATTTATGCAGCTGTCGGTCTGCGGGACACGCGCACGGGCGATACACTGTGTGCAGACAAGCACCCCATCATTCTCGAGCGCATTCCCTTCCCCGAACCGGTCATCTCCATCGCGATCGAGCCGCGAACGCAGGCCGACCTCGACAAGCTCGCGGTGAGCCTGCAGAAGCTTGCCTACGAGGATCCGTCCTTCCACACCTACACCAACGAGGAAACGGGTCAGACGATCATCGCGGGTATGGGCGAGCTCCATCTGGAGATCATCGTCGACCGGCTGCGGCGTGAGTTCAAAGTCGCGGCCAACGTCGGCAAGCCCGAGGTTGCGTACCGCGAGGCGGTGGCGAAGACCGTCGAGGAGGAAGGCCGCTTCGTGCGCCAGACGGGCGGCCATGGCCAGTATGGCCACGTCAAAATCGAGCTCGGTCCCGCCGAGAAGGGCAAGGGGTTCGTCTTCGAGAACGCCGTTGTGGGCGGCGCGGTCCCGAAGGAATTCGTCCCTTCGGTCGAGAAAGGCGCTCGGGACGCCATGGCCCGCGGCGTACTGGCTGGCTACCCGATGATCGACGTCAAGGTGCGGCTGCTCGACGGCAGCTATCACGAGGTCGATTCGTCCGGACCCGCCTTCGAGGTTGCTGCGTCGATGGCTTTCCGCGATGCAGCGGAACGAGCAGGGGTGTACTTGCTCGAGCCCGTCATGTCCGTCGAGATCGTGACGCCCATGGTCTACATGGGCGACGTGATCGCGGATCTGAATTCCCGGCGCGGCAAGATCCTGGGCATGTCCGAGCGAGGCGCGAATATCCAGGTGATTGAAGCGGAGGTCCCGTTGGCGACGATGTTTGGATACGCCACGGACCTGCGCAGCTGCACGCAGGGGCGTGCGACCTACACGATGCAGTTCGGGCACTATGACGCGGTGCCCGGTCCGATCCAGGACGAGATAGTGAAACGGATACGCGGCATTTGATGAGAGATACGAGGAAGCGATGGCCAAAGAGAAGTTCGTACGAACGAAGCCACACGTCAACGTAGGGACGATCGGACACATCGACCACGGCAAGACGACG
>JAFGIS010000090.1 GCA_016929495.1 Polyangiaceae bacterium | reverse complement strand
CTCGCACTGAACGGAAGCGTTGACAAGCACCACGGAGACCCGGACGCCTTCTAGCACGAAAGCTGCCGCGAAGCGGCTTAGTCCAACTCCTACAAGGACGATCTACGCCGACCCCGACGACCTACGCCGTGGACGCGTCTTCGAGGGGGTCCAGGGGGAGACTGATAACTTGGGCACAACGGCGCATCGCCCCGGGACCTACCTGGTAGGCTTCAACGCGGCGCCGAGCCAGTGCGGGCCGAACGGGAATCGCTTCGAACGAACCTTGCGAAGGCGCGGCGAGTGTTGTCAGTTCGCGGGGGCGAAACCCCGACCGGCCCTCGAAACCTCTCCCCGCTTGATCCGGCTCCCCAGACCCTCCATGCTCAGTTCACCATGCCTGGCCCACGTCAGTTCCGTAGCTCGCTCCGTATCCTCGCTGCCTGCTTTGCCGTGACGGCCTGCTCCGATTCCGGCACGAGTAGTGGCAGCGAAACCGGCGGGACCTCGACCGGGGCGGCCACGGGAGGCAGTGCGACCGGCGGCAGCAGCGCCGCGGCGGGCTCGGGTGGCGTCACCAATACGGGCGGCGTTGGCGTCTCAGGGGGCTCCAGGGCCACCGGCGGCGGCAGTGGCACCGGTGGCGTCAGCGCGACGGGTGGCCTCACGAGCACGGGTGGCGTCACGAATACGGGCGGCTCCACCGCGACCGGCGGCCGAACGGGCAGCGGCGGCGCTAGCGCGACGGGTGGCCTCACGAGCACGGGTGGCGTCACGAGCAGCGGTGGCGTCACGAGCACCGGTGGCGCCACCACCACGGGCGGCTCCACGATGACCGGCGGCAGCAGCGGCAGCGGTGGTGTCCCGGCCACGGGTGGTGCGGCCACGGGCGGCGTGGAGGGCGGCTCGACCGGGGGTGGCGGCGCGGGGACCGGTGGCACCGACGCAACCGGCGGCACCGCGAACACCTGCCCGCCGGCTACACCCTTGACCGGCGGCAGCGAGTACTGCTCGAACCAGAAGGGCGACGCAGGACACGGCTACTCCTTCGAACTGTGGGCGAGCGAGGGTGGCGAGGGCTGCATGACCGTTCGCCGCGTCGACGCCAACTTCGGCGCAACCTGGGGCAACGTCGACGACTTCCTGGCGCGCGTCGGCCTCGACTTCGACCGGACCAAGACGCCCGCTCAGATCGGAGACATCTCCGCCGAATTCGCGGAGACGAAAACGGGCGACACCGGCCTGGTGTACGTCGGGGTCTACGGGTGGACGGTCGATCCGCTGCGCGAATACTACATCCTCGATGATTGGGGGACGACGCAGCCTGGAGACACCGCATCCGACGGCACTCCTCGCGACCACGCCGGAACCATCACCGTGGACGGCGACACCTACGAGGTCTGGACACACACCCGGGTCGACAAACCGGCTATCACGGGCGACAGCGAAACCTTCGACCAGTACTTCAGTGTCCGCCGGACGGCTCGCCAGTGTGGACACATATCCATCTCCGAACACTTCTCCGAGTGGACTCGGCTGGGTTTGAACCTGGGCAAGCTGGTAGAGGCCAAGCTACTCGTGGAGGCCCAGAATGGTTCTGGAACCCTCGATTTCACGACGGCAACGGTCGTTGTCGAGTGACCCGAGCGACGCCGTTGCGCGGTAGCAGCGTACACGCAGCGCTGGCGAGCCTCGGAATGCTGCTCGCTGCGTGCAGGGCCGAGCCCTCCGAGGCGCCGAGACCCTCTCGTCAGCCGAGTTCATTGGCGCCCCCGAAGGTCATGGCCTCCCGAGCTGCTGCAAAAGCCACGGTGCAGCAGCCGACAATGCCCCCAGACTCCTCACGTTGCGTGAGCACCGTGGCCGAGGACACTGGCGACGCGCTCTTCAAGGTGGTGATGTTCGGCTACGCGGGCGTCGTGAATGCGGCGGAGCGGTTCTACGGCTCTCTCCCTGTAGACAGACGGATAGACTGGTTCAGAATGCCGGAGAACGACGGCTGGAGCCTGTCGCGCGCCACGTTCCGCCCGGCTCCGGGATTCACGTTCCACGGCAGGCGCGTCAGCCTACAGCTGTGGGCGCACGAAGGGACCGGCTTCATTGGCCAACCGGGCAGCGCCAAAGACACGGTGTTCAAGGGCGCCACCGGCATCATTGCCGTGGCAACGGCAGAGGATGCCAAGGATCTCGGAGCCGTCCTGGAAGCGGAGATCACCCGTGTCTTCTCCAGGGGCGGTCGACCGAACGTCCTCTTCTGTGCACCGTCCACTGCGGGCTTGCTGGACGCGATGAGCGCCGTGACCGCGGCGAAGGCGCGTGATGCGTTGTCGCTGATAGCTACTCGAGAGGCCGACTGCTTGAGGGATCCAGCCATCGCGATCAGCGCGATCGCGCGCGACATCGAGCAGGACTGCCGGTAGCGAGCTGCCTTGGTGCATGGCTCGATTCGGCGGTGCGGGTCGCCCGACCGGGCTTAGGGTTCAGTCCACCTGATGGCTTTCGGGCATTCCCAGACCGGCGATCGTGTTCAAGATCCTGCAGCCAACTCTCGCTTCTACCCTCTGCCCCTGCAGCGTGCGACTCCTCATTGTGGGACCGAGGATGCCCTTGTAGCGGTAGGCGGTATTCTCCACGATGCTCCGCCTGCTGTAGCCCGACCTCGTGTGCCACTCGCGCTTGCCGATTCTGGCTCGTGACCGGATGTTCCGGTTGCGCTCCTTCAAGGCCGCCACAGCCGGCTTCACCTGCGCGTTCTTCTTCGGCCCGATGAGCACTCGCGGTGACCGGTCCACTGTGTGGCTCTCGATGGTCGTGTAGACCGCCTCCCTGTCATACGCGCCGTCGGTACGGACGGATGCCAGCGGACTGTCCATCTGCTTGAGCAGTGCCGGTACGCGGGACGCGTCGCGGGCGCTCTTGCTGGTCAGGTCGCAGGCGATGACCTGACCGGTGACGGCGTTGACGCTGATGTGAAGCTTCCGCCAGTCCCTGTTCTTCGGTGGTTTCCGTAAGGTGCCGACGTGGATGTTCAGTCCGGTGCTGTCGATCAAGATGTGGACCGGCCGCTTGCCAGCGGGCGGACAGATGGGGAGTTTGCCGAGCTTTCTGGCACGTCTGGAAATCGTCGTGTGGTCGGGAGCCTGGCAGTCCAAGTTCAGCAGTGAGAACAGCGAGCAAAGGAACCCCTCGGTTTGTCGCAAGCCGAGATGTAAGACCATGCCCACGGTCAAGGCCTGTCTCGACGGCGCGGTTCGAGTACCGCTCCTGTCCGCCAGGCTTTCGCTGTCCGCGCTTCGGAGGGCCCCAACCCTTGAGCTCGTCCTCCGAGATCCACACCGTGAGGCTGCCGCGTTGCCGTAG
>JAFGIS010000089.1 GCA_016929495.1 Polyangiaceae bacterium | reverse complement strand
CTGCTGGCCGTGGACTTCACGCTGGGCCGGGTCCACGACGTGGAGAACCAGCTGCGGCTGTCGGCGTTCACCAGCGCCTCGGTGAAGGTGGGCGCGACGGCGACCTACACGCGCAGCTTCGGCCCGCCGATCACGCCCGACCGGCTGCTGTCGAGCGCGTCGATCACGCTGCGGGCGCAGCGGCTCAAGGGCGAGTTCTTCGCCGAGGACGGCGCGCCGGCGCGCGACGAGAGCCGGCTGTCGGTGAGCGTGGGCGTGGGCCAGAGCGACAAGCTGTTCGTGTTCGAGCCCCAGCGCGCGCGGTCGCTGGGCGTGGGCGGCACGCTCACGGTGACGCGGCGGGACGCGGTGCCCGCGGGCGCGGGCGGGCCGGCGCAGGGCGCCGAGTACCTGCTCGCGGGCGTGGTGTCGGCGGGGTGGACCGCGATCGCGACCCCGCGCGCCGGGCACACGTTCGCGGTCGACGCCAGCGCGGCGGCGGCGGTGGGCGACATCGAGGCGCGGTCGCAGCTGATCGGCGTGAGCGGGGCCGAGGGCCTGCGCGGCTACGCGCCGTCGGAGCTGTTCGCGCGCGCGGCGGCGCTGGTGCGCGGCGAGTACCGGCACGTGTTCGTGCACGACCTGGCGTGGAACCTGGGCCACTACAACTTCGTGCGCGGGATCGGCGGGGTGGCGTTCGTGGACGCGGGCGCGCTGAGCCCGTGCGAGAGCTACGACCTGGCGTCGGCCGACGCGGTGTACGCGTCGGCGGGCTACGGCCTGCGGTTCTTCTACGACAGCTTCGGCACGCTGCCCCAGATGATGCGCCTCGACGTGGCCGTGCGGCTGCCGGTGGGCGCGCGCGACCGGCTGTGCCTGGGCGATCCCTCGTCGGGCGGGCCGCCGGTGATGGTGTACCTGGGGTTCCTGCCGCCGTTCTAGGATGGAACGACCAGTCAAGTCTAGCCGAGAGGTCACAGGTTGCCAGTTGTCATGGCATGGGGGCCACTCCTTGTGGGTCGAACTCGGCGCCAGCAGGCAGAAGACGAGCGAGGGGGCAGCGACGTCGGATCACTCTAGGATTCGCGGGTCGGCACAGCCGCCGCATGACCGTGATTCGTCGGGAGGCTTTCTCGCTCTGAGATCGTGGGTCGATGGGGCAAGCCCACCGCCACACAGAACGGCCGAGAGTCCCTCCTACGGGCCCGGCTCGTCCTCTGCCTGCTGGCGTCGAAGCGTTCATCGAAGGTGGCGGTGGAGGTCAGGTGGCCTTGGGCTCCATCGTGGCCAGGGCCCACACGAAGCCGCACAACTCTCGGGCGACGGCCACGACGGCGACCTGCGAGGGCTTGCCTCGGCAGGTGAGGCGGAAGAAACGTCGGTGCAGTCGTTGCTGAGCCTTGTAGGCCTGGTCCACGATAGGCCGTGGCTGGCCGGCCCAGCGAGCCTGGATGGTCTTGCTGCGCCGAGGCGGGTGGCGGTAATGCCATGCGGCCTCGACCAGGATGCGGCGCGCGTGGGAGTTGCCGGTCTTGGTGATCGAGCCTCGCCGCTGCTTACCGCCGCTGGAGCGCTCGCTGGGGACCAGACCGAGGTAGGCCATCAGCTCCTTGGGGCGCTCGAAGCGGTGGAAGTCGCAGACCTCGGCGACCAAGGTGATCGCCGACAGTGTGTCGATGCCGCGCAGGCATCGCAGCCGTGCCACCGGCTCGTTGTAGAGCGGCTGCTGGGCCACGGTGGACAGCTCCTGCTCGACGCCGCGGATGCGCTCGAGCGTGGACTCGAGCCGCGAGAGATACTCGGTATAGACGGCCTGGGCGGCCGGCTCGTCGAACCGCTGCGTTCGCAGCCAGGCCCAGTGCCGCAGCGTCCAGTGCTTGCTCTCGGTGAACCGCCGGCCGTGGCGGAGCAAGAACTTGAGCAGGCGGTGACGCTCGCGGAGCAGGTCCTCCCGGAGATCCTCGCGGCAGCGTACCAGGTCACGGACCGCTTCTTCCTGCTCGGTGGGCACGCGGATGGGGGTGAGCTCGCCGGCGCACAACAGCCTTGCGAGCTTCTCGGCATCGCGGCGGTCGGTCTTGACCCGGTCTCCGGCTCGAACCGGGATCAGCGACGGAGCGATGACCTCGCAGTCGATGTCCATCGACCGCAGAAGTCGGTGGACGTCGTAACCGCAGGGCCCTGCTTCGTAGCAAGCTCGGACCGTCCCCTCGTTCTTCAAGCGGCTGAACAGCCGGCGCAGCTTGCCCTCGTCGTTGGGCACCTTGAGGCACGGCCGGGGCTGCCGTTTGCGGCCCTCCAGGACCGACACGGAGATGGATTCCTTGTGAACATCGAGGCCAACGAACAGCGTGTTACACTTCATCTGACCGGTTCCTTGCATGCGGCTCTGGCCGCGGTGGTGGTTGACCTGCCAAGGCTAACCCGCGACCTGCAAGCGAGCCGGTCGTTCCATGTAGTCTGAGTCACCGCCGAGGTCGCGACGTTCCGCGCCGGACTCGCGCCGCTGAGGTTGATCCGATCTGGTGGACAGTTTGAGTCTCGTAGAAGCCCTGGGAGGCGTACGAGCGGAGCTGCCAAGGCCGCGGCCGGCGCGTCACTCCTCGCCGGAGGTGGTCAGGAAGTTCCACATCGTCGGGTGCAAGGAGTTGCCGTCCACCTGCGACGTGTAGTCCCCGATGTAGCCCCACGGCGGCTCGTTGACCTGCACCGCCTTGCGGTCGATCGTCACGTAGCACTCGGTGTCGGGCTCCAGCAGCGCCGATGGCTGCACCGACACCGTGTGGCT
>JAFGIS010000088.1 GCA_016929495.1 Polyangiaceae bacterium | reverse complement strand
TCACCGAGCCGCCCGTCGCGGCGCTCACCGAGCCGCCCGTCGCGGCGCTCACCGAGCCGCCCGTCGCGGCGCTCACCGAGCCGCCCGTCCCGGGGTTCGCCACGCCGCCCGCTGTGGGCTGAACGCCAGCGTCGGAGCCAGCAGTCCCAGCGTCGCGGCCCCGAGTCGCGCGTTGAGCTTGGCACCCTGTGCCTCCGACCGCGACGAACACAAGGAGGAATAGGCTGAGAGCACCACAGCTATCGTGAAGCATGAAGACTGTCGGATCCCTTACCCCAAAGCTACGGCGCCGCAACTGCTGAGCCCGGTTCGAGGCCGCCGGATTCTCCGGTGAATCGCGGACACAGGACACGGGTCATCTCGGACGAAGGGCGCACGGACCCCCCCCGTCTCCACACCGAGCTCCCTCCCGACTGCCGAGCCCGTCCGGACCTCGGGCGCTCACGGCCTGTGTCGGAGAGTGTGCTGCCCGACCCGATATCGCGCCCCTGGCCTGTTTCGCACCGATTTCGCAGCGGCTCTGCGCCGGTGGACGTGGGTGTCCCGTCCGTTGTACTAGACGGGACGAGGGTACGATGACGGCCGAGCCGAAATCCGCACGATTCTTCTGGTTGAGCTTGGGCCTGTTCGTGCTCTTCTCGGCGGCGTTCGTCTACTACATCGACACCGAGAAGCAAATCGATCGGGCAAACGATGGGCGCCTTGCCTCGTTCCTTCTTGCAGACGAGCTGCGCCAGTCATCCGACGACCTGACGCGGATGATCCGCACGTACGTCGCGACGGGCAATTCCGTCTACAAGCAGCACTACCAGGAGATCCTCGACATTCGCAACGGGCTCAAGCCGCGCCCCCTCGACTACCAGGACGTATACTGGGACCTCGTTCTCGACGACGATGCACGCCCGCGCCCCTTTGGCCGAGCCGTGTCCCTGCTCGCCTTGATGCGGCAGAGTGGTTTCACGTCCCGTGAGTTCGCGAAGCTGAAAGAGGCCATGGCCGCCTCGGACGCTCTCACGCGGACGGAATACGCCGCCATGGCCCTGATCGAGTCGACGGCTCCTGTCACTGAGCCGAACCGTCTGCGTGCCACGGCCATGCTCAACGACACCGCGTACCACGAGGCCAAGGCACGCATCATGCGACCCATTGGCGAGTTCAATCAGGTGGTGAGCGCGCGGACGCTGCAAGCCGTCCGCGATGCCCAGCGCCACGCGGCTCGGACGCGCGCCGGCCTGGTGCTCATCGGCGTGCTGCTCGCTTTTTCGCTCGGGCACCTGCTGACGGCGATCACCCGGGCCAAGCGCGCAAACGCCGAAACGGGCGCCGTCTTCCGCGCCGTCTTCGATAACGCCGCCGTCGGGCTGGCCCAGATCACCCTCGACGGTCGAGTCCTGAACGTCAATCAGGAGTACTGCAGGCTCATCGGACACAGCAGCGAGGAGGTGTTGTCACCTGGGTTCACGTTCGAAGCGCTCACCCCGCCCGAGGACCTCGACGCCGAGCGAGCGCAAGTCGAACGGCTGCTCCGGGGCGAAGCGGACAGGTTCACACTGGTCAAGCGCTTCGCGCGTCCGGACGGGCAGATGACCTGGGTGGACCTGTGCGTCGACTCGCTGCGCGACGAGTCCGGCAAGCCCATTTCGTTCATCAGTGCTGCGGTCGACATCACCGAAAGCAAACTGGCCGAAGCGGAGCTCGCGCGCCACCGATCTCAACTCGAGCAGCTGGTCTCCGAGCGAACAGCCGAGCTCCAGAGCAGAAACGAGCAGCTGCACGAAGAGATGGCCGCCCACAGGGACGCGGCTGACGCGCTGCAGGAGAGCGAGAGACGCTATCGGTTCATCGCGGAAAACACGTTCGACGTCATCTGGACGATGAACCTGAGCAGTCAGAGGCTCAGCTACGTGAGCCCGTCGGTCGAGCGGCTTCTGGGCTACACTCCCGAAGAGGTCATGGCGCAGCCGTTCGGGAGCACGATGACAGCGGGATCGGCCGCACGTTTTCAGAGCGCGCTGGCCGACTCCGTCGCAAGCTGGAAGGCCGGGGAACACGCGAAGACCATGCGTGCGACGGAAATCGAACAACCGCACAAGGACGGGCACGTCGTCCAAACCGAAGTGGTCACGACCCTGCACGATGATGGGAGAGGCAGGCTCGAGTCGATTCTGGGCGTAACGCGCGACATCACAGCGCGTCGGCACGCGGAGGACGCCATCCGCCACCTCGCTTTCTACGACGGGCTCACACAGCTGCCGAATCGACGCCTGCTGCTCGATCGACTTCAGCAGGCGATCGCGCGCTGCCGGCGCAGCCGTTCGCCGGCGGCTCTCTTGTTCATCGACCTCGACAAGTTCAAGCCGATCAACGATGAGCTGGGCCACGACGTGGGGGATTGGCTTCTGCAGGCCGTCGCGAGGCGGATGTCGGAGTGCCTCAGGCCCTACGACACGGCCGCGCGAGTCGGAGGCGACGAGTTCGTGATCCTGCTGCCCGATCTCGCCAAGACCGAGCAGGCCCTCGTGATCGCCGAAAGGGTCCGCGCAGCACTGGAGACCCCGTTCGTGACGAGCGATGGGCAGAAGCTCGAAGTGTCGGCGAGCATCGGAGTGGCCCTCTATCCCGACCACGGCGAGAACGAGCGCGAGCTGCTGCGCGCCGGCGACGAGGCGATGTATCGGGCCAAGAAGTCCGGGAGAAACCGGGTCCAGGTGCTCGCCGCGTCCGAGCTCGTTCGGATCCCGTCGGAGCCCGTTTCCCGGCCCAGAGGGTTCGCGCGTCTCCTCTGGAAGCCCGAGTATGCGTGCGGCCACCCGACGATCGACGCCGAGCACCATGGGCTCTTCCGCAGCGCCAATCGGCTGATCGAGTACGCCGCTCGCCGCGACTGGGTCCTCCCCGTCTTCAGAGCGATGCTCGATGAGCTCTTGTCGGAAATCGGCGCCCACTTCCAGCATGAGGAAGAAATCCTGCGCGAGCACGGGTACGCCGAGCTTCCGCAGCATGCGCGTCTGCATCAGGCGCTATTGAAGCGAGGCGTGGCTGTTCGGCTTCAAGCGAGCGGCGCCGGAGTGAGCGTCGGGGACTTGATCGAGTTCGTTGCGGTCGAGGTGATCGCAAACCACGTACTCTTGGCTGATCGCGACTTCTATCCATCGCTCGTGCTCGGTCCGCCAACGGATCCGCCTCACGGGACCCGGAAGGCCGGCCCCGGGAGGATCAGCCCGGCGTGAGCTCGGCCCGCTCGAGCGCGGAGGCCAGCTCGCCGAGATCGCTGAACCGAGCACAATCGCGGTCCGACTGAAGCCCTCCGCGATCGATCAGCACCGCCGCAATCCCGGCGGCGCGCGCACCGAGGACGTCCACGTGAAACATGTCACCAACGTGGAGCGTCGTGGTACGCTCGGCGCCGACCCTCTCCAGCCCGAGCGCGAAGAAGCGCGGGTCCGGCTTCTCGACCCCTTCTTCGCCGGAGTCGACGACCGACGTGAACCAGCGGGTCAAGCCCAGTCGTTCGAGCTTCCTCCGGACGGTTCCGTTGGCATTCGATAGAACAACGAGCGTCAGATCCATGGCTCGAAACCGCTCGAGCGCAGGGCGCACGTCGTCCGGCACGTCCTCCCAAAGGTTCTCTTCTCCGTGGATACGGCGGAGCTCGGCGATGGCCGCTCGCCAGGGCGGCCCCGAGACATCGAGCCCGACACGCTCCAGCACGCGCAGGAAGAAGGCACCGACCCGGTCACCGTCCGTGCTGCTCGCGATCCCCTCGGCGGAGTCGAGCTCGCGCATGACCGGCAGCTCCTGGGCGGCGAGGACATCGCCAGCGACGGGCACACCGTGAGTGGCGAAGACGGTTGAAATCCTGGACCAGTTGGGTCGGACCAGCACGCCACCGGCGTCGAGAGAGAGCGTTCGAAACATCGCCCGGGTTGTAGCGCAACCCGTCCGTGCCAGAAGTGGCAGTGACCGGCTCCTCGCCCAACTGGACAGGGTCCGAGGATCGCCGCCTCGTCGAGGCTGTGGACCAAACGCGTAGGACGGCTGTGAAACAGAGTACAGGATCAGAGCCCGCATAGTGCTGGCGGAAGATTCGAGCGCAGGTGCGCGGCCTCGGGCGAAGCCAGCGCGATTACCGCGCGACCGATTCTTGGGCTAGGATGGACTCATTAGTCCCGCCTCGGGAACTTCGATGCGCTCCGACACTTCATCTGCATCAAACGGACCCGCTGCCGGCCAGGTCAGAGCGCCGCAAACGCCTTGTAGGAGAGCCCATGCCCAAAACGAGACTGATCCGCTTAGGTGCCTGCGTCGCTACGCTGTTCTCGATCGTTCACTGTGGTTCCGGGGAGGCCCCGTCGCTAGCCGGCGTCGGCGGAAGCAGTAGTCACGACGGCGGATCCTCGAGCGGGGGCGCGTCCGGTGCCTCGTCGTCGACGGGCAGCACGAGCTCGACGGGCGGCAAGACCTCGGCGGGCGGTTCAAACTCGACGGGAGGCAAGACCTCCTCGGGCGCGACGGGCGGGGACGTCTCGCCCAGCGGTGGCAGGTCCACCACCACGGGCGGCACGCACTCGGGTGGCGGGACCTCCACGACCGGCGGCACGAGTTCGGCCGGCGGCGGCCCCACCGGCGGCACACGACCGACGGGCGGCGGGTCCTCCACCACCGGCGGCACGCGCCCGACGGGCGGGAGCACCTCCACCGGCGGCACGCCCTCGGGCGGCGGCACCTCCACCGGGGGCCAAGGCAACACCGGGGGCGAGACCGCGACGGGAGGCACCTCGGAGCCCAGGAAAGACGCCGGCGGCAAGGAACTGGCGTCACCCGGCGACAAGACGAGCACACCGAGCGACTACCTAAATCTCGGCGACATTCGCTTGCTCGCCAACCGATGGGGCTCTGACGAGCTCGGTTGCGGCGGTACGCAGCTGGAGGTCTTCGTCAACACCGACAAGAGTATTGGCTGGAGCATCAACCGCGGCGTCTGTGACACAACGGGCAAGGACGGCCTGAGCAGCGGCGAACACCCCGACTATCCGGAAGTCGAGTTCGGGATCCATCCCTTCGGCATTGGCAACTCCCTCGCGACGTCCCCGGATTTCTCATCGACCACGCTCTTACCGCGTCAGGTCAAGGACATCACGAGCGCGACCGTCAAAGTCGACAACATGAGCTTCGCCCTGCAGGGCCAGCAGTCCTGGAACATGAACTTCGAGTTCTGGCTCAGCCAGAACGATCCCACGACAGCCAACTCCGGGGTCTACGCTGAGCTCATCGCCTTCTGGGGCTGGCAGGCCGGACGCTGGCCGTGTGACGAGACCCTCGGCGGCAGGACCGCCAGCTCGGGCGGCAAGACCTACAAACTCTGTCATCAATCCGACCAATGGGCGGACGGCAAGTGGCGCTACTTCCAGTTCTGGGATCAGGGCGGCCCCAGCACCAACTTCAGTGGCACCGTAGACGTCAAGGCGCTGCTCGATTGGCTCGTCAGCAACTACGGCTATTCGAAGGACCTGTGGCTGACCCGAATCGAGGTGGGCACTGAGATCGACGACAACACCGGCGGCACGGTCAACATCAAGAACATCGCTTTCGAGGTCAACGGCACGTCCAAGACCCTCGAGCTGGCGCCGTAGTCAGCCAGCGCAACCACGCGTCAACGCCTGCCGGTAGTTATCGAGGCGTAACAAGGGCGCGCGGTGTGCCCGCCGTCAGGCGCGCACCAACGAGGATCATCGCCACTGTGCGCCATACGGCATGCAGCGATTGACAGGCACGCGCGCAGAGAACAGCCGCCGGGCGTGTTGTCGTTGATCTCCCCCGGTCTCCCGGTCATCATGGTGGACAACGCCTTTGGACGAGTGACAGTCGAGCGAGGTCCGCATGTCCGGTCGTGCTTCAGTCTTGCGGTACTGCCTTGTTGGCTCCCTGGTTGACCTTGCTCTAGGTGCCTGCGCCGATACGGATGCAGCGACCGCTCGTTCGACCGGAGTCGGGGGCGGCGAAGCGACCGGCGGCATCCCGGCGGCTGGGGGCGGCCATTCCGGGTCCAGCGCGAGTGCGGCCGGCGGAAGCTCGGGTTCCGGCGGGACGAGCTCTGACGGAGGAACCAGCACCGGTGCTCAGCCGCGCGCAGGCGGCTCGTCCGCCAGCACAGGCGGAACGTCTGCGCCCGGCACCCGACTTTGACGACATCTCGTACCAAGAATCCGGGAAAGCCGCACAGCTTCGGGTAGTTAG
>JAFGIS010000087.1 GCA_016929495.1 Polyangiaceae bacterium | reverse complement strand
GCGACCGGCGGCAGGTCAACGGGCGGCGTAGCGACCGGCGGCAGGTCAACGGGCGGCGTGGCGACTGGCGGCAGATCCACGGGTGCAGGCGGCGTGGGGACGGGCGGCGCGCCGACCGGGGGCAGCTCGAGCGGTGAGGCGGGCGCGGGAGGGACCCCGGCAGACGGCTGCCAGGTCTCTTCGGTGCCGGCCGATATTCGCTCGAGCTACAAGATAGACGCCTTCTATCAGAAATATGCTTCTGCAAACGGGATCGTCATCGCCACCTCTTCGAAGGTCGGCGATGAAGCGATTATCAGAGACTGCAGGCTCCTGCTGGACATGTACGGCAAACGCGACGACGCACGACAATCGATCATCGATCAGAAGGTGTTCTTCACCTTGATCGCGCAGAGTGAACAGCTTTCGAGCTTGCCGGAAGTCAGTTCGGTATGGGGTACGTCGCTGGACCAGCGCGCGCGTGGTTTGGGGAGCATGACCCCGACCATATGCGCTGAAGACAGCATCATGTGCATGCCCGGCGACCCCTGGGTGAACGACTGCATCTGCCCGCACGAGTATGGACACACCCTGGCGGACTTGGCCCTCGGAAGAGGCGAACCTGCGATGGCAAGCCGGCTGAAGACGGTCTACGATGATATCGTAGCGTCTGGCAGGTTGGCGAACGCGTACGTGCATGAAGATGGCGGCACGTCGGGGCTCATGGCCTGGGGCGTCCAGGCCTGGTACAACTGCGCCATCGATGGTACCCGGGGCGCCTACCACAGCGATATCAACACGCGCGCGGAGCTGAAGAGCGAACTGCCCGACTTCTACGATTTCCTCGCGGAGATCCTACCGGAAGACAACGACTACGTGGACTGCTACTACCGACCGTAGCAGCCAGCGCGTCTTCGCCGTCGGTTTCCGTCACGGCGGCAGGTCTTCCTACGCCAAAGGCTGCGAGCCAGGGGGCATGGTGTGCGCCTCCGCGGTCACAATCCCCGGGCTGTGCTCCTGCGGTTCCCGGTGGTCGTTGCCATCGCACAAGCCGTCTAGCTGGCGGCGATGGGACCCGCGATGGTCGCACGCGTCGGGGGCCAGAGGAACCGATTCCCTCCCCCCAACCGCAGGCATCCGGTCGGCTGCCACGCACTCGATTGACTTCCACCCCCGAACCCAGTACCCCCCTTCCCCATGTGTTCCGCCCGTCCCAGCAAGGCCGAGGGGGTCGGGGAGGTGGGGCAGCCCGATCTGCTTCCGTCCCGAGAACCCTCTACTGAGCCACTCGCAGTACCGTCTCCGCCCGAACGCTGCAACATCCTGATGCTGTCGTTCCTGCTGTTTTGCGCAGTCTGCTTCGTCGTCTGGGTCTTCTCGGCGGGAAAGCGCTACCGCGAGGAGTACTCGCAGGCCACGGAAGGATGGCGCGTCGGCACCTCTCGCAGCGTCGAGGTCACCCTGGTGCAGGGGGACAAGCACGACCTGGCCTGCGATTCTGACCAGGATTATTGGGGGCTGCGCTGTAGCGGCCAGCGAGACTTGGGCGAGACGGGACCCGATGCTCAGACCCTCCAGCCCTTCAACACGGTCGGGCATCAGCTCTTCCTCGGTGCGGGGCTGTGGAGCTCGCTGGGCCCCGACAAGCCGCTGCCTACGGGACGATTCTCGGTGGTCTGCAACTACAACATCAAGGGTGTCGTGAAGTCGGCGCGGATTCGCTTCTCTCCCACAGCCCGCTTCACGCGCCTCGGCACGAGCGTCACGGCGGGTACCCTCACCGATTGTATGGTCCCGCGATGAACCTCGAGGCTCTACTGGGTCGCGTCAGCTGCGTGGCGCGCTCGGGCGGGAAAGCCGTGCTCGCTTGGAGTCCCCGGATGTCGCATCCGGCGACCGGGTATCTTCTCGTCATCATGGTCCTCGGCGGGATCGTTCTGCGCATCCAGAACGTCGGGTATCCCTTTCATTGGGGATTCGACGAGCAACAGTTCGTCAGCGCGGCGCGGCAGTTCCTCATTTGCCTGCCGGACACGGGTGAGTGCTGCCACCCGCCGCTCAGCAAGCTTCTGGTCGCGGTGGGCATACTGTTGTTCGGTGACAACCCGATGGGCTGGCGGTTCATGGCGCTCTGCCTCGGCATCCAGAGCATCGTTCTGGTGTTCTTGATCGCCGGTTCGCTGTTCAAGGACCTGAGAGCGGGATGGTTGGCAGCTGCATTCATGGCGGCCGACGGCTTCTGCCTCGCTTTCTCACGCGACACGTTTCCCGAAGGGATGATGACTTGTCTCGTCCTGTGGAGCATGCTCGCGGCGGTCACCGCGCGCGGCTGGGGCGGAGTGTTGACGTGCGCGGTACTCGTGGGCCTTGCGGGGTCGATCAAGTGGAGTGGCCTCGTGGTGGGTCTGCCGGCGTGCGTCGCCATCTTGATGCTCAAGCGCGCCCCCTGGTACTCCCTCGCTTCATTTGCGGTGGTGCCCATCGTCCACGTGGCGATCTGGATGGTCGGACTAGCGTTGATCGGGCATCCGTACGACCCCATGTCCGTGTGGGAGGAAATCCAGAGACGGAAGGGTCTGCACTTGGCGTTCCCCCACGGTGCCAATCCCAGCGAATCTGCCTGGTACACCTGGTTCATCGCCTACCATCCCATCGTGGTCAAGAGCCTGCGCTCGGGGTCTACGGTTCGCCTTGCCTCGAGCGTCGCCAATCCGCTGCTCTTGTTCACGGCAGACTTGGTCCTGCTTGTGCTGCCCGTGGCGGCAGCGGCGTGGGCACTGCGCATCAGGAGCTGGCGTGAGCGATGGAGCCGGTTGTTCGATGCAGACGCCAACAAGGCCCTGGTGATCCTTTGGGTTGCCTGGCTCTCGATGTTGCTGCTCTGGATCTCAGGGCGCATCGTCGAGTACTGGTACCACTACCTGACCCCGTGGGGACTCGCGATACCTCTGATGGCAGGCGTCTTCGCGCGTCTGGACCGCCGCTTTCCGAAGACCGTGCTGGTCTTCGTGGTCCTCGTGCTGGCGCTGTTCGTCTACTTCGCACCGGTCTGGGCCGAAATTCCGATTTCCACGGGGGCTGCCCACCGTCGACTGATCTTCCCGTTGTGGCGCTAGACGCATTGCGGTATTGAGCGCACAGGACACTAGAGAGAAGGATGTCATGAAGCGGACTCTCGTCCTCTTGACGCTCAACGAGATCGAAGGCGTCACCGAGCTCTTCGACCGGATCCCCTTCGACGCAGCGGACGAATCCCTTGTGGTCGACGGCGGCTCGACGGACGGCACGGTGGAGTTCTTCACGACCCGTGGCGTCAAGGTCGTCGGTCAGGAGAAGAAGGGGCGCGCCGAGGCGTTTCGCGTCGCGTTCGACAGCACCACGGGCGACGTTCTGTGCTTCTTCTCGCCCGACGGGAACGAGGATCCGGCGGACATCCCGAGACTGTTCGAGAAGATCGAGGCGGGCGCGGATATGGCTATCGCCCGGCGTTTCGGCGAGGGGGCCAGAAACGAGGAGGACGATTCGGTGTTGCGGTGGCGCGCGTGGGCCAATCAGGCTTTCACGCTGCTGGCGAACCTCGCCTTCAATTTGCCGAAGCTCGTCCGGGAGCGCGGTGCGTACGTTCAGGACACCATCAACGGCTATCGGGCGATAACGCGCGAAGCGTTCCGCAGGCTGTCGATGGACGCGGAGGGCTTCCTTGTCGAGTACCAGATGACGATGCGGGCGCTGAAGCTTGGGATGAAGATCGTGGAGATCCCCACGATAGAGCACGACCGCATCGGTGGGCAGAGCACCGCCTCCTCCCTGCCTACGGGTCTTCGCTTCGTTCGCGGGTTGGCTCGGGAGATCGTGATCGGCCGGCGCTTCTAGTGCCGCGTTTCGATTCAAGCGACGGGTTTTTCGCCGCCCCCGACCGGGCGAGGGCGGATGCGAGGACATCGAGACGCTCGAGCGTTGCCTTGAGCGTTGCGCCCTTCATCGCAGGACCGTTGTCTGAGTGCAACGTCGTCTGGCCAGGAGCGAGCTGTTCGCGCTTCTGTACCTCGGCGAAGAGCTCGGCAGCGTGTTTGTCGTTCTCGGTTTCGTAAGCTTCTTCTATCTGTACATGGCACATGCGCGCCGCCACGATGCGTCGACTGAAGATGTCCGTCCCCAATACAGGCGCCTTCAGGTACGTGATGTCCCAGTAGTACACCTGGTTCGGCGCAGAGGCGACGAGCTCGTCAGGCTTCTTGGTGGTCCGGGTCCGAGTGTTCTCTCGATGCTTCGTACAGCTCCGTTTCGTGACCCGCAGTCGATGCGGCGCGCACCTGCTCGGCGACCCTCCTAACGATGCGCTCGAGCTCGGCGCGCGTGGGCGAAGCCGCCGCTCCATGGATGGCGGGGACGAGGCGTGCCGTGTCTCGATCGAAGTTCGCCAAGCGGGCAGTGCGTTCCGGCGCCATGGTGCTCAGGATGGTGTAGTAGCGCGCCGCATCGTCGTCCCCGTAGTGAAGGTCAGGACGGCGGCCGCCAAGGCTCCTGTTGTTGCCGACGACCACCGCCAGCTTGACCCAGGTTTGCCGCCACGGCCCCAACAGGAACGTACAGAGCGCCCGAGCCGTCCTCTCGTCGGCCGCTTAGCCGATCACGGATCAGGGCCGATTCCTTCGAGTCCCGGGCCGGAGAACCTGCTCCGTGCCTCGGGTCTCTTGGTCTGCTGGTGCTGGCACCGAATCTGGTCTATGTCCGGCGGCGCTGGGATGTGGCGAGCCGAATCTGATCTATGCCCGGAGGCGCTGGGACGCGGAGACAAGAACCCGCGGACACGGCCTCGGCACGGTTCTCTGCTGTTCCGGTCCACAAGGAGAAGTACGCCCATGACGCGACAATCCAGACCCTTCCTGTGCTCCCTGGTCATCCCACTCAGCCTCGTCGCCTGCGGCGCTGCCGACTGGGAGGATTGGAGCGAGCCCGACCTCGCCCAGGTGGACCAGGAAGTCATCAACGGCACGCTGCAGGGCAGCAATACCTTCAATGCGGCAGTCTATCACTATCACGACTACCTGACGTGCGGCAGCCTGATCTACGATGACAAGTGGTTCTCGCGGCCGTGCTCCGGGACCATCGTGCGGCAGGAGGGTGGGTACACCTGGGTGCTCACCGCCAGGCACTGTCTCGACAACGATTCGGGCACGCCCATTCCGGCGAGCTCGGTGCGCGTCACCGCAGCCCTCCGTCCCGGGCCGGTTCCCTTCGGTGGTTCGCCGCCAGCTTCGGCGGTGACCGCCCGGAGCTACGTGCGTGGCATCTCGGACTGGGCGCTGGTCAAGGTCCCCGGTTCGCTTCTGCCCGCGGGGACCGTGGACCGCGTCGGCCTGCACATGGGGCCGACAACGGATCTCATCGGAAAACGCGCGTACGGCTTCGGCTATGGCCGGGCAGTCAGCGGGGATTGCGACGGCGACATGTCGAGTGGCGCTGGACAGCTGCGGTTGGGGGCCTTGTTCGAGATCACGAGCGTGTCCTCGGATTCGTATACCCACCAAATGATCAGCACCAACAACGAACAGGTGTGGCATGGCGATTCCGGCGGACCAACGATGCTGAAGCACACGTATTCCGGCGGGTCCTGGTGGCAGCACACGGGAAATCACACCACGACGAGCACCGACTGTGCCACACGCTATCTGCTCAGCCAGATCATGGGCGCGGTGCAGTACTTCTACTTCAGCCCAATCGCCTACAAGGACCATTTGTACGACGTCGCGACCCTCGGGACCGTCGCTGGCAGCAACATCACCGCAAGAGGCTATCGCCTGACCGATCAGTCCGATCGCTGGAGCTACACGACCTCCTATCAGTTCAAGTCCACCAAGACGCCGTCTCTGTGCATTCAGGAGGAGTACCCCTACGCTAGACTGCGCGCTTGCAGCACGAGCCTTTCACAGGTGTGGTTCTTCATCGAGGGGGACCAGATCCGCAACCAGAGCAGTGGCCGGTGTCTACGCTACGACTACACCCAGCTTCGCACGGCCACGTGCAGTACGACGGATACGCTCACCAAGTGGATCGTCCACTTGCAGCAGTGACCCGCTGAGACCTGCGGCGGCACGGCCATGGCGTGGAGCTCAGCGCCGCGGACGAGCTGACCATGTGTGAACTCATCGGCGCGGCTACCGCGCGAAGCCGAAGCCGACCACCCCCAAACGGGTCACGGCGCGCCGCCGTCGGTGTCCGGCGAGAGCGGAGGCGCTTCGGCTGGCGGGCACTCGCAAGGTCCAGACCTCGACCCATCGTTCGTGCATACCTGGGCACCGGCGCATCCGGCGACCGATGTGCACGCGACGCTGACGCCGGGCACGCAGCGGGGCGGCGCCGGAGACGACGGTGCTGGAGTCACGTGAGCCGTAGCTGGTGGCGGCGAGGACAGCGGAGTGGACGGGCTCGCGGCCCTGGGCGGCGCGGGGCTCGGTGGATTCGGATCGACACCGAACAGGGGGACCGCCTGTCGACACCGCACGATGGCTTCCGACCTCACCGATGACGACGGCAGGTCGACGGTGCCGCGCTGCTCCCGGCGCTCCTGGGCGTACAGCACGTCGTACCCGTGACGCTCACAGTCCATCTCGTTCTCGAGCTGCTCGAGGCAGGTGGACAGCGGCGTTCCGCACTGCGCGCGGAGGGTTCCGTCTTCCAGCCGCTCGACGCCTCGCAGGGCGGTGCACGCCCAGCCCCCGGCAATCAACAAGCCCATGAGGCACTGCCACCCGGGACGGGAGTAGGAGCCAGATCCGAGCAGGCAGGGCACGGGCGCAGCCTAGCCCGGCGACTCGCCAGTGCGACCCAACTGTACTGATGAGCAATATTCCTATGTATAATCGAACCTTTAGCCGATCCTTCGGCCCCAAGGCCCACCGACTCCGTCGCTACGAAGATCAGCTCAGTCGCGAAGCCCCGTGTGCGTGCCTGTCGCGCCTGGCGTGCCGGATGGGTCCATCAGCTCGGAGCGCCCCTCGCACCCAACGAGAGATAGGACCACAGCAAGGAGCCAAGCGCGGTGCCCGAACATGCGATGGGATGAGTATAGCCGCAGTCTCGCGAGGACGACGGGTACGTTGCCGAACAGGCGTCGTCCCCCGTGGACTGCCTTCCAGGCACCCTAGCCTGCCCCGACCCGCTCCCGAAGCCGATCGACCCAGGGCCTCGGCAGCTCCGGGCTCTGCAGTGCACGGAGGCGGTGGCTGCGCGCGTCGTAGATCTTGCCAGCCGCCTCGTACGCGTCCGCCAGCAGCAGGTGCATGAAGGGATTGTCAGGATAGTGGCGCACGCCATTCTCGTAGATCCTTGCGCGTTCGGCGGGAATCGAGCTCTCCTCCGCGCGCATTCTCCAAGGCAGCGTCAAGAGCCGAACGAAGTGCCAGCGCGGACGAAACGGTGCGAGCAGCAGGCCAAGGCCGTCGCTCAGGGCGCCTTCTTGCACGTCGATCGCTGGCAGCGGGAGCAAGTTGAACACGAGATCGATGGCGATGAGCAAGAGCACGCTCTGTGCGACGATCACAGAGACTTCCGTCGTTTCCCGCAGGACACGTGCGGGCCCCGTGCCGAACGCAATAGCGAGGGCGAGCAGCAGCTCGGCTCCCGGTCCGGCCGCGTAGATGAAGGCGCTTTCGGCTCGTGGGTAGCGCAGGCGCGCCGGCGCGGGTAGCACATGGCCGCCGACGGGGATCCAGTGAACGTCGACCGGAACCCCGCCAGCGTGCAGGCGGAGCATCGGCCGACCTCGGCCGACTACGATATGGCAGACCCTCCAACCTGCGATGTGGCTGGCCAGAGCGTGTCCAGCCTCGTGAATCAGCACCAGCGGGCCGAGCGAAAGGACCATGACCAGGGCGCTCAGCTTGCCAGGGCGGAAATCTCGCACGGTTTCTGCAGCCAGCATCGCGATGACGCTCACGGCGATGAGGGCGACGAGCCAGCGTTCGCGGCCAACGGCAGGACGGTCGGGTCCGAGCACCATGGTCGCCTGCAGTATAGTGCTTCGCTGTCCGTGCCGGTCCGGGGCCGCTGCATGCCGCGCGCCCGGTTCGCCAATATGCTATTGGAAGAGCAGGAGGAAGGCCTGTGATGTCGTTGCGAAGTGTCCTGAAGCTAGGCTGTCTCCCCCTGCTCGGCGCAGGGCTGTTCGCCTGCTCTGGCGAGCATTCTGGTGGCTCTGACGGCGGCGGGACGGCGGCGGCTGGTGCAACGACTACCGGGCCCACGGGTGCCACCGGTGGCTCGAGTTCGACAGGAGCGGCCGGCCCGGCCGCAGGTGGCACGACCGGCGGCGGTGGCACAACGACCGGCGACACGGGCGGGAGCGGCGGGACGGCCCCGGCAGCGGGCGGCACCGCGGGCACGGGCGGCGGAGGTCTCTCCAATGCGGGCGGCACGCCTGGGAGCGGAGGAAGCGGGATCGGTGGCACGTCCACTTCGGGCGGTGGCAGAAGCTCCGCCACGGGCGGGAAGCCCGACACGGGTGGAAGCGGCGGGACGGTCCCGGCAGCGGGCGGCGCGGAATCGGGCGGTGGCGAAAGCGCAGGCGCTTCGGTCGGCGGAGCCGGAGGCGGCGGCACGGGTGGGACCGGCCCGTTCCAGGGAAAGGAGCTGTTCATCCTGTTCGGGCAGTCGAACATGTCGGGCATGTCGCCCATGCCGGAAGAACCCTGGCCCATCAACGAGAGCATCACCTTCATGGTGCAGTACGATTGCCCACGCCTCGGTCAGACGAAGGATGAATGGCTGCCGGCCGAGCCTCCGCTGCACGGCTGTCAGTGGGCCACCGGCGGCATCGGCCTGGGGCTGGCAGACTACTTCGGGGTGGCACTCGCAGAGGCGTGGCCGGACTCGGAGATCGGGCTCATCCCGAATGCCATTCCGGCCGTGACCATCGATGTCTTCATGAAGGGCGGCCCGTCGCCGGGCGGGGGGATGAAGGCGCTGCCGGATGGCTACACCAGCGCCTACGCCCTCATGGTCGACCGCGCCAGAGAGGCCCAGAAGCTCGGGCAGGTCCGTGGGATCCTGCTTCACCAGGGCGAGTCCGATTTCAACCAGGGCCTGGGAGAGGAGTGGCTCGGCAAGCTGACCCAGGTCGTGGCGGACCTGAGGGCGGACCTCGACCTGACCGAGGAC
This sequence comes from Polyangiaceae bacterium, assembly GCA_016929495.1. Taxonomy (GTDB): domain Bacteria; phylum Myxococcota_A; class Polyangia; order Polyangiales; family Polyangiaceae; genus JAFGIS01. Next base: position 5,944 of record JAFGIS010000087.1, on the reverse strand, counting down.
GTGCCGTTCATCGCCGGAGAGATCTCACCAGAAAGCAGCTATAGCGGCCACAACGTGTACGTTCGTCAAGTCCCGGGCGCGATCCCCCAATCCGCGGTGGTCTCTGCCGACGGCACGCGTATCCACGACATCGCCCACTTCGACGAGGAAAGCGCGCGCACGATGGGCGAGCGGTACGCCGAGACATTTCTGGAGATGGTCACCCCGCAGTGACGGAGCAGGCGAGGTTGCTCTGTTGCTCTTGCTGTTCGCCGGACTCGTCCAGGACGTGAGCAGTGTACGCGCACAGCTCGGTCTTCGACCTGCCACGAGGGCAACAGGTGGTGCGCCACCGAAGGAGGAATCCATGAACAAGCAGCAGGTGCTCGATCGCATCGCAGCGTCGGAAGGTCGAGCGGCATTCTTCGGTCAGAACGTCGACGCAGGTGACTTCAAGAACATGGTGTTCGAGCACTCCGTCGACTTCTACGGAGCGACTTTCACCGGCGACGTCGACTTCTCGAGCACGACCTTCAAACAACCCGCGCGGTTCCGCGCAGTACAGTTCAAGGGACGAGCGGCGTTCGACTTCTGCCGCTTCGAAGTCGCAGCCGAGTTCTCCGAGTCCACCTTCGATGGGGAGGCGAGTTTCGCTCGGAGCGAGGTGGGGGGGACAGCGCGTTTCTGGCGCACGCGCTTCGGGGATCGCGCGACGTTTCGGGAGATGGTCGTCAACGCGGTGGGTCGGAGTCGACACAGCGGAGACTGGCAAGAGCAGGCCAACTTCAGTTGGGCCCGGTTCGAGAAGGAGGCCGTGCTCACGTTCGCGCGCTTCCACGTCCCCTGCCACTTCTGGCGCCCGCTCTTTCGGGGCAACGCGCTGATGGACGAATGCATCTTCGGCAGCAGCGTCAGTTTCGGGGGGCGACAGACCGATGTCCTGATGCCACGTTTCACGGTGATTGCGCCGGAGACCGCGGGGATTCTCGAGGCACGAGGGCTGTTCACCCCCGACACGGAAGTCCACGTGACGTACCAGAACCGCTGGGTCTCCGCGTACCTGATGTTCTCCAGCGTATACTCGGCCGAGCATCTGGCGGAACGGCTTCGCCAAGTCGGCGAGGACGTCCTCACACCAGACGACCAGCGCAAGATCATCGAGTACTGGAAGGGAGAAGCGCTGCCGACCTTCGCCCGCGACTCCGTGGTTTCGTTTCGCCGTGCCACCTTCAACGAACTCTCGGACGAGAGCTTCTCGCACATCGATCTCAGTGGGGTCGGCTTGGATGGCTCCGTCGCCGGGGGCGATGCCGGAAGAGAGGCATTCCGCAGAGCTCTGGAAAGCCGCAGCTACGATGTCTTCATCTGCCATTCGAGCGACGACAAGGACAGCCTCGCGCGTCCGCTCGCAGAGAAGCTCCGGGAGTGCGGGCTGGTCGTTTGGTACGACGAAACGCGCATCGCGCCCGGGAGCAGTCTGCGAGAAACGATCGAACGTGGACTAGAGCGCTCCCGCTACGGAGTGGTCGTCCTCACGCCAACCTTCCTGGCCAAGACGTGGCAGTCGGACGGATCCGCGTCTTGGACCAGAGAGGAGGTGGAGGCTCTCCTGTGCAAGTCGCCGGGCAAGATCCTGCCTGTCTGGTACGGCGTCGATGCGGACGACGTGCGTCGGCGTTCCCCCGCCCTGGCCGACCTCCGCGCCGAGAACGCCAACGCCCAAGAGCTCGAGGCAACTGCCCTCAAGCTCGCCAAGCGGATCCACTCACAGGGATGAGCGAGAGCAGCACGCTCGATACGACGAGCACCCACGCGAGACCTGCACGCTCCGCTCCAGTGCGCGCCAGTCTGAACCCTACGGCCGCGACGATCAGCCCGCTCAGCCACCAGCCGGCAATGATGACCAAGAACGCAGCGGGTGGGAATCCGACGTTCAGTACTGCGACGAGCGCCGCCAACAGACCTAGTGCACGTAGACCACGTCTCAAGCTGCTCGTCTCGCTTCCGAGCCCTTGGTGAGGCTCACGCGGCCTTGCCGCGCGGTCGGCGCCGAGCGCCAGCACCGCCATCAACACCCAGCACCCCGATGCCAGCACCCACCAGATCTGTTCGGAGATCCGCAGGGCAGATACCGGCAGAAACAACAGTAGCCCCAGAGGCGCACCTACGACAGTTCGGGCGGCCACCGTGCTCAATCCGAGTGAGCGTGCACGAAGCCCGAGGCTGAAGGCCAGCCCCATAGCCAACCAGAGCCCTGCCAGCTGCAGCAACTGCGTGACGAAATCCACCCCGCCATGATACTCGCGCGACGCTCACAAGCCAAGCTGAGGCTGGCTGGTGGCGTCACGGATGGGGAAAACCGTTCGTTTGGCTCGGACCCTCGAGCGTCGATCGGTCCTGCCTTGGAGGCGGTACGCGACCGCTGCATGAATGAGCGGACGGGGGCTACGTCTAGATGATCTATCGCGCCGACATCAAGGCACGCCGTTGCGACTCCGTATGATCCGCTTGAGCGCCACGGACAACGAGTCCATCTTCTCGCTCGTACCGTTGAGAGCGGCGGCCACGTAGCGCAACGTCGTCGCACCGGCGGCTTTCTCGATGAAAGCGACGTCCATCTCTTTGCCCGAGAGCAGCCCGATCTTCGAGAGGGAATCGTCTGGTGCGACGGGGTCGGCCAGCGGGCTCCGAGTACGCCGGTAGCTCCCGAGGAGCCGACGCATTCTCGCGCTCCCCTGCAACTGGTCTCGAGCGAGCATCGTCATGAATGCGGCGAGTCCGATCGCCGAGGTCGACTGGGTGCCGCCTATCCCCAACAAGGCGCGACGCCACACACCGCCCGCGTAGTCCGAGCCGAGCCACAGCCCGCCCCCGCGCAACGGATGATACAGCCCGGACTGGAGCAGCACGGATGCGATGTACAAGTAGCCCACGTCGTGGATACAGGTCGACGCCGCATAGTTGTTCGACCAACTGATCATCAGCTTCATGCGCTCCGCAAAACCCAGGGCATCGATGGTAGCCTTCTTCTTTTCGCAGTCGATCCGCTCGAGATCGATCTGCGCCTGTCCCGTCGACTTGAACTTCAACTGAATCGGATTTCCGCCTGCGGATTCGAAGAGACTGTCGAGCCGTGCGAGCCCGAACCGGCCGATCCGCACCTTGAGCTTGTCGACCAGGATGAGCTTGCCGTGACGAAACAGCCTCTTCGCGCCGCGCAACGGCGCAGCTGGAATCGGCACCGGGTGCGTCGCGGGAGCCGCTTGGGTCTTGAGCCACTCGGCCTTCGCTGCGGCGAAGACCTGGTCGACCGTGCCCAGGCTCTTGGCGGAAGCCAGCTGATTGAGGTCGTGCAACAGCTGGTGGGCCGCGTACATCGCCGCGATCTTGGGAACGCTCGCGCCGGTAGACATCACCGTGGACTCGTGGCCCGCCAGCCTTGGAGTGGCCGTGGTCAAGTCGACCACTGCGATCCCCATGCTCCCCAAGCTCGGCTTGGCGGCGAGCTCCGCATCGAGGCTTGCCTGAAGTGCTGCATCCACCTTCAGCGACTCATCTGCGTTGAAAATCCCCGGGTCCAACGCTCCGAGGTCATGGGGAAGCTCGGCCAGAAACTCCACCCGTGTGGGGCTCGCCTCCGCGGCACTCTCGAGAAGCTCGGGTCGGAGAACACCGCCCCGCGCGCCCCCCGGACCCATCAGATCCTCGAAGAACAGATCCGCCTCCCGGATTCCCCTCGCGGACACGGATCCGAAAGGCCAACGGACATCGACGGATTTCACACGAACCTCCAAACATGGCGATGGGCGGCCCTTCACAAGCGCCCTGGTCGCCTCAGGACATACCGCAAACGGCGGCCGGAAGGAATGCGTCGTTTCTCGCGGCGCCGTTCCTGCCAAGCCAATGGCTGCCGGCCGAGGATTGCGCTGATCCAAGTCGTCAGGGTACATCTCGGGCGCCCATGCGCTTTCAGTCCATAGGTAATCGGGTGAGAGGCTGGCCAGCGTCCGTCGGCCTGCTCACCCTGCTCGCCTGCACTGCTCCGCCGCGCTCCCAGGCTCGAGGGGGCCCTAAGTCGCGTCCCGAACTCGTCGTGCCGCGAACCGAGCCCGTTGTCCGCGCGCAACCGCCCGTCGCAACCTCGAGCGGCGCCCCCTCTTCCGGAGGCGATCCCTGTCTGGGTCTGGCGCGCCCGAGCTGCACCCTACGCGAGGACTACGCTGGGAGCATCGATCATTTCGTGCCCTTCGAATGCTCGACGTTGTTCGAGCTCGTTCGGGAGGTCTCGCTCACGGGCGTTCCGTACCCACTGGCACACGCTGTCGTCTTGATGGGGCCGCTCGAGCGCTCGCAGAGGGCGTTCGAGCCCTGGCTGACCCTGAACTACGCGAGCGACCCAACCCGAGCAGAACGGCTTGTGCTGAAGCCATCCCCGGTGCACCTCTTCGGGATCGTCCCCGATCCTCGAAGACCGGTCCTTCTCGGCAGAGCGCCATGCACTTCGCGCCCCTGCCGGCGCGTGGGCCTGTGGGTCCTCGGCTGCGCGGGCAGCTGCAGTCAGGAACAGTACGCTGCGTTCGACGACGCGACTGACCTCGGTCAGGTACCCGAGCTCGGCTCAGAGCAGAAGGTTCAGCTCGCGCGCGCCGTCCAGGCCGAGGCAGACCGAGAGCGGCGTCTGAGCTGCATGCGCTCGAGCGCCGGCTGCCATGACCAGCCCCTCGTCGAAGGCTCCGCCGAGCCGTCGCAGCGCGCGGAGGCAGGGTGGCCACTGCCCGGTGGCACGGTCCGGCTGGAGCTCGAGCTGGGAGCCCGCGGGACCTTCCTGATGCGGCAGGCAGCCGGCGGCGCAGAGATCGATCGTTGGCTGCTCTTGTCCAACGAAAGGGCACACTACCTGAATGCTCCTCAGCTGACCGAGCCCAGCCGGGTCGCGGGGGGATACCTGTCGCTTCTTGTCTGGGACAGCCCGGGCGTCTACGGCGCCCTGGTCCGAACGGACCCCGAGGGCAAGCTCGTCGGGGCCCCGGTGCGCATCGCCACTCTGGAGCGCGGGATCTGGGCCGGCGGCTGTGCCGGCGATGTGTGTCTCATTGCCATTTCCGACGGAAGGAGCATCGTCGGGCGCGTGCTTCGGCTGCCGGAGAGTACGGCCCGGCCGTGTGAGGCGCAAGAGGCCGTCGAGATCCCGCCGACTCGGGCCGCGAGCTCTGCCGTCCAGGGCGGACCGGATCCCAGGGAAGTCGACCCACGAGATTGACAGCGCGACGCGTGCGATACGGCTCGTCTGTCCGCTACGGTCGAGGAGCCCGACCCGGCGGTCTTCGGCAGCAAGGGAGGCCTTCCCGGCTGCCACCTCGATGCACGATTCCAGGCTTGCGCAAGACAACGGGGCCATGCGTCCCGGGATGATTCGGCTGATGCAGTATCTGGGCGGCGGTTGGTAGCGAAGACCAGATACTATGCGCGGCGTTCGTGCTCGAGCAGCCTCGAGATCTTCGCAGCGAGGACGAAGTCGTTCGAGGTGAGGCCGTCGGCCGCGTGGGTCCAGAGGTAGATCTTCACCCGCCCCCAACCCACGAGCATGTCCGGATGGTGACCTTCGGTTTCGGCAAGTTCCCCGACACGATTGGCGAACCTCAGGGCGCTGGCGAAGTCGCGAAATCGCAGCTCCTTCTCCAGGTGTTGCTCGCCGGAAAGCGTCCAGCCGCCGCCCAGTCGGGCCAGGTACGCTTGCACCTCCGCGCCAGAGAGCGCAGTCACGCCTCCTTCGCAGGGAAGGCACTGCCGGTCAGCGAAGTCACGCGGCACGAGCGAAACGGGTTGCGTCACCGCGGCCTAGCCCCCTTGGACGTTATCGAAGCCGCCGTGGCGGGCGTGCCGATGCAGTTCGGCTACCATCTGCCGGTCCAGCTCCTCGAAGTGCCCTGAAGGCGCGCCATAGAACAACTCGAGCTGGCCCCCG
>JAFGIS010000086.1 GCA_016929495.1 Polyangiaceae bacterium | reverse complement strand
TTCGGGGACGAGCGCCGGCCAGCACGGCACGATCCGCCAGCCGAACCTCGGCGGCAACAAGGCTCTGCTCTGGGATTCCCAGGGAAATGGTGGCGCCGCTGCTCGCTTCCGGGTGTACGCGGACTCGAGCTCGGTGTGGTTCACGGTGAACGCATCGTGGGACGGCAGCGCTTGGAGCCGAGACATCACCTCCTTCGGAGGCGCTGGGTACCGCCTGTCAGCGGGCGACTTCGAGATGTTCTACCAGCCGTCCGGCACCGGGACGTTCACGTCGTTCGAGCGCCGGTGGCGGCTGCCGATGTCGAGCACGACCAACTCCGCCTTCGAGATGAGCGGCACGATCCAGGAGCAGGGCAGGCTCGGAGCGGGCTGGAGCAACACGTCGGTCAGCTCCCAGTCGGTCGCCACTTGTGGCGCGGTCACGTTCCGAAACCGCTTCTCGGCCACGCCGTCGTCGATCACGTGCACGGTCAACTACTACACGGTTGACAACACGCCGCCGACCGTCGTTGCCTCGAACCGCGACGGCTTTGGCTACTACGGCTACCGCACGCTGAACGCCGGGCAGTGGGCGTTCTGGGTGGGCAGCTACACCGCCACTGCTTGAGGGACCATGCCGATCATCGAGATCACCGAGAATCAGGCCGTTCAGCGCTGCGCATCCTGTGGCCGCTGCCGCGGGCTCGGTCCCGACGACCTGCGTCCGACGGACGAAGCGGGCGACGTGCTCGCGCTTCCGGCGTGCTCGTGCGGCTCCGTGGAGTTCCTCATTGGAGCGCCGAAGGACGAGCCCGAGCACCCGGCGCCCGGAAGCTTCGGGCATCGGCATCGGCTGGCGGTCGATGCCTTGGTGGACGTCGCCAGGCTCCGCGCGAAGGGCGAGCTGGGTTCGTCCCTCAGCGTCGTCGTCGCGGACCGCATCGGGCCGAAGGAGCTCGGTAAGTGGTTTCCGGACAGGCTCAGGCTCGAGCCTAAGGAATCGGCTCCGGAAGGCCCAGAGCAGAAGACAGCAACCACGAACCATGGAGGTCAGCTCGATGACGATCGAGGAGCTGCAGGCGAAGTACCGGGAAGTTGTGGGACGACCCGCGGGATCGGGTCATCGCGGCTACTTGGCGTGGAGAATACGGGAAGCCGAGAAGGGGCGAATCCCCGTCGGACCTCGGCGGATCTGCCAGCGTGACGGCGAGCCCGTCGAGACGAAGACCCTTCCCTTCCGTCTCGAGTCGGCGGCAATGGTTCAAATGGACGAAGCCTGGCGCGCGCGCGGCATCAAGAGCCGGATGGAGTTTCTCCGCCGCGCAGTCGGGCATTACCTCGAGCATATCAGAGCGACTGACGCGGCGGCAAGGTTCGTCAGAGATGCGGTCGCGTGAATCTCGCAGGTAGGTGACGTGAACGGCACTCCTAGCTAGCCTTACGTGTCTTGTGGGCGCACCTCGCCGCCGCAACCCGGACAGATGAAGGGGCCATCGTCCGACTCTGGCTCGACGAAACGCATGCCGCTGTCGGGTTCGCCGACGCCGTAGTTGGTGATGAGCTGCCCGCCTGCGAGCACGTCCTCGACGAGTCCGCACTTCGGGCACTCGAGCAGTTCGCGGTCGTTCGGGAACAGACCGAGGGCGCGGGCCTGCTCCTGCAGCGCCTGGATCTGACGGACCAGTGGCGCGAGCCGCTCGGCGAGCGCGTCGATCCCGGCATCGGAGTCATCGTGGGTACTCGGCTCCGCAGCGGCCGACTTTCGTCGCGGTACGCGCTTCGACTCTTTGCGCCTCGGCGTCTTCATGGCCGCGGCTCCCGCGGGGGCCGCTCGCCAAGGACCCGCCATGCGCGCTCGACGGCGCGCATCTCGATGCCGACGAGACGCTCCGCATCGGCCGACTTCCGTCGCGGTGTCCTTCCAGTCCAGGAAGCGGTCGATGCGGGACTCGAGTTCAGCAAGCAACTGCCCGAGTTCGAGCCGCCTACGACGGGTAAGCCGGCCAGTTGGCCTCTGCCGGGAGTCGAAGCTGCTCAATGGACGATCATCGCGGCGGCCATCGTCACCAGGCCGCTGGTCGGTTGCCGGCTTGTCCCTCCGAGCAGACATGAAGAGCTTGTGAATCGCGGGCGCCGCGCAAGGATGCGTCCATGAACAAAGTCCTCGTCTACTCCGTTCTCCTCGTCGCCGGCCTGGTCGGTTCCCAAATCGTGCCACCTGTGCTCGGCGACGGGTGGTCAACGGCATCGCTCGTGATCCGGCTCGCGACGATGGTGGCGCTCGCGTTCATCATGATCCACGTGGGCTACGAGTTCGAAATCGATCGCTCGCGGCCGCGTGCCCTCGCATACGACTACGGCGTCGCCGCCACGGCCGCCGCCTTCCCGTGGATTTTCGTTTCGCTCTACTTCGTGCTGGTCCTTGCTTCCGATGGATCGTGGCGCGCCGTTGAAGGATGGCAGCCGGCGCTCCTGGCCGGACGCTTTGCTGCTCCGACCTCTGCCGGTGTCCTCTTCTCAATGCTGGCGGCGGCTGGACTCTCTGCAACTTGGGTGTTTCGCAAGGCGCGTGTTCTGGCAATCTTCGATGACCTCGACACGGTGCTCCTCATGATCCCTCTGAAGATGCTGATCGTTGGGCTGCGCTGGCAGATGGCGGTCATCGTCGTCATCATGGGCGGGCAGCTCTGGCTTGCCTGGAAGCTGTTTCGCCGGCTTCGCTGGAGCGTTCGCTGGCCTGGGGTGATGACCTACTCCGTGGTGATTGTCGCGGTGTCAGAGGCGATTTACCGGGCGAGCAAGTTGGTCGACGACGTTGTGCCGATCCACATCGAGGTCCTGCTGCCGGCGTTCGTGCTGGGCTGCATTCTGGCTCGCCCGCACGGTGCCGATCCGCATCGAGACGACGTTCGGGTGGGCCACCAGGAGGGGCCCGAGGACCCGATCGAGCAAAGGGTTTCTGGCATCGTGTCTGGCGTGTTCATGGTCCTGGTGGGGTTGAGCATGCCGGCGCTCGCCTCGATCATGAGTCAAGATGCTCCGGGCTGGGGCAGCATTGCTCTGCACGTCGTCGTCGTCACGCTGCTCGCCAACCTGGGCAAGATGTTCCCGACGTTCGTCTACCGGGAGGAAGCGAGTTGGCGCGAACGGCTGGCAATCAGCATCGGCATGTGGCCGCGGGGGGAGGTCGGCGCCGGCGTGCTCATTCTGTCGCTTGGCTATGGCATCGGCGGTCCGATGATCGTGGTGGCGGCACTCTCGCTGGCGCTCAACCTCGTGCTGACCGGAGTCTTCATCGCCATGGTCAGGAGACTGCTTCGCGCCTCGACGGTCCCTTCAGGGGCGGCCATGGAGGCGTCGCCGTGAGAACCGTGCTCGTGTGCTTTGCGGCCATCCTGGCGTCCGCTTGCGCGAAGACGACAACCGTGCGCCTCGGATTGCCAGAACTCGAGACGGTTGCGCATGTCGACCTCAACCGCTACGTGGGAACGTGGTACGACATCGCCAGCTTCCCGCAAAGCTTCCAGGAGGGATGCACTGGGACGACAGCGACCTACGCCTTGCGCGCTGACGGTGATATCGACGTTGTCAATCGGTGTCGCAAAGGCTCGCTCACAGGCGAAGAGGATACGGCGACGGGCCGTGCGCGCGTTGTCGATGCCGTCACCCATGCCAAGCTCGAGGTGAGCTTTTTCCGACCGTTCTGGGGTGACTACTGGATCATCGATCTGGCGGACGACTACTCGTACGCGGTCGTTGGGCACCCCAGCCGTGACTACCTCTGGATCCTGAGCCGAAGGCCGGCCCTCGAACGGGGCGTCTACCGTGGCATACTCGGTCGACTTCGTGCGCAGGGCTATGAGGTCGAGCGGCTCAGGAAGACCCAGCAGGAGGCGTCTGCTCCGCAAGCGGAACCTACCACTCGTTGAAGATGGGGTGACCGCGCCCGCCGCGGGCCGGACCAGACCATCACGCGAAGCTTTGACCGAGCCCAGTGCCCGTTCACCAAGTGCTCTCTGCGCACCGACGCGCAAGTGATCGAAATGATCCAGAAAAAAGTCCGGACACCCCTAGAGCGCCAATCAGTTTGCCGGAATCGCTGCGCTCGCCGCTTCGGTCCCTCGCGGGGTGAGGGACCGAGACGGCTCGAACAGCCCAGGATTCTGCGAGCGGTCGGCGCTATAGCTGGTTGTCTGGTCGCAGCAATCAGTCCGCCTGGCGGCAGACTGATTGCTGCTCTAGGGCATCGTTTCAGTTGAGACGATGCCCTAGAACAAGAGGTGCCGCGGCTCAGATCGGTGGGAAGCGGCGGTTTTTTCGCCGCCCTCGCCTAGTCGGGGGCGGCGAAAAACCCATTGCTTCAATCGAAACGCGGCACTAGTCCATCTGCTCGCGCAACTGTTTCGCTTTCTCGGCGTACAGGCGACTCGACTTGGCGTCTCCTTCTTTCGCGAAGGACTTGCTCGCCGCGTTCGCGGCGGCCGCAGCGACATCGAAGGCATTGATGAGGACGTTACGTTGGGCCATGTCGTCGGCCAGCGGAGGGGCCAGGTCGCCGTGCGTCCAGGTGCCTGCCTTGTAGCCGCCGGTGGCCTCGAGGACGCCGACGCTCAGGTACCCGTTCCGGACGCTGCCGTAGAAGCGTTGGGGCTGCAAGCCAAGGTCCTTCTCGAACTCCCGGACGATCACTCCGCGGTCCTGGGCAAAGCCCTCACGGCAGCTTCCCAGCCACGACAGATGGCCACTGCTCCAAATCGTGGGTCGTTCGAAACGGCAGTCCGGCTGGCCCTCGCGGCGTGGATCGTTCGCGCTGCCGTCGGGCGGCCCTGCTGCCGAGGCCACCGACGCGGGCGCGGGCGGCGCGCTCCTGGGCACCACCGGCGCCGACGCCACCGGCTCGGGCGGCGTGCTTGCCGGCGGAGGGGTGACATGCTTCCCCACGTCCGTGTTGCACGCAGCGAACCCCATGAAGGCGAGTAGTGACAGCCGCGTCACGACAGGGTCCTACCAGGTCTGAACCAGCGCTCGTCCGGCCTCGAAGTGCATCGCGTCCTCGGTTCTGAACCCCGCGCCCCAGAACCAGCCTTCTCTGTTGAAGATGTCGGCTATGAGGTGCAGGCCAAACTGGATCTGGTTGTTGCCTCGCGCGTCCAGCACCCCGGTGATCGTGAGGTCGATGGCCGTGCCCCACGAGTGGTTGGAGATGGCGGTGTGCGAGCCGGTCACGTATCGCGCGCACGCCATGCCCTGATGTCCCAGCACGCGGTACACGAGACGTTGCTGGGTCGCGATGTTGGCCATGATCCGGGTCAGGCTGATGACGGCGGAGTCTAGGCCAGTGACCCGGAAGGGACCCACGCTCCGCGTGACCATCCTCCGGGAGAGGGTGGCGTTGGTTACCGGCTGGCACTGGTTGGAATACGTTGTCCGCGGGGCCCCGAAGCGAGCCTGCATGGTGGCATTGCCCGCGGAGCTCAAGCCGACGTTGTAGCCAGTCACAGCCGCCGCAGGAATCAGCTCGATCAGAATCGACGTCGGGTTGGCTTGGAAGCGCCGGGCCTCCGTTACTTGGCCGGTCGCTGCGAGATCCCCGGGGGCCGTCGCGGGAACGGTTCCGTTCACGACCACCGAGAGCGCATACTCGATCCGCGCCCCGAACACCTTCCCCCCCAACGCGGTCAGCGCCGCGCGGAGGCTCGTGATGTCGGTGGTGTCCAGCGCTTTCAGCGCGCGCAGCATCTCGTACATGTTGAGCCCGTTCAGGTTCAAGACCGCCCTCTGCCAGTCTCGCCTGTTGGCCGCGTCGATGAAGTTCCTGCAGACAGTGCTGACTTCCATGGGGCTCCCTTATGGGTTTGACGTTCAACTCGTGAGGACTACCAGCGTCCTCCTCATCTTGCCGGATCGAAATCCGCGGCATCCCGGCCTCTGGTGTCCCTTCACCCTGAAGAACACGGACTCCTTTCGGCGCGAGCACTCGAACGCCGCTCTCTTCACACCCGACATCCAACAATCCCTGGGAACCGTCAATAGGACAAACGAGCCCCGCTGTCAAAGGCCGACTGAGCTTCTAGGCGGCGGACCAGCAGCCTCGCTCAGGAAAGCCTTGTCGGGCGTCCGGCCGCCCAAGACGGCATATGGCGTCACCTTGGTGCGCTACCCAACGGAGCGCGAGCCACGAGCCGCCAATCACGGCGCAACGAGGGTGGCCCATCCGTGAGCAGGGACATCGAACTGGTAGAAGGCGCTGCCTATCTTGACGGTCATCTTCTTTGACGAGCCGCCGCTGTTGTACACCTGTGTGACGACGCTGCCGTCGGGGTTCTTGAAGGCGAAAGCGTCATTGCTGCCGGTGACGCCAATGCGCGTCGATCCCGGGGCGATGTACCGAGAGAAATGCCGGAAGACGTAGTAGGCCGCCGTTGGGATGAGCTTCTTGGCTGAACGGTCCACCACCAAGAGCGCGTTTTGGGGCCAGCCGTCCAGGCTCTTGCCCACGGTGTCGAGCACCATGTTCCAAGCGCAGTAAGAGCTCACCCCTGCGACGATCCAATCCCGGATCAGCTGCCAGCTCTCCTCGCCATAGAGATGGTCGTTCTGCGCCTTGTTCGGGTCGTACCGACTCTGGTCCCAATACTGGGCCGAGAAGTTGTAGTTTCCACACCGGTGCTCCGTCTGCATGACGGGGGCCTTGGCTGCCAAGGTGGCTACAGCGGCTTCCAGGTTCCACTGCACACCGAAGCCCTTGACCCACTTCATGGCCTCCGGGTCATTGGCGGTCGCCTTGGCGATGTTGGTGTCGTCCGGATCCTTGGACATGGTCCCGCACCAGACCTCGGTGGTGAGGTTTCGTTGAGCAAGCGTCGGCCCCAAGTAGGTCTTCATGAAGTCGATCAAGAGCGATTGCGTCCAACTGACCCTGCCGTAGCCGGGCTCGTTCTGTGGGTGAATCGCTTCGATGTTGAGGCCCTCCTTGGCGTACTCCTCCACGAACCGGGCCATGTACAGGGCATGGGCGCCGAGCGTCTGCGCGTCGCTCTTCATCGCCCGGCCGCTCATCATCCAGGAGGGAACGACCCATGGGCTCGCCCAGAGACGCAGATCAGGCCTAACCTTCAGCGCCTCCTTGATGTAGGGGATCAGCTTCTCCTGGTCGCGAGCAATGGAGAAGTCCGCCATCTCGTAGTCGCCCGCCGTGTCGTCGAGCGTGTACCAGCTCATGGAGTAGTCACTGGCTCCGAGCGGGATACGTCCATAGACAAAGGCGGCGCCGTCCTGCGGGTCGAAGAGGAGTCTGATCGCGTTGGCTATCTCAGTGCTGACGACAGAGAGGGCATCCCATCCCATCTCGTTGAAGGTTCCACCGAACCCGGACCAGAGCTGGTGCTTGGTGTTCTCGTCGACGGTCAAGTTGGCCGTTCCGCTGGTTGCCTCCGTCACCTGACCCTCTGTCTTCCAATACGCGTTTTCGGCCGACGTGATCAACGCGAGCTCCGTGGGAGCGCCGCCGCCCGTTCCCGCGCCTCCGGTTGCGCCGCCGCTGCCCGTACCTGAACCACCGCTCGTACCGCCGCCGGTCGTGCCAGTCTGGCCACCGGTGTCGCCGCTCGAGCGCCCGCCCGTGTTCTCCCGCCCTCCGCTCGGGCCGCCGCCGTTGCCGCCGACGGAGCTACCGCCCGTGGTGCCGACGGAGCTGCCGCCGGTGTTGCCGACGGAGCTACCGCCCGTGGTGCCGATCGGGATGCCGCCGCTGCCGCCGACGGAGCTACCGCCCGTGGTGCCGATCGGGATGCCGCCGCTGCCGCTGACGGAGCTGCCGCCCGTCGTACCGGCGGGGATGCCGCCGCTGCCACCGGTGGTGCCGACCGAGCTGCCGCCCGTGGTGCCGTCCGAGCTCCCACCCCCTGTCACGCTTCCGCCCGCTCCAGCGCTGCTGCCTCCGGATCCCCCATTTTCCGACACGGAGGATGACTCCGAGCCGCAAGCGGCGACAGACAACGCAAGCCAAATGGCGGTGATCGGTAGTGACAGTCTGTTCATCGTTCGGAGCCCTTGTCGGAACTGGCCGCGGACCGGGAGGCGCGTCGTGTTGGACGACTACAGATACTAGCACCGGAGCGGCCGGGGAGGCCTCGGCGCGGCAAGGAGTGCGCATTTCCGTGCTTTCTGCCTCAAGGCGGATCTCCGCGTGGACGAGGGGGGACTCGACTGATCCCAGGCGCGGCCGGCGCAGCATCGACCATTGCGCTGAGATTCTCCACCGTCGGACTCATCGAGAAGGGCGACCACGGATTCTCCGCGCTATCGAGCACGACCTGGCTGATTGCGCGCAGCAGCGAGGCCGCACGTCAGGTGTCAGGCGCTGGACTGAGCTGGATGGAAACGGTGCGGGGGACGACCCCCAGGCGGCCCGGGCCAGCGCTTCTGTGTCGACCGGGCGGCGCTTCAGTCGAAACGCCGCACCAGGATGACGTGCGCCTCACTCACCTTGCCGTCCCGGAAGCGAGTCGTCTATGTCACCACCAACGGTCGCTCCCTGCACGAGCGACGACAGGAGAGAACCATGCTCAGCAAGACCCTCGAAAACGGTTTCAACGATCAGATCCAGAAGGAGTTCTACTCGTCCTACCTCTATCTCGCGATGGCCGCTCACTTCGAATCGGCGAACCTGCCGGGCTTCGCATCGTGGATGAAGAAGCAGGCTGACGAGGAACGCAGCCACGGGATGCGGCTGTGGGAGCACGTCTACGACCGTGGCGGCAAGGTGGAGCTCAAGGCGATAGAGCAGCCGCCAGCCGCGTTCGGTACACCCCTGGAAGTGCTCCAGCAGGTGCTTGCGCACGAGCAGAAGGTCACGTCGTCCATCAACGCTTTGTACGCGTCGGCTTTCAGCGAGGGCGATGTGGCAGCCCTGGCGTGTCTCCAGTGGTTCGTCACCGAGCAGGTTGAGGAGGAGAAGACCGCTTCCGAGCTCATCGAACAGCTCAGGATGGCCGGCGACCATGGGTTCGGCGCCTTGTTCATGGACAAGCACGTGCTCGGTGCGAGAAAGTAGAGGTCCGGTTGCCGTCGCCGCAAAGAGGATGCCCAGCCCGAGGCGGATGAGGTCGAGACAGGAAGGATGGACACGTTCATGCGGCCCGTTCCCCGGCTGATTGCGGGCGTTCTGGCGAGCTTTGCGGCGGGCCTCGGTACGGGGCTCGGCGCGACGCCGGTGCTTGCCGTGCGGCGGGTCTCGCAACGGGCGCAAGACGGCCGGCTCGGCGCGGCCGGCGGCCTCCGTCTTCCTGTGGGTGGGGCCCGGTCTCCCCGTCGCAGCACAGCAGACGGGATCGCGCGTGCACGGGGCCCTGTTCCTTGGTGTCAGCCTCGCGCTGGGCGCCTTGCGGCTTCGCTTTGCTGTGGCCGACGTCGGCCCGCGGCTCGACGCGCCCCAGGGTTGCCGTTGGCCAGTGACGGCTTCAGGGAAAAGACTCGCGGCGCAATGCGCAACCGGCTAGAGGAAGGACATGAAGGCGCTGATCGTCGGTGCGGGCCCTGGAGGGCTCGCGGTTGCCATCAACCTGGCGGGGTTGGGCGCGAATGTCGTCGTCGTCGAGAAGGAATCCGTTCCAGGGGGCCGGATGCGGGGCTTGCGCTTGGGGGCACAGGGCGAGTACCAGGTCGACACGGGGCCGTCCATCATGCAGTTGCCACAGCTGCTCGAGCGTATCTTTCGACGGAGCGGGCTGCGCATCGAAGACTACGTGACGCTCGAGCGCCTCGAGGTGAACACGCGAGTTCACTTCTGGGACCGCACGTACCTCGACACCACATGGGACCAGCCGCGCATGCAGGCCGAGGTCGAACGCTTGGCGCCGGGAAAGGGCGATGCCTACCGCCGCTGGTTCCGCACCAGCCGCGAGAAATACGCCGTCGCCTACGGGATGTTCATGGCGCACGCGGCAGACTCGCTTGCGTACTACAGCCCGCTCAGGCTCCTGCCGGCGGCCCGATTCAAGCCCTGGCAAACGCTGTACGCGCACCTCGACGAGACGTTCCGCGACGACCGGCTGAGCTACGCCTTCAGCTACCCATCCAAGTACTTGGGGCTTCATCCCACCACCTGCTCGAGCGTGTTCTCGGTCATTCCCTACCTCGAGCTCGAGTTCGGCGTCTGGCACGTCATGGGCGGTTTCCGGGCGCTTTCGCAGGGGATGATGAGGGCGGCCGGCGACCTCGGCGCTAGGTTCCGTCTGTCGTCTCCCGTGGCGCGGTTGCTCGTCGAGAACAAGCGAGCCGTGGGCGTCGAACTCCAGTCAGGCGAGAAGCTGTTCGCCGACGTGGTGGTGGTGAACGCCGATCTGCCGTATGCAGCCACCACGCTCATCGATGAGCGTTGGCGCAGGGGTACCCGGCTTTCGGACCAGGCCCTGCAGCGCGCGAAGTACAGCTGCAGCACTTTCATGCTGTACCTGGGGCTCGACACGGTTTATCGCGGCCTGCCGCACCACCTCATCTATCTGTCCAACGCGTCACGTCGCACCGACCGAGACGCCCTCGAAGACAGGCATGCCAACCTGGACGACCCTCCTTTCTACGTGCTCAACCCGAACGTGACGGACCCGGCCGGTGCTCCGAACGGGCATTCGTCCATCTACGTGCTGGTGCCGACGCCGAACACGGCCGGGAACCACGACTGGCAGAGCATCGGTGCCGCGCTGACGAAAAAGGTCCCCGGTTGGCTCGACAAAGTCGGCATGAAGGACGTTGCGAAGCACATCCGAGCACAGGTGGCCTTCAATGCCGAGACCTGGCGCGACGACTTCAACGTACACCGTGGCGCGGTCTTCAATCTGTCGCACACCTGGCTGCAGCTCGGGCCCTTGCGTCCCAGGGTACAGTCACCGCACATCGAAGGGCTCTACTGGGTGGGAGGGGGCACACACCCGGGTTCCGGGCTGCTCACGATCATGGAGAGCGCGAACATCGCGGCCAACTACCTCTCGCAGCGAATGGGTCGCGGGCCTCTGAAGGAGTGGCCACATGTTCCGCCGCCTGGCAGCCTGCCCGTGTCCGACAAGCCCGTGCCGGCGTCTGGGGGTGTCGCACGGGTGTGACGAGGCCGCTCGGACCGCGAACGTTCAGACCGGCAGGACGTCTTGCGGGAAACGCAGGACATGGGTGAGTCGGTCACGCAGGAAGCCCTGCCGGAGCTCGCCCAGGAGATCGGTCGGAGCTCGCGCCATTGCGCGAAGAGCCAGCTGCAGCTTGTCCACCAGCGGAACGTATGCGCGAGTCGCAAAGACGTCGTATCGTTGGCGCGCGATCCTGTCGCCGATGCGTGCGTAGACGAGCCTTGCGGTCCGCGTTGCCAGCGCCGAGCGCCAATCGAGCAGGGTCGTGCCTTCGTCTCCGGATCGATAGAAGCGGTCGGCCTCACGAAGCAGCGACTCGACAGCCTGGCCAAGGCTCGCTCGGTACGAGCGAGACAGCGGGCGTCCGAGTTGGTCGACGAGTCCTGCTGCGCCACACGACGCAAGGATCTCCGCGGGAACATAGAGGCGTCCGCGCTGCCAGTCCTCCAGTACGTCTCTACAGATGTTGGTGAGCTGCATGGCCATGCCGAGGTGGGCGGCGTGTCTGAGGGCGCGCCGATCGCGAACGCCCATGACATGGCACATCATCAAACCGACGATGCCGGCGACTCGATAGCAGTAGAGCAGCAGGTCCTGCAAAGTCTCGTAGCGGGTGTGGATGACGTCCATCTCCATGCCGCAGAGAAGCTCCTCGGGGTACTCCTGTGGGATGCGGCACCGCGCGACTACGTCCTGGAACGTCGCCAGGATGGCCGTTGATTGTGAGTCGCCGCGATAGACACTCGCCAGTTCTGCCCGTAGCCGTTCCACGGCCCGCGCCTGGTCCTCGGGGCGAGCAAGGTCCACCGCGTCGTCCGCGGCGCGACACCAAGCGTACAGCACCACGGCGTCATCACGACACGAAGCTGCCAGAAGTCGGGACGCCAGCGAGAAGCTCTTGCTGTGTCGGGCGATGGTCCGGCGACAGAGCTCGATGTCCGGCGGCGTCGCGCGGCTGCTCCGTTCCGCATATCGTCGGCGAAAGCTCGGACTCTCAAGCGCCGTGGCCATGATTCCACCGTGATCGACACCAGGGCTCAAATAGCGAGCCCCGCCACGTCGCGCGCGATCACACGGCACGTGGCCTTGGCAGAGGCCACGACTCCGGGCATCCCGGCGCCCGGATGCGTGCCAGCGCCCACCAGGTACAGACCTGGGATGCTCGCGTCGCGATTGTGAGGCCGGAAGTACGCGCTCTGCGTCAGCTTGGGGGCCACGGAAAACGCGGCGCCCTGATAGGCGACCAAGGTACGCTCGAAATCGAGCGGCGTGATCCACCGCTTCGTCACCACATGACGGCGGACCTCGGGCAGCAGGCGCTCGAGGCGAGTCAGGACTCTCTCGGCGTAGTCGGAGCCCATCGTGTCCCAATCGACTCGGGCCAACCCCAGGTGTGGTACCGGGCTCAGGACGTAAAACGTTGCCGCTCCCGACGGAGCCAGCGTCGGGTCCGTCACCGTTGGACAGTGGAGGTACAGGCTGAAATCGTCGGGCAGACGCGACCCGTGGAAGATGTCCTCGATCAGGCCTCGATAGCGCGGCCCGAACAGTATCGTGTGATGCGCGATGTCGTAGGGCCGATCCGTGCCGAAGTAGAGCACGAAGAGGGACATCGACCAGTCGGCGCGGCAGAGACGTCGCCGCATCCGTTCGGCCGCCCCGAGCCCCGAGTAGAGGCGTGCGTAGGTGTGGTGGACGTCGGCGTTGGAGACCACCAGATCGAAGTCCTCCGCCTTGCCTCCGGCGTGCACGCGGTGCCGCCGGGCCGCTCCCGCAGCCAGAAAGTCGATCCGGGTTGCCGGGGTCGACAGTCTGAGCTGTCCACCGAGCTCCTCGAACAGGCGCACCATTGCGCGCACGAGGGCGCCCGTGCCACCACGCGGGAAGAAGACGCCCCCATGGCGCTCCAGGTAGTGGATGAGCGTGTAGATCGCGCTGGTCTCGAAGGGGCTCCCGCCTACCAGCAGCGTGTGGAAGCTGAGCGCTTGCCGTACATGATCATTCTTCACGAAACGCGCGACCGCGTCGTAGACCGAACGGTCCGCTCGCAAACGAATCAAGGCCGGGGCCACCCGGACCATGTCGCGCACCTGCAGGAAAGGTACGTCCGCGAGCTCGGTGTAGCCCTTGGTGAACACGCGCGCCGCGTAGTCCACGAAACGGAGATAGCCCTCCACGTCGGCGGGATTCCGAGCGCGGATCTGCTCGATCATGTGGGAAGAGTCACCCACGTAGTCGAAGCTGTCGCCATCGTCCCAGACCAGCCGGTAGAACGGGTTCACCGGCAAGAGCTCGACGTAGTCGGCGAGCTTGCGGCCAGCCGCTGCGAACAGGTCTTCGAACGCCTCGGGCGCGGTCACAATCGTCGGTCCAGCGTCGAAGACGAACCCCTGGTCCTCGTAGACGTAGGCTCGCCCTCCGGGCTTGTCGCGCGTTTCATAGACCACGGTCTCGAAGCCTGCGGCCGCAAGCCGGATCGCCGCGGCCAGGCCGCCCAGGCCGCTGCCGATCACGGCAACTCGGCGGCCGCCCGCATAGGTCGGCGTCTTTGCTTCAACCATAGCTGCCTCTCAATCGGTCGATGGTCATCTGGACCAGGGTCAGCCGGGATGCGTCCGGTACGCTCGAGCGCAAGACGTCAAGGGTCGCCGCCAGGTGAGCGTCGACTCGGGCTGTTGCGCTGTCCCCCAATTGCGATCGCATGGCGGAGGCGAGCTCCGTCGCGGGCAGCTGGGACGCTTCGACCGCGCGTGCCAGCTCACGCAGACGGGCGAAGGAGTAACTATCGAGCTGTGCCGCGAGCCAGGCCCAGGGCCAGGTGGGCCGAGCGCCTACGAGGTCTTCCTGGCCCTTGTGCCAGCGTGGCTCGCTGGCGATGCCTCCCAGGTCGTCCAGCATCTGAAGCGCCGTGCCAAGACTGGATCCGAAGCTCGCGAGCGCCTCGGTATCCTCCGGTTTGGCTTCTGCCGCCAAGGCACCGAGCCGCATGGCGAGCGCAATTAGGCTGCCGGTCTTGAGCTTCGTGACCACCGATACCAACTCGGGGATCTGCGATTGCCCGAGCTCGGTGGCGCGTGCGGACAGGTCGATGGCTTGCCCGTGGTGGCAGTTGAAAATGGTACGAGCGAGCCAACGCCGAGCCTCGAGTTCGCGAGCTGGATCGAGACGGATACTACCGAGTAGAAGCTCGGACCAGAAGTAGAGCCAGTTGCCTGCGTTGAGTGCGCGCGGTATGCCGTACAAGCGGTGGAGCGCAGGGCGGCCGCGCCGCTCGACCGCGTCGTCCTCGATGTCGTCGATCACCAGCGAGCCGGCGTGGAGCACCTCGATCATCACGGCCAGCATTTCGGGAGCCGCGCCAGGCGCGCCGCTGGCTCGCCAGGCTGCCTGGACCAGCCCGGCGCGCAGCGACTTGCCGGGTCGGCCCAGGAAATCGCGCAAAGGGCCGAGCAAGCCTGCTTCCCAGACCTCGGTCGGAATCGCCTCCGCTCCGACGCCCAGCGACCGTTCGAGCGATTCCAGAGCGAAGTGATGCTCGAGCAGTTCGAGGAGGCGGCTCGATCCAGGCGTTCTCATGGGAACGTCCTGGAAGCCAGCGCTTGCCGCAAGGAGAACCCCCGTGGAACGCGGCCACAGAGGATCCGAACCCGGTCGGCGCGTGTCAGAGTCAATGCGTAGAAGCGGCGGATGGTTGCAGCAGGCAAACCGTAGAAGCGCTCCATCACGTGATAGCGGTCCTCCGGGAGGAATGCCCCGAACAGCATACGATTCAGGAGCAGCGCATAGCGAAGACCGGCACGATGACGTGCGACGAGCCGTGTCCAGTCTGGTCCGAAGAGCCGGTCCGGCATGGTTCGTGCGACAACCTGTGCCAGCCGCAGCGCGAGTGGAAACGAGTAGCCCGTGGTGGGATGAAACCAGCCGCCCTGGTAACCGCCGACGAGCGGGCTCTCCGCGCTCGGCACCGGGACATGGCGGGTGGGCAGGGGCAAGACACCACGTTCCTCCCTCTCTACTTCGGCCACGTCGAGTCCAGCCCTGCGTGCATAGTCCAGAATGCCCTGGCGCAGGTTCGTGAGGTCGAGCTCTGGACCGTCGGAGAAGTATGTGTCCTCCAGCAGGACGCGGTCCGGCTCGAAGGGCAGCCAGTAGAAGAAACGGAAGCCATCGGTCTGCGGTACTCGCGCGTCCATGATCACCGGGCAGTCGCGCGCGGCCGGTCGACGGAGGCGCAGCTCCAAGCCCAGGAACTTCTGGTATCCGACCACGCCGTGCAGCGGCAGTTGTTCGGGGCCGCGCGCGTCGATGACCAGTCGGGCGCGGTGCTCGCTGCCATCGGACAGCCGCACCCAATCCCGGCCGACCGAAGTCACCTCGGCTTGGGTCAGGAGCTGCGCTCGAGAAGCAGCCCCGATTCGCTCGCGTACGATCTGGTCCAGGCGTTCGCTCGTGACGGCCGCATAGGACTCGTCCAATCGGCGTTCTCGATGGGGAAAGAACACGTCGTACCCGGGCCAGCGCCGCACGACCAGCGGATCGATGAAGCCTCGCGCCTCGAGACTGACGTCCCCCGCGTGGAAGCACCAGATGTGATTGCCACCCAGGCTCGCATCGCGCTCGAGCATGAGCAGCTTCGTCGCGGGTCGTGCGCTGAGCAGGGCGAGCGCCATCAGGCAGTTCTGCAGCCCGCCGCCGACGAGAACGTAGTCCCAGTGGTTTTCACCTGCCATGGCTGTGCTTTGCGGGCGGACGTGGTGTCCCGGGGGCACGTGCCCAACGCGAGCGGGCGCCGAGACCCGGGCGCTGGCCAGTTCTGAGATAGCGCGTCCGTTCTGCGTAGGCGCTGTCTTCGACCCAAAGGCGGCGCGCAACGTTCTCGACCAACGGCCGTAATAGGGCTGCGGTTCGGATGACCAGAGCGAACCCGGGCCGGTCCGAGGTCGCGAGGGTGGCCTCCACGATCGCCGAATGTCCCGGGAAGAGCGGTGTGACGTGCGTTTCCACGACCGAGCCGCAGCCGTCGCCCGCGACGATGGTCATCACGATCGTGTTGGGTTCGGGGCAATGGAAGGTGGCGTCGACCTCGACGCACAGTGGGCCGAGCACCCGGAAGGCGACGCGCAGGGTGATGACGCCGTCCTGTTCGCTCAGCACGCGCAGCCGCGCAAACGAATGCGGATGGAAGTGGACTCCATGCCAGGGATCCAGTCGATTGGCGATCACGTCTTCGGGGTCCGCCTCGGCGACCATGCGAATCACGGATTCGAGGGCCCGCGTTGGTCGCGGAGCGAGCACCGGCAGCGGCGTGGCCGCATCGGCTGGCCCTATCCGTACCCACGTCAGGATGGGGGATGCCCCGTCGGCTGTTGAACTCTTGAGGTAGCGGCGGCTCCTTGGCCGGCCTGAGAATCGGGTCTGCCAAGAACCAAGCCC